>WYEN01000087.1 GCA_009903825.1 Desulfurococcales archaeon
TGGATAGCTGCATTAGCAATATTATTAGCAGGCAAATACGATGGAGATGCTATCAAAAATGCTGTGCCGTTGGCGGCAAAGATATATTGGGGGGCAACAGGAAACATAGAGTTTAACGAGAAAGGAGATAGATCATATGCTGACATGGCGTTTTACGCAGTAATCGGGAGAGACTGGAAGATTGTGGCATACTACAGAGTATTAGAGAATAGAGTGAGCTGGGCAATACCTATTGAGGTTCCAAAGATGTAATATAATTTAAATTTTTTAAACAATCTTTTTTAATCAAATATTTTAGATGAGGCGTTTTTCATATGAAATCTATTGAAAAAGAGATTCATTTGAAAACTATTGGTATTACTAAAAGATTCGGTGGTCTGGTGGCTGTGAATCATGTGAATATAAATGTTATGAGAAAATCTATTACGCTTCTCATAGGACCTAACGGATGTGGAAAAACAACTCTTGTCAACACAATAACAGGAATATATGAGCCTGATGAAGGAGAGGTGTATTTTGAAGGTAAAAATATAACAGGATTGCCTCCCGATAGAATCTATAGAGAAGGTCTTGTAAGAACTTTTCAAATACCTTCTCCATTTACTAAATTATCTGTCTTAGATAATCTGCTCGTTGCCGCAAGAGATCATCCAGGTGAAAAATTTAGAACACATCTGTTTAGAAGAAGTTGGATCAAGACTGAAGAAGAGCTTATAAACAAAGCATTTGAATATCTAAAGATACTTGGCTTAGACAAGTATTGGGATAGAGAAGCCTCTGAATTAGATGCTGGAGGTCTCAAGCTTTTAGAAATTGGAAGAGCATTAATGTCAGATGCCAGAATGATCATTTTAGACGAGCCTATTGCAGGAGTCAACCCGAGACTTGCTCACAACATATTTTCTCATATAGTTGAGTTGAGAAACAAGCTGGGCATAACATTTATGATAATAGAACATAGACTTGATATAGCACTTAGATATTCTGACTATGTATATGCTATGAATAGAGGAGAGATCATCTCATCAGGGACTCCAGATGAGATCATAAGAGATGAGAAGGTAAGATCAGTTTATCTAGGTGAGGTCTGATGCTTGTAATAGAAAAACTTAACTCAGGCTATGGAAAACTACATGTTTTATATGATGTATCGCTTACAGCTAAAAGAAAAGAGATAACAGCTGTATTAGGTCCTAACGGTGCTGGCAAAACAACATTATTAAACAGCATATTCGGTTTAGCAGATATATACTCAGGATCTATAGAGCTAGATGATGAGAGACTAAATAAAATGCCTCCACATATGATCTCTAGAAGAGGAGTGTCTTACGTCTTTCAGTTGATGAATATATTTCCTAATCTTACAGTAGAAGAGAATCTAAGACTTGTAGCCAGGTTCTCAGGAATGAATCATAAGGATATAGAAAACTCATTAAAAGAAATATATGATCTTTTCCCGATTTTAAAAGAAAGAAGAAGACAGGTAGCAGGCACGTTAAGCGGTGGCGAGAGACAGATGCTTGCTATAAGCATTGGCCTTATAAAAAGACCTAGACTTCTACTACTCGACGAGCCTACAGCAGGTCTGGCCGTAAGATATGTAGATATGTTGATTGAAAAAATTCTTGAGATGAAGAAGACTATGGACATGATCATACTACTTGTAGAACAAAATGTTCATAAAGCACTTAAAATAGCTGATAAAGTCTATGTCTTGGTCAGTGGAAGAATAATATTTGAAGGAACACCTTCTGAGCTTGTAAATAAAGAGGATATAGCTAAAATGTATCTCGGAGTCGGGTGATTAACATGATCGAGACGTTGATATCAGGAATCACATATTCCTCTCTATTATCTCTAATGGCCTTAGGCATAACGCTACTTTATAGAACAACTAAAGTGCCTAATTTCGCTCATGCATCATTTGTAGTATTTGGTATATATACTTCATATACACTTGCTCTTTTAGGCTATAATCCTTATCTAGGAACATTATTAGGTTTTATTGTGTCAGGTATTATAGCTTTAATACTTTTCTACGCTCTTTTAGAGCCTCTTAGAAGAAGAAAATCATCTATATTCATACTTATGATGGCCACTTTAACATATGATATTCTAATGTTCGGGATCATAAATATATATGCTGATTATCTACAGACAACTTTTAAGATACCTGCGAGAAACGTCTATCTGGCTCCTCAGGATTTTACATTGATAGGATTAAAAGGCGTGACAATAGTCTCGACATCTCTATTAATAGTGTTGCTGATGCTTCTCTACATACTTCTTAACAGAACTATTATAGGAGCAGCTCTCAGAGCTGTTATGGAGAATCCTTCTTTAGCACAGGCGAATGGTATAAACGTAAGTCTTATGTTGGCATTATCATGGTTTTTAGCAGGAGGATTAGCAGGTGTTGCAGGAGCATTATTGCCAATGTATATGATGACAGATCCTTCTACAGGAATGTTGTTGATAGCTCCAATGTTCTGTGCAAGTATATTAGGAGGTCTTGAACAAATATATGGAGCTCCTCTAGGAGGTTTTATCCTGGGACTTGCCACAACTGTCTTAGTCTCTTGGCTGTCCGGCGTGATAGGATATTGGATCATGACTTACTCACTGATGGTTCCTTACATAACATTGATCGTAACATTGATATTTATACCGAGAGGCGTTGTAAGCATAATATTAAAAAGGTGATGAAAATGTTTGATGTTATAATTCTATTTATAACAGATCTTTTGGCATTCTTCGGCATATATCTCATGCTTAACACAGCATTAAATATTGAGAGAGGATATGCTGGAATACCTAATTTCGGTCTTTTATTCTCATATGCTGGAGGAGCTTATATAACAGGTCATTTAACAGCTAAGATAGCAATATTATTAACAGGAGCAAAGGTAGAGGCAGACCCGATAACACAGCCTGTGTCAGCTCTGATGGTTCTGAACCCTATATTAGCTTCTAATCCTCTCATATCCATAACATTACTAATAATCATACTATTGATCGGAGCGTCCTTCGGAGCATTATTAGGTCTAATACAGCTAGGGCCTGCAATAAGATTAAGAGAAGATTATCTAGCAATCACATTATTAGCATTAGGAGAGGTAATGAATTATATTGCTATAGCATACAAACCATTTATAAATGGATCATTAGGAGTACAGGTTCCTGACGTATTCTCATGGATAGGCTCACGATATAGATTTTATCTGGCGACTGGGATCATACTTTTGATAGCATTTATTCTCTATATATACGCTGAGTTTCTCGGGAGAACACCTCTCGGGAGAGCTATGAAAGCTATAAGAGAGAATGAGATTGCGGCAGTCTCTCTCGGGAAGAGCCTCACTAGATACAGAGCTATTGCAATGATAATAGGCTCAGCATTCACTGGAGTGGCAGGCTCTCTATGGACTTTATATAGCGGAGCAATAACACCTACGCTACAGAGATTTGACTGGACATTTCTTCCATGGCTAATGATCTTTTTAGGAGGAATAGGAAACAATCTAGGAGTGGCGTTAGGAACCTTCATATTCGTCTTGATCAATAGACTAATAATTTTCAATAAACATCTTCTAGCAGGAGTTCTGCCATTTGACATCGTGTGGTTCGACTATATATCTTTAGGTCTTATAATGGGTCTAATACTGATATATAGACCTCAAGGGATCCTTCCAGAGAAGCCTTATATACCTAAGAATATTAGAAGAAAAATTGTTGTATCAAGATCACAAGAATAAATCTTTTTTATCTCATAAGGTCTTCGTATGATATTGTTGAGATATTGTATATAGATGCTATATCACTAATCTCTTTCAAATGATCGCCAAATATGATCACATGATGATTCGATGGGGCATACTCAACAAATTTATCTGATGACACATCAAGCTCAATTATAGTCTGAGTTCTACATGAGGTCTCTGTCAACAATCCTGATCTAATGACTCTTCCTCTGGCCAAATATATTTTTGAGAATTCTCTATCTGTAGAGATAATTGTGACAACATTTTTTCTCAGAGAACCTGAGACGCCATATGGCAATGATGTCTCGAAATGTGTGGTTGCAATAGGCTTTTCATCTAATATATCAAGTGCCGCTGTACAATGTGCAAACATGATCTCTCTAGATCTTGTCCAGACAATATTTCCTATCCAACCACTCGAGCTTGACAAAGCTTTTGCAAGAATCATGCCTAACATAGCAACAGGATCAGCCTCACAAACAGCTGTCACACCCTCGTTATTAAGCATTGACAGAGGAATACATGGAGAGGCTTTGTATCTCATTATAAATGGAAAACAATCTATAGAGATAACATTATAACCATATTTATTGACAAGATCTTTCATGCCCACATATATTCTAGCAATTCTGCCAATATGATCTTTGGATACTCTAAAGTCGTATCTTTCTTCAATTAATTTAGATGTCTCTCTAATTTTCTCATCGGAAATCTGATTGATATAATTGATAAAATCATTTATAGAATAAAGATCTATGGATAAGCCGAATCTTTTTTCAAAATTTCTCTCAACAACATTTTTATCGTCTCTATCAACAATAAAGACTATCTTGAGACTCGAGATATAATCAAGCACCTTAGCAACTCTAATAATATAATCAGATATCATCTCACATTCTAAAGACCTAGGATCAATACACCAATACAGAAGAGCTGAAGAACCTTCTCCTCGGATCTTGCTGCGGGCAGACACTGCAGATGCAAGACTATTATGTTCAGAATGTGCTAACAAAATGATTTTATTAAGAGAAGCTTTAGACATAAATTTGTGAACTAAACTACTTGTTCCGCCAGTCAATATCAGGCCGATGACTATATAGTCTCTGAACTTCTGAGCCGCGATATCAGCCTTATCATCTGAAGAGACTATATCATCATAAAACATTATGCCATGTTTTTCAAAATATCTTCTGAAGACTCCGAGAATATTCTCGTAATAACTTCTCTCATGAACTTCTGATACAAAAGGGATCACAATAATTTTATTCATAAAAATCACTCATCTCATAAATTCTTAAAATTAAGATATATCTTGTTGATAATCGAAAATATGAAAACCCCATTCATAATCTCTTGAGCCTATGTTCTTAATATAATGATCCCATAGAACAGATCTATTGGAAATCAATATGATCCCGTTGAAACTATCTAGAGACATAATTTCTGAACAAGTCTTTATAGACTCATATGAGCTTGAGACAACGCTCGATCTAACTATATGAGTCCAGCTTCTGCCTCTATCGTCTTTATATACAAATGTTATAGCATCAAGATCTTTTGAGACACATATTGTCACAAGATCTTTATAAACAAGATCTTTTAAATTAATAATTTTAACAGGGATCCAGACATAGGGATGTTCAATAAATATAATGTAATGATCTTCTGAATAGACGATTTTCTCAACAAGATCTATAAGATCTCCTTCTGCGATCAATCCTGTCGGATAAGAAGTAAGATATTCAGTTCTTAATCTATACATGATTATTGAGACAGGATTTCTCATCCCAATTTTCTCAGCAATTCTTATCACAGCTTTATTATCTAGAGAAGTTGATAAGGCAACTCTCTGAGCTCCTAATCTGATGCTCTCCTCTATAAGTCTTCTTGTGAGAAACTCTCCGAGACCTTTTCTTCTCATCTCTCTTCTAACTCTCGCACCTAACAGCCATGCATATCTCAGCTCTTTAATAAGATTTATAAGACCTATAGCCTCTATCTTTCTATCTACCTCGATCCCATATCCCAAGCCTTTTTTAACATATTCGTCTAAGACTCCTCTTCTTAAATAATCATCTTCATCAAGCCAAGAATATATATATGAAAGATCTTCATATACAAGCTTTCTGAAAATCATTCTTAGCCTCAGAATTTTTTATTAAATAAAGATTTAAAGGTTGTCTAAATCTTTTTATCAAAAGGATTTCATATGAAAGCTCTGGTACTTCACGGAGCTGGCAGCAGTCCAGAGGCTGTCTCATGGCTTTATGAGCCTATTAAAGAATTTGGATATGAAGTGTATGTGCCTAAATACGAGAGTCTTGAAGAGATTATTGAGAGATACTCTAGAGAAAAATATGACCTTTATGCAGGCTTCTCTTTAGGAGGTGCCGCATCTCTGATCCTCTCGTCATTTCATGAAGCTCCTGTGATCGCTGTGGGGGCACCTGCTGATAGACTTCTTCAGGCTAGATGGCTGAGTATCCATGAGGAGAGAAGTCCTCAGAGAGAGATCTATATGAGTCTTGTGAAAAGCCTTGGCGGAGAGCCTTATCAGAATCCTATGGCGTATATAAAGACCTCTGTATTATATTATATAGAAAAGATCAGAGGGCCTGTTCTTCTTATTCAAGGTTCTGAAGATCCTATTGTCAGACCTTTTCACTCAATAATTTTAGAAGATTTTCTTCGAAAACTTGGCGTGAGAGTTGAGAGAATAGTTATCGAAGGAATGAGACATGCTCCCGCGGGACATCACAGAGGAGTTATAAGAGAAGTCATATTCAGATTCCTAGGATCTTTAGGCAGAACAAAATGAATAATATAACATTTGCATTAATAAGCTCTGCCTCGGCAGCTTTTCTATGGGCTGTTTCGGTCTTCATAATTATTTGTATCACTCATATCTATTGATGTTCAGAGGCTGAATTTATAAACTTCAGAAGCTTATATATTTTATCGGTGACCTCGAGTTTCCGAGATCCGTAGGGTGATGAGCCACTAGGCGACTAGTAGTGAGCTTCTGCGGTGAGGGGGCTCGGGGAGACCGTTGAGAAGTAGATGGTGGAGAGCCATGAAATCAGTAAATATGAAAGGCGATGAACCACCATCTACTGAGAAACGGAGTCTCTCCTCTATTAATTGATAGAATAAAAGCTTCTTCATATATTATCACTTTGTTAAGAAATTCAGCCACGATAATATTCATCATCTCATATATACTTCTGAACAACATAAACGTCTTTATACATGATCTTAACATCTTAATTATATTGATCTTGTTAGGAGTCTCAGGTCCCGCACTTGCAGACCAGATCTATATAGCCTCTATGAAGAGAATTGGAGTGAATCTCTCTACAGCAATATCTTATACATATGTCTTCTGGGCATCATTTATCTCACAGATACTCTCTATCGAAAATATAACCTTGTTAGACGTGGCAGGCTCTTTAATAGCTTTTCTAGGACTGGGGATAGGTGTTGACATGAACAGGCTCTCTTTTGAAAAAAGATCTTTTATAAAAGAATATGTCATAGGAATCTTCTTAGCATTAGTCTCAGGAGTGTTTTGGGGGTTAGCAACTGTTTTATCAAAAATAGCTGTCACAGAATTATCTTTTGAAATCATAATATTCTACAGAAGTCTCACAGCAATAGCTATAATGATTCTAATTACATGGATCTTGAGCAGAAAATCTTTTGTTCAAGAATATAGAAATCTCAGATGGAGAGATCTAACCAATATATTTTTGTCAGGATTATTAAGTTTTTTAATAGCATACTACTTTTTTCTGACAGCTTTACAAAATATAGGAGTCGTCATACCATCAATAATATCATTATCATCACCATTAGTCACTTTAACACTTTATTATCTAACTCGTAGAGAGAAGATTGAGAAGAGACTTGTAATTGGAGTATCATTAATAACAATAGGATCTATCGTCTCAACAATGAAATATCTCATAAAAATATAAAGATCTATGCGGGGGGTGGGATTTGAACCCACGCAGGCCTACGCCAACGGGTCTTAAGCCCGCCCCCTTTGACCCGCTCGGGCACCCCCGCTCCATAGATAATATTATTTTCTACAGACTTTTTATATTTATTCATCTATCGTTTCCTCAGGATCTTTTGTGATTTGATGTATAAAAAATTTTTAATTTTCTTATCTAAAATGTTACTGGGCCTCAACTTCTGTTTATGAGGACAGATACTTATGTTGTCTCCAGATGATATTAAGGCTCTTGCAGAGCTCTATAATAGTGGTGTCAAGATCTCTGAGATAAGCAGAAGGCTCAAGATAAATCCTAAACAAGTCTATGTGTATATAAAAGTTCATGGCATAAAACCTAGGAAAAGATCTAGTAAAGCAAAAATCGGCGAGAGAGAGCTTAAGATCATCAGAGAAATGAGAATGAAAGGCCATAAGATCCGTGAGATCGCTGAGAAGATAGGTGTGAGCCCTAGAACAATCTCAACATATTTAAAAGCTATGGGACTTACCAGCAAAAGAATAAACAAATGTGGTGAAATAGATAAGGAGATGTTCATCAGATTAATAAAAGAAGGTTTTAGAGACATAGATATCGCTGAGAAGATGCATACATCAATATCTTGTATAGCTAAATACAAAAAGATTCTTGGCATATCTAAAAGAGTGATTAGAAGAGAGGAGAAGAAGAATCTTATGAAGAAAACTGTTGAAGAGATAAAAAGAATGATCGAGGAGAAAGGTTTTGTCACAAGTAGAGAACTTAGAACAAGAAAGATTCTTTTGACAAAGCCTCTGTTAAATATGTTGACTGAAGAGATCAAATGGTTTAAACTTAAATATACATCAACAAATAAATTCACAATATTTCTACCGAGATTAGGAGGAGTAATATTTCTCTATAAAGATGTTGAAAAACTTACATCATATCTACTCGAGAATATGATTGATAAAAACGCTCCTACAAAAGTTGTAAGATACTTAGGAAAGATAAATAAGATCCCTTCAGAAGTAGTGGAGACATTAATCAACAGATTAGGACAGATACGTATGACCCCTCCCCGTCTTTTAAAGGACGAGGTTTCGAATCTCTGGGTCTAGGGTGTTAGCCCTCTGGTGAGGGATTAATTTTTTCATTTTAATAATCATCGGGTTGGAGGCAGACATCCCCCCTAGGGTCATCGAGATGCTCTAACGAAGCGTCTATCCGAGACATTAGCCTCCAAGCCCTCAAAATATTATACATCTCATCACGACCATAAAAATTTTCTTGAAAGGCTTAAAAATATAAACGTTACCTCGCCCTGAAGGGCGAGGCTTGCCCTTATGATGTCAGAACGCCTAGAGTATTACTGGTCTGAGGCTCAGCGAATAAGACTCATATCATTCACGTCTTCTTCTCATAGTGACTCCTCTGCCATAATATCCATATGCTATTGTAAGACCCACCAATATTCCTACTATGATCCCACCGCTGATCCATGCGCCTCTCTCCTCCATAGTCGGCGGTCTCGTCTCGGTTATGCTGATAAACTTATAGTCGGTATAGGTATACGTGGGTGCCAGAGTAAAGATCATTGATAACAAAGTTGAGATCTCTGTCGTCGTAGTGCCGTTGACAACTCTTGTTAATGTAGTCTCTAAAGTTTTTGTCAATGGATAGACAATAATAGTCACAGTTGCTGTTGTTACAGAGATATTGATCAGAGTTGAAGTGTTTGTTGAAATATTTGTGTTAGTAGCTGTGGCAGGCGTCTGAGCCATGACATATGATATCTCTATGTTGTTCTCATACAAAATGTTTAGAATATAAAAAACAGATATTATACCAATTAAAATCATAAGGATCATTCTTTTATTCATCTGATAATCTCCCAGAAATCATTTATAAAAATCCTTATAACTATCTCATGATCTTTCCTCTCAAAATTTTTATTAAAAATTTAGAAGTGATAAAATCAGTCTTCTATCGTGGCTTTTCTAAAACTCCACATCGCAATTACAAGAAAGATTATTGATAAAATCATCAATAAAATTATATCAATCATAGGATCGAACTCAGACCTTCCTGTCAGCCAATATCTTATTCCATCTACAGCATATGTCAAAGGATTGATCTTTGCAATAATCTGCATCCAATCAGGCATTCTTTGTATGGGAAAGAATATTCCACTGACAAACTGCAACGGCATGATCAATAGGTTCATAAGCATTTGAAAACCTTCCATACTATTCATTCTGCTCGCAATCGCAATACCTAAAGATGCGAATCCTATTGATAGAACAAATCCGTATGATAATGCCGGTAGGACTCCCTCAGGTCTGAGCTGATTTGAGATCATGAAACCTAATGTTAAAACAATTGATGCATTGATTAAAAGCACTAGAGAGTCTCCAACAGCTCTTCCTAATAGAATGATCTCTCTAGGAGCAGGAGAGACCAAAGTTTCTTTCAGAAAACCAAATTGTTTATCAAATATCACAGACACTCCACTTATAAAAGATCCTATGAATATGCTCATAGCAACGATCCCTGTGAGCAGAAAAGTCATGTAATCAAGACCATTAAATTGTTGTCTTATGAAAGCGTCTATCATAGGATTCTGAAAGTTAAATACTCCTCCCATCCCCATGCCGAATAGAAATATCCATAGAATAGGCTGAACAATACTTACAACAACTCTAGATCTTGCTCTTAAAAATCTCTTCACCTGTCTATATACCATTGTATAAAAATAGTTTAATGATCTTATGAATGAGTACATAAAGATCATCTCCATCTATGTATAGGTCTGGGCTGATCCTCTAAGCTATCTCTCAACTCTCTCCCAGTCAGATATATGAACACCTCATTTAGAGTAGGTCTTCTATAGCTGATCTCTTCAATGACCAGACCTTTTCTCTCATACTCTTCAAATATCCTAGGGAGAGTTTTCACAGCATCTCTCACAACAAGCTCCACTCGATTCCCACTTACAGATCTACAGGAGATGATTGCTCCATCAAGATCATTATCAAGACACATCGGCTTTTGAGAGTCACTGAATTTTATCAAGACAACATCTGAGCCTATAATAGATTTAAGCTGTTCAGGAGTTCCTTCAGCAATTATTCTCCCATGATCCATTATAGAGATCCTGTCGCATAAAAACTCTGCCTCATCCATGTAATGTGTCGTCATAAGAATTGTTATGCCTCTTTCTTTTCTCACAACCTTAATATACTCCCAGATCTTGTTTCTAGTCTGAGGATCCAGACCTAACGTGGGCTCATCAAGGATCAGTATATCAGGATCGTGCAAAAGAGCTCTTGCAATCTCAAGTCTTCTTCTCATGCCTCCAGAGAAATATCTCACCACTTTATCAGCAAAAGGCTTCAGCTCTACAAAATCTAAAAGCTCTTTAATTCTTCTCTCAAGCTCTTTCCCTCCTAAACCATATATCTTGCCATGAATATACATGTTCTCATATGCTGTTAGAAACACGTCTAACGAAGGATCCTGAAATACCACGCCGATCTTTTTTCTAACCTTCTCAGGACTCTTGACAACATCGATCCCGTCAACAAATGCCTGTCCAGACGTAGGCTTCAACAATGTGATCAATATGTTTATAGTTGTAGTCTTTCCAGCTCCATTAGGACCTAACAATCCATAGATCTCTTTTCTCATAACTTTAAAACTTACTTTATTAACAGCAACCACGTCCCTAAATTTTTTAACAAGATCAATAGTCTCAATAACAGGATCACTCATTTTTCTCAGCCTCAGACAATATATTGATCACGTCTCTCTCAAATTTGATGAAAAGCTCTTTTAAATCTCTCTGCTTCTTCTGATCAAGTCTATCAATTTCATCATGTAATCTCTTGATGACATTAAAAATTCTTCTGACCCCAAGCTCCTCCATCTTTTTATGTCTCTCAACATGTCTCATAACCTCTTCAAGTCTCTCTCTGTTTCTCTCGATAAACTCTCTCCCTCTATCAGTCAATCTATAGATCTTAACATGTCTACCTCCTCTTAAACCTTCGACATATTCTACAAGACCTTCTCTATGAAGTGTCTTAAACAATGGATAGATGATGCTTGGCGGAGGTCTGAAACCAATGATCTTTTCAAGCTCACTTAATATTCCATATGCGTGATGCTCAGAGTCTTTCAATATATAAAGCATGAGCATCTTAAGATCCTCTCTATATTTTTTTCTCATATATATCATTATATATAACGTTATATATCTTATAAATATTTAAGATCTTATTTAGAAGATCCTGTCCTTATTGCTCTTATCTTCAAAAGTATATCAAGCCATCTACTGATCATTTCAATAGTCTCAATATCTTCTTCAATAGATAATCTCTTCATCAGATTATCTATCTTTATAGATGCCAGATGTTCTAATCTGCTTAAAACATTCTCAGCAGAGATCTTGCTAATATCCTCATCTCTTGACACAACATATACTTTCCCATGAATAGGACATATGATCTCTCCACTTCTCAATTTAAATAATGGCGATCCGCATATTGGACATGTCTCAGCTAACATAGTAGCCCCAGATCTTAACAGCTCAGCCATTTTCTTGACAGCTTCTTCTCTATCGATCTCTTCTTTATCACTCATATACATATCCAATACACGATAAGATGCTAAAAATATTTATAAACATTATTAGGCTATTCATTAAAACATTATTTTGGTGATAAAAAATGTCATCTGATATTAAGACGCAAAGTAATGAGGCTAAGATTAGACAGGCACTTACACTACTCACAATGATAATAAACGACCCCTCTATACCTAGAAATATTAGAAGAGCCGCTACACAGGCTGTGAGAATATTACAAGACAACTCTCTAAGCCTAGGGGTCAGAGCCTCTAATGCGGTAAGCGTCTTAGATGAGGTCAGCCAGGATCCTAATATGCCTGTTCATGCAAGAACTACTTTATGGAACATAGTCACTATTCTAGAGACTGTGAAAGACTGATAAAGTGGTGACTCACTTATCTCAGAAGAGAGATATAGCATAAGAGTGAGAGGGATATACTCCACAGCATTAACAAAGATATTACTTGACAAAGGATTTCTGCCAGGAGATCTTAGCGAAAAAATTTTGAAAAGATTATCTATAGAAGGATCCTTAGGAAGATCTCATGTAGACGTCACATTAAAAAATGATGAAAATTTTAAAGATGTGATCGTCGTCACAGGTTTTCAAAATGCTGTGAGAAAAACCTATTCAGTTTTAAAAGATATATTAAAAAGATCTTTCTTCTCAAAGATACTTCCTCTCTACGCTGTCTTCAGAGGACGTGTTGAAAAAAAGATCTCTAGAGATATATGTCTCGTTGAGACGCCTATAGGAGCCTCAGGCTTGTGGAGAGATCAATTCTGTTTTCCTGGGCGGGAGACAAACTTCACTATAATAGGATATGAAAACGATCTTAAGACGCCAGTTCTGAGAGAAGGAGTATATATAGTTGGTAAATACATGATCTTGAACGACTCTGGCGTAGCTCAATACTCTGAACATATAAAAGATCCTGATGTCATAGAAGAACTAAGAGGATTATCAGAGATCATAGTTAAAGAAGGTTTCGGAGTTAAATGGAGAAGCTCTGCAAAAAATATTGACACAACATCATTATTAAATGAATACACAGAATTAAAAGATAAATATAGAGAAGTCAAAGAGAGACTTGATAGAGAGAGAGGACTGGCATATATCGGCGAAGAGATCTTGTTTATACATGTGTCATCAGAAGATATGAAGACATTAGATATATATAGATCTAGTGTCATCAGAACTTTCCCAGGTCATCATGTTATGAAGACCTACTCAACAATTGGCGAGCTGATAGATCTTTTAGATGAAATGAGCGATTTAAAAGATCAGAAGGAGTTTATGAGAAGATTATCAAATATATTGAGACAGAAAATGTATGAGACTGACGCGACTCTGATCCATAGAAAAACATTTTTTGAAAAGATCATATATATTGGCCCGGCAAGAATATTAAATATATCCACATCTGATGAAGATGATGTCAACATCAATCTATTGCTTCATAGAGTTATTAAAGGAGAAGGAGTATATGACGGTCTCAACATACCTAAAAATATGGGAGATCATGCTTTGACATTTGTGTCTACATCTCTTAGAAGTATATTACATGCCTACTTCAGCGAAGATGGAGAGCTTAAAGGACTGTATATTAATATGAATACTAAACCTGTTGTAATACCTGACATAGATCATCAGCGTTCAAAACTTAGATTCAAGATCATATATAACGATCTTTTTATAGATGGCGTGATCATAGGAGACGAGATTAGAATAATTGATGATAAAGAATTTAATTATTTCTGTGAAGAAAAAATTTTCTCTGAGGAACTTTGTCAAGAAATCAGAGACATACTTAATAACATGATGACAAAGAAAGATCTTTTGAAGAACATATTTATAGATCTCTTCAGAGAATATAAAGATCAAAAGATTGTATCAGAAGATTCATTGTCAAAACTTTATTATGTTCTCACACATTAAATTTTCAGATGAGAAATAGATGGCTCAGCAAGAGATACTTCTAATTCTTTTATACATAACGTTTTTTGAGTTGATCCTTTTTCTTATTAATCAGACAGAGAGTGGAAGGAAATTTTTGTCTAAGATTGGTCTGGAGATATCAATATTCACAATATTAATTAAAAGAAGAGGCGCTTTAGATCTTCTTAATAAAGTGCAGAAGAATAGATGGCTGGACATTTTGATCAGCTCGGGAGTTTTAATAGCATTTATATCAATGATCCTTTTCTATGTAGGTGTGTTCTTTGTAGGAATAGGTTATGTGATCTCTTTTATAAAAAACATGTTTTTAGGAGAGAGAGGCGTCTCAGGAGCTCCTCCAGTGGCGCCTATAATACCTGGATTAACTATACAAGGAGAGGATATCATATATCTTCTCGTGGCAATAGGAATATCAGTTGTTGCTCACGAGCTTGGACATGCTATTGCTGCTAAAATAGATGAGATAAATCTCAAAAGCTATGGTGCTGGAATATTTCTTTTCATGCCATTAGCATTTGTGGAGGTTGATGATAATGAGATGTTGAAATCTAAAAGAAAATCTCTAAGGATCCTTTCAGCAGGCGTGCTATTCAACATGATCATATTCGCAATATCTTTTTTGTTAATCCTCTTTATATTGAATATAACACCTTATCTAGGAATAGTTCAGGGAGCAGTGATTCAATGGGCTGAGCCCGGTCTTCCAGCATATGAGGCAGGTATTAGACCTGGTCTTCTTATCACGAATATAAATGATAGCAGAATAATCTCTCTAGAGAGGTTTATTGAGTATAGAAATAACTATTTTAAACCTGATGAAAACATTACTCTAATAATAAAAGGAGTATATCCTAATGGAACCATGTTAGAAGCTGTAGTTCACAAACCATCTAATCTATCGATCATAGGAGTTAGATTTGACGGCGTCTCAATACCTCTAGTCAACTTCTTCATGGGAGCATTAATAATTCCTGAGGAGAAAGGCTACATAAGACTGTGGTCTCTCGAGGCTTTTATCAGAATATTAGTGTGGCTGAGTATTATAAACATAAGTCTAGCTATAATAAATGCGGCGCCACTGTATATAACAGATGGAGGAAAAATACTCTCTATAATACTTCCAAAGAAATTATCAGATGTAATACAGATCTTGACGATAACAGGTTTCATATTGATCTTTTCATTCTCCTTCTTCAGTTTTCTATGAGGATGATAACAAATGGATCAAAAGATCATTGATGATGTGATTTTTAGAAAAGCTGATGATAAAGATCTTACGAATCTATATAGATTAGAGATAAAATGTTTCAGAGAAGATGCTTACCCGCCTCAGCTACTTCTCTTTTACATGAGATTTCCAAAAAACTTTTTTATATTGGCAGAGAAGATCCCTGAGAAGATTATAATCGGATATATAATAGGAATAATAGAAGGCGGAGAAATAGGTCATATAATATCGATATGCGTAGACCCCGGCTTTAGAAGAAAAGGAATAGGTTCGAAACTCATGATTATGGCTGAGAAATATTTTGTCGAAGAGAGAGTCTGTATATCAAAATTAGAGGTTAGAGTAGATAATGAAGAGGCTATGAAGATGTATAAAAAACTTGGATATGATATCGTGGATATACTAAAGAGGTATTATAAAGATGGAGGCGACGCATATCTCATGATCAAAAAACTCTGTTAGATATTGATTTTTATTTTCAACATCAGTACATAATTAAAAGGTGTATTTAATGAGCGAATTTGATCAAGAGTATTTCCCACATAAAGAAAGCCAAGAGCTCTTAAGATCTTATAAAACTATATGGGCTCTTAATCATGCCACATCACTTTTAAGCTGGGATCAGGAGACTTACATGCCTGAAGATGGCGTATTTGAGAGAAGCATAGCTTTATCTGAGATAGCCACATTGATTCAGAGGCTGATCACTGATAAAAGCTTTTTAGAGAAGATAGAGGCCTTAGAGAAGATAGAGGATCCCACTATATATGAGAGAGCTCTTATAAGAGTGTTGAGAAGAAGTTTAAAATATTATCTTAAAGTTCCTCCAGAGATCATCGCAGAATTCTCTAAGACAGCATCTGAGGCTAATGTGGTGTGGAGAAATGCTCGCAAAGAAAATAATTTTGAGAAATTTAAGCCGTATCTTGATAAGCTTGTAAGTCTTAATATAAAGATCGCTGATTATTTAGGCTATGAGAAGAATCCTTATGACGCTCTCCTAGATCTTTATGAGGAAGGTCTTACAGCAGACGAGTTTAAGAGAATAGTTGATAAACTTGTTCCCGGGCTTAAGAAGATACTTGATAAAATATTAAGTGATGGATATTTCTCCAGACCATGTCCGTTGGAGAATATGTCTTATGACGTCAATGTTATGAGGAAAGTTAATGAAAAAATTCTAGAGATCTTCGGCTATGACAGGAGAAGACTAAGATTAGATGTGTCAGCACATCCTTTCACAACTAACATGGGTATTAGAGATGTGAGAATAACAACAAGATATGAAGGCATAGATTTTAGAAGAACTATGTTCTCAGTTATCCACGAGTTCGGCCATGCATTATATGAGCTTCAGATTGATGAGAGACTAAGCTTTACGCCGCTAGCTTCAGGAGTGTCTATGGGGATCCATGAGTCTCAGTCGAGGTTCTGGGAGAATATTATTGGTAGAAGCAGAGAATTTATATATGCTATATATGATCTTTTGGCTGATAATCTAGATCTCAGAGGAAAATATGATGTTGAAGAGATCTATAGATATTTCAATATAGTGAGGCCTGGCCTGATCAGAGTTGATGCTGATGAAGTCACATACAACTTTCATATAGTCTTGAGGTTTGAGCTGGAGAATATGATGATAAATCAAGAGATTAAGACTGAAGATCTTCCTGAGCTCTGGAATGATTATATGGAGAAGCTCCTAGGGATCCGTCCTAAGACTTATTCAGAAGGAGTTTTACAAGATATTCACTGGAGCTCTGGCTCAATAGGTTACTTCCCATCATATTCGCTCGGTACTTTAATAGCGGCACATATAAGAGATAAAATGTCTAAAGAAATCGATCTTGCGGATAACGTGAGAAATCTAAGGTTCGAGCCTGTTAAGAAATGGCTTAGAGAAAAGATTCATATGTATGGATCTATATATCCGCCGAGAGAGTTATTAAAAAGATCCTTAGATATAGAGGTGGATCCTACGGTGTTCCTAAGATATTTAGAAGAAAAATTTTTATTAAAATAAAAAAATTATTTCTCAATGATCTTTGTATACATGATGTTGATATTCGGATAAATCTTCTCATAAAAAATTTTTAGACCCACCTCGCCAGCTTCTCTTAATATTGAATATACCGCAAACACTGGAAAAACAATTAGATACTCACTGTATCTGTTTCTAGAGACATCTTTAACTTTCTCAAGACATCTCTCGAGATAATAAATGATTCTTTTAGAAGCCTCGTTTACTAATAGTTCTCTATCTTCATAACCTATCCATCTGATAAATAATCTAACGCTGTTGCTCTTCTTTTTGTCAGGATCCTCGCTTAATACATCTGTAAGATCATCTGCCACCTGGTAAGATCTTCCTAAGTATTCTCCATACTCAGAAATTTTTCCGGCAACTTCTTCAGAAGCTTTCGATGCTTTTGCTCCTAAATATGCAGCCATTTTAAACACAGATCCTGTCTTAAGATCTATTATTCTCTCATAATCATGAGGTAATAATCTCTCGAGACTTCCAAATGCATCTAAGATCTCTCCTAATGTTGCGTGAAGCCATGATTGAATAACATTTAACAAGGCCTCGAAACCATATTTCTTTATCATAAGCTGAGCCTTTGGGATCAGAAAATTTGATACTAAAACCGTCTGAGAGATCCCAAATTTGATCCATGTCGAAGGTCTTCCTCTTCTGAAAAGATCTTTATCTATTATATCATCTAATGCGAGAGATGCTGAGTGAACCATCTCTATAGCGACTGCTGCATCCAAAGCATCATCTATAGATCCTCCCAGAGCCTCTGAGACTAATATTGTGAGAACTCCTCGAAGTCTTTTTCCTCCGTCTGTTATATATCTGGCGATCTCTTTAATCTCTGTCTCATAATCTTTTATCTCATCAAGAATCTTTTTATCAATTATTGATCTTCTGCTCTCTATGTATTCATATATCTCTCCAAAGATGGTGCTCTGAGATATTATGTCTCTAGAATATCTCAATATCCTCACTTTCGAATTCTAGATATATACTCGCTCATCTTAGGGCAAGTCATCCACAGACTTTCTTCTGATGATACACAGACACTTAATAAGCTACATGTGAAACATGGGATCTCTTCAATAAGATTTATATTAACCAGCGTAGGAAGATCCTCTTTATTCAATAGATGTCCTGGTAGAGTAAGAACATAAGATTTTCTTCCATTAGTCTCGATCTCTTTTCTCACTACAAGACCTCTTCTCATAAGTTTAAGAACGATCTTTGAGCCTTCTTTACTATCTATACCCAAGATCCTCCACAACTCTATCTGTGTAATACCTCCCTCTCTGCTTTTGCTACTAATTATGTCATAAGCCTTCCTCTCTAAAGGCGGCAAAAGATCTATTAGATCATGAGGAGTCTCTCTACTTCTCAACATTGCTCCCTCACTAAACGGTCTCCTCAAATATAATTGTTATCAAAGAATATATTGATATTAATGCTATAATGATCGTGTTGTACAAGCTAGAGGCTTATTAATATTGTTATTAATGTCCTCATGATGATGATTATAATGAAAAAGATCATTGCAACTAATAATGATATTCTTATAGCTTTTTTAATCAGAATATGATAAGGCTCTTCAACAAGATCCTCACCCAGTCTGTAATAACCAGGCTTCTCTAATATGACCCCTAGCGATCCTGCCATTGCAGACATCGGATGGCCAGCATTTATACTCTCAGTTTTGTTATGATCTCTTCTCCATATCTCATATGATTCTCTAATACTTCTCTTATTTATAGGCGATAATATTATTATTAGTAGAGCAGTGACCCTGGCCGGCACGTAATTTAATAATGTGTCCATAAAAGCTGAGAACCATCCCACTTCTCTATATCTCTCATTCTTATATCCAAGAGCTCCATCTAATGTATTAACTATCCTCTGAAACAAAGCTCCTAAAGGTCCTAAGAAAATAAAATAGAAAAGAGGTGAGATATAGCCGTCCACAAGACTTTCTGCAAGAGATTCTATTGAGGCTGAAGCCACATGTCTTTCATCAAGTTTATACACGTCTCTCCTAACAATCTGTTGTGTCCAATATCTGGCGCATTCAATATCTCTCTTCTCAAAACATTTGCCTACGTTATGAACTATATCTATTAACAATTTTAATGATATAGAGGTTTTGAGAACATAAGATAAGACAAGGATCCATATTAATCTATTTATAACTCCCGAGATTATAATTGCCAAAGCATATATGATCAGATGAGATGATACAACAAGAAGCCAGACTAATACTCCTCTTATCTTAGATGAATAAGGTTTTCCAAGTCTTAGAGCCATGAAATATGATGTATGCACCGGATGGATCTTTAGTAACAAACCTTTATGAAATGGATAGACAAAATCTAGAAGATGAGCCAATATTAGTATCAACATGCATTCCTTCAGATCTTTTATTAATAATAGATCAGATATATCTACACAACACACTGATCAACACCAGATTTGATATTCTAACCGTCTCATAAGAAAAACCTAAGACATCTCCATTGACAAAGCCTAGTCTTCTGTCAGCATCTATATAGATGATATAGCTGATCAACACAGATAATATAATGCTGATCAACACAAGCATTTTATGTGCAGACATAAAGATCATAGACAATGTTATTATGAACATCAACAATAAATTTTTAAATATATTGATCTTTTCTTTAGAATATGAGATAAACAACCTGCCAAGCCCCTGATAAGGCTCTTCACGACCTAATAATGACACTATATACATAGACTCTGCAGATAGAACATATAAAAAGATCAGCTCTGGATAAATTGTTAGAAAAAAATCTGACGACAATATAATGTACATGCTAGATTGCGATAAAAACATGTTTATTCCTAACATAATTATTGCAAAAGATCCTTTCCTCGGATCTTTAAGGATCTCTATAGCTTTTAAGCCTCGAGCTCTTGATCCTATCACATCAGAATAATCTGCGAAACCGTCTAAATGGATCCCTCCTGTGAGCATTATATGAAACATAACATATAGAGATGACAACAATAGATCTGGGACATAAGCCTTTAACATATAGAGAATTAGAGTGATCATGACGCCTTCCAAAAGACCTATAATATTGATCATGTAAAAACCTCTTGCAGCCTCTTCTAATGAGAAGACTCCAGAGGGCAGTATCGTTGTTAATGATAGCAATGCTCTGAACTCTCTTAAAACTCTGAATCTATCTTTATCTGATGCCACTTTCTTTATACACCTTCACGAGATATTCATTATCTTCTCTAAGTCTCACAGACACTCTTATATGATAAGGAGTTAAAAACGGGTATTTAGAGGCGTCTCTCACATGAATCCCATGATTATTAAGAATTTTAATGACATCCTCTGCCTTATATTTGAAATGTCTGAGCAACAAAAATGGAGCATATGATCTATAGACTTTTATCCCTAGGTCTCGAAAACTATTGTATAAAAACTCTCTCTCTATCTCAATGATCTTTCTTGATGAAGATATGTATTCATAAAGATCCTTTTTATATTCTTTTAAAACATGTGAGAAGACATATGATGTTATACTATTTATATTCCAAGGTTGTCTACATAGATCTATTGTCTCGAGAATCTTTTTATTCTCAGTATATATAAATCCTATTCTAAGACCTGGGACTGAAAATGTTTTTGTGAGACTTCTCAGAACAACCAAGTTATCAAACTCTTTGACAAGCTCTAGTACAGACGAACATTTCTCGCAAAGATCTATGAATGCCTCATCTATGATAACAGTCATATTCTTAGATAAATTAATTATGTTTGACATAAGATCTTTATCAACATAAGCTCCAGTAGGATTATTAGGATTCGAGAGTAAGACAATCCCTTCTTTATCAACATCTCGTATCGATCTCTTGAAAGAATCTTCATCAATATAATAAAAATCTTCTCTCTCGAGATAAGGAATCGATCTTAGATTGATATCGAGAATATCTGTTAGACATCTATATTCTCCGAAAGTCGGCTCAAAAACTATCAGATCTCTAGTTCTTAAACATGTCAATATAAGATTGATCCCTTCTGCAACTCCATTTATCAAAACTATATGCTCCGGATTTAGATTATAAAACTCTGAGACTGCCTCACGAAGAGTCTTATATTCATAATCAGGATATAACATATATAATCTTTTCTCAACAGCTTCTCTAATAAGATCTTCTAAAAATTTTGGTGGGCCTATAGGATTTATAGGTGTTGAGAAGTCTATCTTAATATTCTCAGAATATCGGCCTCCATGAAATCTACACATTTTTTTATCTACATACATTCTCTGCTCTCCTCAGATCTTCATATGTGTCTATATCAAATACCTCATCAGAATCATATGAGATGTTTCTCCAAACACCTCTATCATCGAAAAATATTGATAACCCAATGAGCTTCTCCTGATCATTTTCATACACTGCTAAGTTTATGATATTAGCATCTTTAAGACTGAAAGCTTTGTTTATAAAATCTATCAAGATATCTATAGATCTTATGAAGACATCAGCTCCTGATATTAATATCGGCCTTGCTCTTATAGATGACAACATTATGATTAGATCTGATACATAATCATGTCCCGAGGTCTCTACACAGTCTATATTAAAATCTTCTCTACATAAATCAGATATCTTATACAAAGACTTATCAGAGGCTACGATAATAATGTTGACACAAACTAGTTTTAATTGTCTTATAAGTCTTTTTAATATGCTCTCTCCACATATTTCTCTCATATATTTCAAAGGATCTTTAAATCTTGATCCAGATCCTCCCGCCATGATCAGGCATATATCAATAAGACTTGTACTCGTCATGAGAGACCTCTCGACATATATTTGTCTAAGATGCGTGTCAATAATGAGGCTATAATTGCTGATATAATATCATCTTCAAACATGTTATCCTGCGTAAAATATTTTATTGACTTATCTTCTTTTAATCTCTCGATCCAATACATGGCGAACAATCCTTTGAGACCTGATAAATACATAGCCAATGAGATCCCTATGATCTCGTCGGCCACGATCTTCTTAGAATCACTTTTATACTCACTTCGAGTAAGATATGGTATCGTCTCAGCTATCCCATGAAGATCAAGTTCTCTGGCAGCTATAATCATGCTCCACACATTAGGATCTTTAAGAAACTCTCTCAAAAGATCCTCTGCCTCTTTTAATATAATCTTCTCATCAACATCTGGTAGAGGGGCTCGTCTGTAAACATCTGAAAATATTTCTAAAAGCTCCTTAAGATCTAGACCTAATATGTTTTTTAGATAATACTCCTCTCCTTTTCTAAAATACTCTGTCTTCACAGCATTATATATTTCTCTAGCTATCTTATTGCCGATATAAGTTGCGATCCCTGCGAAAAGTATCTTCTCCTCAACCTCTGCAGGTCTTAATATCGCTATCGCATCTGTTATCGTGCCACTAGATCTTGATCTACATCTTAATAATATGTCTGAAGATGCTAAAGTTTTTGCTTCAACAATTGTTTTCAAAAGATCTGTCATAGCATTTATTGTGAGAGGATAATTTGTTGCGACAACAATATTTATTGTAGAGATTTTTAAAGGTTCGAAAATATTCTCATATTCTATACATGATGCAGGCTCGAAACCTATCGTCATAAATATCTCGACATTGTCATCAAATAATGATATCCTCTTCATATTGTCGAGAGATGTTGCTGTTAAAAAGATCATGCCTTTGTCAAGATCTAGTCTTCTAAGGATCCTTATGTAATAACTTATCAAATCTTTATACAAAAGATCTAGTTCTTCAAAAACATTATGAAAAACTATTTTATCAATAATACCTGTGTCATCTACACCATTTATAGACATCACAGGTACTGTTGAGACAGTCTTCATAGGTCTACTGAATTCGATGACAATAGTTTTATCATCAGCCTTATCTATTCTCTTTAACATATCCAGACCCTATTAATCTCTCGTATTCTCGAAAGATCTCTTTCTTAATCTCATCTATTGATAAGCCATATATGATCTGAGCGGTTAATATAGATCCTCCTGCTCCTACTCCTTCTTTCACATACCCCTTCTCATAATATTTAAGACCTTCATAAGGAGAGTCTTTGAAATCTATTTTAGTATATAACAGAGGAACTTCTGGAGAGATTTCTCTCGCGAGACCTTTAATATCTGAAGTAATGTCCTCAACGATCCATCTTGTTGTTCCAACAATGATCTTGCCATTCAGATCTGTTTTAAGTCTTTTTAAAATAGATAAGACTGCATACATCTGTGTTCCTCCTGCCAACATTATCTTAGATTCTCTCTCTAAGGCTCCGATGACGAAACCTGCTATAGAGATATGCAAAGGATCTCCGAAAATCTCTATTAATCTAAAGACATCATAATCAGAAGAAAAAGATCCTTGTCTAGCCAAAGCTTTCTTAAACACATCTATCTTAAGTTTAACAGGATTATTAGGTGAAGAACTGCTTGTTCTTCCAAGTCCTTTAAAGCCTAAAGACTCGATGATGCTCATCGCTGTTGTCGTTCCTCCAGGCATAGATTCTCCTATTATAATGAACATCTTTTTATTTGATAATATTCTCCCTAAGATCCTGCTTTCCTCAAAGATCTTATGTGCAAAATCTTTTGGTAAAGCATCTTCTTCATCAATTCTTCCACCTACAGTCTTATGTGGAATAGATATGAAAGGGATCTTAGGCTCTCTGAAAACCCCTGAATCAACTATAAGATAAGAAGGTTTAATAAGATTAAAAACAGCTTTTGTTATTAATGCTGGCGTCGGGATGCCCTCTGGAGTTATAGGAACCATATCAATAGTCCTCGGCTTTCCTAACACAAGATATTCTACATCTAACGTGGGGGTATAAAGAGTTGAGAAAGGATCTGGGCCTGCGACACTGATCCCAGGTATGGTCGAGGTCTTTGTTGAAGCTATGAAAAACATGAATAAAACATGTCTAGAATCTAGATCCTCAGCAAAAATTTTCCATTTATTAATAAGATCTATGATCTCATATGACATAAAGATCAGCCTTTGTTCATAATCAAATATAATATGTCTGAGATATTAATAAATATATGGATTATATATCCATATATCAGATGAGACTTCTTCAACAGATCTT
>WYEN01000083.1 GCA_009903825.1 Desulfurococcales archaeon
ATGTAAACCCGAATAGATGAGGGGAACCAATGATCCGCTCCGAAGGGAGCTCTAGCTCCCGAGGGCGGGAGAGGAGGCCAGCGAAGACTATATCGGTAGCAACAACTATCTCTGGATAAAGATTGATAACAAGCTTCCTAAGATCCTCGAGCAACTTATCTATATCACTATATTTGCTCACTTTTTTACTCCTCTAACTCCTCCAGAAGCTTTCTTAGCTTCTCCTCTCGATCAAGTAAATAATCAAGACGTGTAAAATCTTCAAAAACATCTGTCTCATTAAGCTCTCCACGTCTTATCTTTTCATCAAACTCCTCAATATTTGATATGTTATATTTGATCATTATGAACTTAGATTCCAGTCTGACACGTCTAAGCTCGTGTAAAAGATATTGACGGATCGCCTCTTTCTCCAATAAACTCTCTTCTATACCAAGAATTTTAGAAACCTTCTTATAAAATGTGTTAATCAGATCATGACACCTCCAGATCTTTATACTAGATCACGGCGTCTATTAATATATTTTAATATCGAGAATATATAAATTTGATACTAAGATATGGAGAGTCTTTAATAGAAAATTCTAAATACTGATAGGAGAAAACATTTAAGCATTTGTTAAAATAATAAAGCTCTTATATACTCACGCTGTCATGATACAGGTCCCCTTAATATCCCCTATCTTCCTAGACTTATCATGTCTGCTTCCAAAGATGCTATTAATTATTATGATCTGTCGTACTCTATACACAGTTGCTAGAGAGATTATTTTAGGTGGAACACTCCTTCATATCAAATATATTCTATTCTCTTCTCTAAAAATATATGTTGGCAGAGAACATGAAGATTGCTTTCGGGAGAAAAGGTATCGCATCAGATCATTATTTGGCATCGTTAGCCTTTCGATTCTATTTTCAATTATATAGTAGATCGTCTTAGAGAGGATTAATGTTTTCATGATTATCGGGCTGGAGGCAGACGTCGGGCCTTCTCCCTAGGGTCGTCGAGATGCGCTGATGGAGGCCTAGCCGATAAGTCTGTCTCCAAGCCCTCAAAATATTATACATCTCATCACAGCCACAGATATTTTCATTAAAAGCTTAAAAATATAGATATCAAAATATACAACGGTTCCGGAAGATCTTTGAAAAATTTTTATGTTGAAAATATCTTGTGGAAAAACCTCGTAGAGGTCTTTTAACAATAACTGTGCAGGTCTCGTAGATGTTTGGGGATATATTTATGAAAATTATGCTACAAAAGATCTTGAGAAGCTTCTCAGGCCAGCAATATCTCTGGCAACAAACGTTTCTACATAGGAGAGGGATTAGCAAGATCTATAAAGACTGTCTCTGAGGAGCTCAGCTCAAAAAAGGATCTTCCAAAGTACACAGGATGGTTCAAATTATATGCTAATCACTCTGAAGAAGAATTATTTGTTAATAAAGAACTTGCGAATGTGTTGAGAAGAATAGCAATAAGAGGCTGGGACGAGTTTTATACAGGAGCAGTTGCGGAAGAGATTGTTTCAGAGCTCCAGAGAATCGGTTTAGACATTGGTTTAGATGATCTTTTGGAGCATGAAGGCTTTGAAACAAAGCCTCTGAAGTTGAATATGGATTCTCCGGAGATCTTTGAGATCCTCCTAATTCTCAGGGCATATCTACGTTGTATATAGTCTCTGCATTATATGAGGAGGAGTTGTATAAAATATGATTTTGAGGATCCCAATAGGATCATCTTGTGAAGAGATGTTGTGAGAAAAATATATGGCTTCAGAGATCTTTTTATAGGAGATCCTTATAAGATGAATATAGATCTTATGAATTATCTTAAGTATAAAGACATTAAAAAGATTGATTATAACAACATCTTATCGAGAGAGATTCAGATAAACGATACAACATTCCTTGTGGTAGCTGATGATCATGATAATATGATAGGTTTTATACAAAGTCTATTCTACCCATTTGGCTCAGGAGTTGTTGTTAAAGGAATAACTTTTCAAAACAGAGGATCAGGATTTGTATATAGAAAAGATCTTTCTAATTCTCCTGAGAGGTCTAAGAGACTATTACATATACTATCGATTCTTCATGTCAGAGATGACAAAAAACGTCTCATGATCGGATGTGCCGGAGGAGATCTTAGGCCTCAGGTTCATGTCAGAATCTTTGAGAACATCTTTATATACTCAATGAATCTTTGGGATCCATTTCTTCACCTAGATTCATCTACACCAGATATTATGACAAGCCTGAGGTTCTGATTGAGAATTATCTCAAACCATTATCTACTGAAGATCTTGCCATAGAGTATCGTAAAAAATTGGTGAAACAGGGATTGTGAATATGGTTAAGAATGTTCTTAAGAAAGAGGTATATGAATTTACTTCAGATCCTAGGGGAGGAGGCTTCTCCTTAGCTCTATAATCAAATCTGATTGTTTTTAGTTGAAAAATTTTAATTATAAAACTTTTTATTATGATACTAATAGTTTTTTTGGAGAAAATTCGTTGAGTGAAAGAAGTTTTATAGTCTCAATAGCTGTGGGAGTCCCAGGAGTTGGTAAATCAACTGTATTATCAATAACAAAAAAACTTCTTCAGGAAAAAAGTTTGTATGCCGAAGTTGTTAATTACGGCGACTTTATCTTTGAGGAATTGAAAGACTCTGGTTTAATAAGCTCTAGAGATGATCTTAGGAGACTTCCACTTAAGATTCAGTTTAAACATCAGAGTAATGCTGCTAAGAGAATAATTGATTATGCAACAGAAGTTTTTGAAGAGAAAAAACAAGGAGTATTGTTCATAGATACTCACCTATGGATCAAAACTAGATCAGGTCTGTGGCCAGGTCTTCCTCTACATGTGGTCCAGATTTTAAGGCCAGATCTATTGATATTGATAGAGGCTGATCCTATGGATATAATAAATAGGATCAGAAGAGATCAGAGTAGATATAGAGAAGATTATGCAGATCCTAGATTTATTGAGGAGCTTCAAGAGATGAATAGAAGAGAAGCGTTGGTGATCGCAACATTAAGTGGCGCCGCTATAAAAATAGTGTTAAACAAAGAAGGTAGAGCTGAAGATGCTGCCAGAGATATTGTTGATGCCGTAATAGCTTTAATAAGATGATTAATAGAATCTTTTTCAATAATATTTATAAGATTTCTAAAAATTCTTAAGATATGATGGTGATATAGATGAAAAAGATTATTGAAAAATTTTTGATAACCTCAATATTTGTAATGATCATTGTGTCAACATTTTTATCAATGATAAACGTGTATTCTCAGGCTGAGAATATTGTAAAGATAGGATGGGGAGGAACTTCTTTCGACACTTTCAATCCTTTCACAACATATGCTCAGGTATCTGGATGGGCAACATCTGATGTCTATGATACTCTTGTCAGATTTGATAAGACATACACAAAGTTTATACCTGATCTTGCTGAGAGTTGGGAGATGAATTCTACTCATGTAGTTTTTCATCTAGTTAAAAACGCTACTTTTCATGACGGCGTTCCTGTCACAGCTTATGACGTAAACTATAGTTTCTACCTAGCCTCTCAGCCGTGGTCAAGACTTTCACCAAATGTTGAAGGTGTTGAGAAGATAGATATTATTGACAACTATACTATTGCTTTCAAAGTTAAGTCTCCTATAATATTCATGTTTATGGCTGCAACAGCTGTTCCAATAGTTCCTATGCATATATGGGAGAAGGTGTCTGACCCATCTACATATCCAGATTATCCTCCTATAGGCTCGGGACCTTTTAAAGTAGTTGATTATAGAGAAGGTCAGTATATTCTTCTTCAGAAGAATCCGTCGTTCTTCAGAAGAGATTGGATTCCTAATGTTGATAAGATAATGATAGTTTTCTATTCTGATGTGACTTCTGCGTCAAATGCTCTTAGAGCTGGTGATATTGATGCTGTAGGACCTTATGTGCCTGTCGCCGTTGTAAACGATCTTATGAATGATCCTAGGTTCGCAGTTTTTAAAGTACGTCCAGTCCTCTACTTCTATATGGCCTTCAACATGTATCCCGAGGGGAAGGGCAATCCTACTCTCAGAGATCCTGTGGTTAGAAGAGCCTTGGCACATGCTGTCAACGTAAGCTATCTGGCAGAACTTGCATGGCATGGATATGCTCAGCCTCTGGCAACTGTCATGCCTACAACAAACATATTCTATGATCCTAATCTGAAACCTTATGAGTTTAATCTTACATTAGCTAATCAACTTCTTGATCAGGCAGGCTATAAGAGAGGGCCTGACGGCATAAGAGTCTCACCGAATGGAACACCTATGAAATACACGATTCTTGTTCCAAGCAACATGCCTGAGCTTGTCAGAGTAGGACAACAGATCGCCCTATGGTGGTCTCAGATAGGTGTTTCAGCAGATGTCAAGGCCATGGACACTGGAAGCATGGCATCTATAATATGGACTAAAGTGGATAACAAGACCACGCTTGGACACGACATAGACATATGGGACTGGTTTGTAACTCCTGGAGACCCGACGATATTATCTGTATTTCTATCGAATCAGGTTATTATGGGAACTTCTGACAGCGGCTATGTGAATCCTGAGTATGACAGTCTTTATCAAAAAATGTTAGAGGCTAAAGATCTTGATACAGTAAAAGAGATCGCATGGAAAATGCAAGAGATGTTATACAGAGATCTTCCGTATCTACCGCTTTATCAAGTGACAGCACCTCAGGCATATAACAAGAATAGGATCACAGGTTTCGACTTGGACTGGCCGGGAGGACCTTTCGGAGGATATGACTGGACAGTTTTTCTAAAGATAAAGATAGTGTCTCCAACAACATCAGCACCGGCTACGACGACTACTACAACGGGATTAACTACGACGACATCTTTCACAGCAACAACTCCTGTCTCAGCCTCTGCGACTCCTATTATCTCGACATCTGCTACACAGGTAGCGACAACTACTACAACAGCAGCTGCTCTGCCAGGCATCTCAGTGGAGACATCGCTGATCATTGCTATAATAATAATAGTAATAATTGTGTTAGGAGTAGTTATATGGGCGACAACTAGAAGAGGAAAGGCTTCGTAAGATGTCTTCAAGATATTCAAGATATGTTGTGAGAAGATTCTTAGGGGCGATCATAGCAGTATTTGCTATATTAACTATAAATTTTTTTATTTTTCGAATCCTACCTGGGAATCCTATTGAGCTTTTATTTAGAAATCCTCGTTTGACTGACGAACAGATCAGAGCTTTAGAAGCTCAGTTCGGCTTGGACAAGCCTCTTATAGATCAATATTTTATTTATCTTATAAATGTTTTTCAAGGTAATCTAGGTCTCTCATTCTTCTACAGACAGCCTGTTACATCAGTATTGATGCCAAGAATGATCAACTCACTGATCCTTGTTCTCCCATCTACTCTGGCAGCAATAGCTCTAGGCATTGTGGCCGGGCTTATATCTGCTTGGAGAAGAGGTTCGAAGACAGACGTCTCGATATTGTTAATAGGCATGTCATTATATTCTCTGCCAACATTCTGGCTGGGAGGCATATTCATATTATTATCAATATATTATCTTCATCTTCCTGTCTCAGGAATGTTGACATACGGAGCTGTATATAGCTCATGGACAGATCTTTTGATAGATTTTCTTAGACATTTCATTCTGCCATTCATCACTTTAACTCTTGTAATGTTCGGCGAGTTCATGATTATAATGAGAAACACGTTAATCGATGTGTTGACAGAAGATTATGTGACAGTTGCTATTGCAAAAGGTCTTTCTCAAACAAAGATTTTGAGAGATTATGCTCTTAGAAATGCTATGTTGCCCACTATAAGTATCATAGCAATTAATCTAGGGCTTGTGGTTGCAGGCGCCGTATTGACTGAGACAGTTTTCTCATGGCCTGGTGTTGGAAGACTTATTTATGATGCTATTCTAAACAGAGATTATCCTATTCTTCAGGGAGCCTTTTTATTCATAACTATATCTGTTGTGATCGCAAATCTAATTGCAGATCTTCTATACGGACTTCTAGATCCTAGGGTGAGATATGGTTGATACTCGGCTCTAGTGTGAAAAAGTTTTTTAAAGATATTCGTGAGCTATGGATCATATATAAAAACAATAGATTAGGTGTAGCAGGACTATTCATAGTTCTATTCTTTATTACAATCGCATTGCTGGCGCCTTTTATATCTAGATACAGTCCTGAACAGACAGATCCATCTGCTTATCTAGAGCCTCCAAGTTTTCAACATTGGTTTGGCACAAACGAGGTGGGTCAAGATCTTTTTTCATTAAATGTCTATGGTGCTAGAATATCTCTGTTAGTAGGCTTCTCAGCAGCATTAATAGCTGTGTTTATCGGAAGTTTGATAGGTCTTGTGAGTGGATACTATGGAGGTCTTTTAGACGAGATCCTAATGAGGATCACAGATTTCTTTCTGGTTGTCCCGCCTATCATACTTATGATAATAATAGGATCTATACTAGGCTCTTCATTAATGAACGTTATCATAGTCATAGGAATATTAAGCTGGAGCCCTACAGCTAGAGTAGTAAGATCAATGGTTTTATCAATTAAAGAATGGCCATACGTCGAGGCTATAAAAGCTCTGGGAGGAAGCGACAAAAGGATCATATTCAGACATATTCTTCCAAACACTACATCAGTGATATACGCCAATATGGCGTTATCAGCTTCAAACGCTATATTCTCTCATGCAGCAATGGTCTTTCTCGGCGTAGGAGATGTCAATGACCTCAGCTGGGGAATGATCCTTCATTACGCATTTGCATCTGGAGCATTATCAAGCGGATGTTGGTGGTATTTTGTTCCACCAGGGATATTCATAGTTCTGCTGATCTTCGGTTTTGTATTGATAGGATTCTCGTTAGAAGAACTGTTTAATCCGAAACTTAGAAAAATATGATCTTGACTTGAAGACAAGGCTTGATGAAAAATAAATTGATTTCACCACCATCTCTGAATAATAACTTTTCTATCTGTGAAGAAGTCTATAGCGTCTACCTGGCCGTGTAATACTCCGAAGAAACTCTTTTTTCTACCAGGAAATGGGAAGAACTGATCTGGTTGTGCCACAGCCACATTTATCCCTACATTTCCAACATTAACTCTTCTAGCGAACTCTCGCGCATATTTTCCTGATGATGTGAATATCACAGCTGTGTTTCCATATTTTCTTGTGTTAGCAATTTGAACGGCCTCTTCAAAATCTTTAGCCTTCACAATAGGCATCACAGGGCCGAAGATTTCTTCATGAGCTATCTTAGAGTCTGGCGATGTCTCAATAATTGTCGGGCCTAGATAAAATCCTTTCTCAAATCCTTTTGGGGGAGCATGTTCTCTTCCATCTAAATATACTTTAGATCCTGATTCTAAAGCCTCATTAATCATACTTATGATCCTTTTTCTCGCAGTCTCAGATATCAGAGGACCCATGTCGACTTCCTCACTCAGCTGATATCCTACTCTAATCTTCTTAACTTTATCAATGATCCTGTTTAGAAACTTCTCATAAGCCTCTCCCACAAGTATTAAAAGTCCTGGAGCAAGACATCTCTGCCCAGCCATATCAAAGAATCCTCCGACGATATTTTCTATAGACTGTTCAGAAGATGCGTCCGGCATCATGACGACAGGGTTTTTTGCGCTTGTCTGTGCAAGAGCTCTTTTACCATGTGCCGCAGCTTCTGCATATATTTTCTCTCCAACTGCTGTGGATCCTACGAAGGCTACCCCTACCACGTCTTTATGCGTCAAAAGCATTCTTCCTGTAGATCCGTCTCCATTGACCAGGTTTACAACTCCCTCGGGATATCCCGCCTCTCTAAACATCCTTACGAAAGCTATCAACGGCGTAGGATCTTGCTCGCTGGGTTTGACTATGACAGTGTTTCCTAAAGTCACTGCCCATGGGATAAACCACATAGGGATCATTATTGGGAAATTGAATGGAGATATTATGAGAAAAACTCCGAGAGGCTCGCGAACAACCTCCATATCGATCTCAGGCTCCGTCCTCGCGATATTCATGATCTTTCTTGTCATAGCAAATAGATGGGGAGACCCTAATGCAGAATCTATTGCTTGAATAGCTCTGAAAATCTCTCCTCTAGCCTCTCTAAGAGTTTTACCAACGCTTTGTGATAATAATCTTGCGAAGAAATCTCTCCTCTCTTCAACAAGAACCTTCAGTCTGATCAAATGTTGAAGTCTGTCGTATATAGGCAGTCTAGACCATTTCTCAAACGCACTAACAGCTTGAGAGACTGCCTCTTCAACATCTTTTGAAGATGATACAGGGACTTTAGCGATAACCTCTCCTCTCCCAGGATCATATGAGTCTAAATATCTATCTGTCTCAGCCTCAACATATCTGTTTCCTATGAAATTCGGTAGATAACTATAGTAGTCTCTCATCTCATTTAATTTATCAAATAAATTCTCTCTCATGAGACCGCCTCAGAGAATAAAATATTTTAGACGATATATAAATAGCAAAAAGATTATTATAATCATTGTACAACTGATCTTGTTATTGGATTATTATCTGTATAATTATTAATAGTAGATGAAGATGATCAGCATGTCGAGAGAAGATATCATTAGAGACGCTCATAAATATCTGATCCTTAATATAGTAGATGAAGTGACGCCACTAGTAATTGCAGAGGCAAAAGGATCTGTTATAAAAGATATTGATGGTAGAGAGTTTATAGATGCTTTCTCAGGCATATCTGTTATGAACATAGGACACTGTAGAGATGAGATAATCTCAGCAGTAATAGAACAGGCTAAAAAATATATGCATGTCTCATCATATTACTACTACGTCCCCATCCTAGTAGAGCTTGCTAAGAGACTTGCACAGATAATGCCTTCGAAAAGACTTACTAAGACATTTTTTGGAAACAGCGGTGCTGAGGCTAATGAATGTGCTATTAAACTAGCCAGAAAATACACTAGAAGACACGAGATAATCGCTCTTACACCATCATTTCACGGCAGAACATTAGGCACACTGAGCATAACAGGTCAAGGAGGTAGAAAAAGAGGCATGGGACCTCTGTTGTCTGGAGTGATCTTTGTTCCAGCACCATATTGTTATAGAGCGCCTTTCAAAGTTGATGATGAAGAGGAGTGTGGAAAAATATATGTTGAGCTTGCCAGAGACATTATAAGAGAGACATCAACAAGTCAAATATCAGGATTCATTGTAGAGCCTGTGATAGGTGAGCCAGGCATAATCCCTCTTCCAAAGAATTATTTGAAAATCTTTCGAGAAGAGATCTTAGATAGATACGGAGGTCTTTTAATAATAGATGAGGTTCAGACAGGCTTTGGAAGAACAGGAAAAATGTTTGGAGTAGAACATTATGATGTTGAGCCTGACATAATGACTATGGCAAAAGCATTAGGAGGAGGACTTCCGCTGGGAGCTTGTACGACTAGTGAAGAGATTGCTTCAGCATTTGAGCCTGGAGATCATTTCTCAACATTCGGCGGAAACCCTGTCTCAGCAGCAGCGGCGATAAGAAACATAGAGATCATATTAAGAGAAGAGCTTCATAAAAAAGCAGAAGAGAAAGGAGCTTACGTAATGAAGAGACTTCACGAGCTTAAAGACAGATATAAGATCATTGGAGATGTTAGAGGAAAAGGTCTTATGATAGGTGTAGAGCTTGTTAAAGACTCTTCAAAGACGCCTGCCAGAGAGGAGGCTAAGAAGATTATGAGAAAAATGTTTGATGAAGGAGTTCTCGTGGGGATAGGAGGAGTATATGGTAATGTCATAAGAATTCAGCCTCCGCTTGTGATCGAATATGAAAAGCTTGACAAGATACTGGAGGCTTTCGAAAGATCTATAAGAAATTTATAGACTAATCATTTGATTCTTAAATTTATTTTTTCCAACAGATCTCTCATTAAAATAGAGAATAAAAATTCTCTAGCTATCTCCAACATTTTTCTAGACTGTTGAGTTAGCGATAAGCTTATAAACTCTTTAGCTACTATAGATACTGAGAATCACTAGAGGCATAGATATGAGTGAGAGACTCTATAGGACTAGTGAGGTCGCCGAGATTCTCAATGTTAGCGTTAGGCTGTTAAGAAGTGGATTAAGCAAGGCAACATTAGGGCCGTTAGAGTTGGGAAGCTCTGGATGATTCCTGAGAGTGAGGTTAAGAGATTTCTCCACGGGGTTCAGCCCGGGGAGATTAGAGCCGTCATTTATGCCAGGGTCTCCTCTGATAAGCAGAGGAGAGAGGGTAACTTAGACAGACAAGTCGAGAGATTGAGAAGCTACTGCTCTGCTAAGGGATATAGAGTAGTTGATGTTGTAACAGACATCGCCAGTGGGTTGAATGAGGAGAGGAGTGGGTTGTGGAAGATCTTTGACATGGTTATTAGAAAACAGATTGATGTCGTCGTGGTTGAGTTCAGAGATAGATTAACGAGGTTTGGATTCGAGTATCTCAAGAGATTCTTTGAGTCCCACGGTGCTAGGGTTGAGGTTGTTGAAGAGAGTGAGAAGAGTTATGAGAAGGAGTTGATAGAAGACTTCGTGTCAATAATCACTTCCTTCGCAGCCAGAATCTACGGCAAGCGTTCTCAGAGGTTTAGGAAAATTAAAAAACTAGTTGAGGAGATCATATATGGAGATAAGGAAGACACTGAAGCTTAAGCTAATACCATTAACAAAGAGAGATAAGGCAGAGGTTGTGAAGCTTTTTAAAGAATATAGAGTGCTTGTCAAAGACGCATTACAGATAATCATGGCTAGTGATGCTAGGAGTAGGAAGAGAACTCACGATCTATGCTACAGAGTTCTTAGAGAGAAGTATCCACATATACACAACAAATTCGTTGAAGAAGCGTACAAGAGGGCTTTGGCTATGTATAAGAGCTATAGAAGGCTTCTCAGGAGATGGGAGAGGGGGAAATTAAGGGGAAAACCATCTCAACCAACGGTTAATGAGCTCAGGGTAGTTGATCTACATATTGACACCTTCAGAATCGAGCAAAACGGCCATATATATGTATTTAGGGTCTCCAGAGGCTCTGGGCAGAGCATTAGATTCATCATGCTCATGTACAACTATGCATTGAATCAGTTGTGGGGTGCTAGGATTGGAAACTCAAAGCTCTTGTTTGATGGTGGTGAGATATATCTTCTCTTAACTATTGTAAAGGATGTTGAGACTAGGCTGGCTAGGAATAAGTTCTATATAGATGTGAACGAGGACTCTGTAGCCGCCTTGCTCATAGATTTCGATAGGGGGTTTGCTACACTGTTTTCAATTAGATACAATGTATCCAGGATAAGGATTAGTTACAGAAACATTAGGAGAGGTATTCAGAAAAAAGTTGATGATCCATATGTTAGGAATAGGCTCTTAGCTAAATATGGTGCTGAAGAGAGGAATAAGGTGGAGGATAGGTTGAAGAAAACGGTTCACACCCTCGGAGAAGTGGCTGAGAACTTTGACGCAAATCTAGTTAGAGAGGGACTGAGAGACTTGAGGAATAACGGGAGGAGGAAGAGGAAGAGCAAAAACAAAAAATTAAATTATAGGCTGGAGACTTTTCCATATAGTAAGTTCTCCACATACCTAGACACAGAGCTTGTCGAGAGGAAATTGACTGTAGAAGAAGTTGATGCCAGGGGGACGTCAATAACATGCCCAATATGCAGATATAGTGACAAGAGGAATAGAGTGGATAGAGAAACCTTTAGATGCGGAAAATGTGGCTTCACACTCAACGCCCACTATGTCGCGTGCCTCAACCTATTCTCCCGCCACAATGACGGCATGGTAGCCATCAGTGGCGGGAGAATTATGCTCATAACCCACGAGGCGGGCCAAGTGGTGCCCGTCTATGAAGCCTCCTATGACCCCACGAAAAATGAGTGGGTGTTGAGGGGGAAGCCCGTGCTCATAATATCCAAGATAACCCAAACAACAAAAATAACCCAGTTGATGAGCACGGGCAACCACATCTTATCTCTCTTCTCAGATTTAGAAACAAGATCTTGAGAAGCTCTCGCGAGACTTTTAACACAGCCTGTTTCCTCAGCATGGATCCTATTGATATTATTTCTGATTAGCTACTTCTGATCATATACTTCGATTGTGATCACAGGGACTCTCCTTTTCAATATATAAATCTCTCTATCTTAATTTAATAAGATAAAGATGTCTCTACAACTGAAAACTTCTTATTCAAGCAGAGAATATTTAAGCCGTTATTCTATATAATCAGACATTCAAAAGATCTTGATAAGTATTAGCTGAGATGTTATTTAATGATCTATGTATAGCTCATATATAAGTTTTGTCTAATTTTATTCGGATGAATAATGGAGCTTATCAACTATATACTACAGGTCTTGATACCTGTGGCAGTATCAATATTTGCTATAATGGATCCTCCTGCCGCAATACCTACATTAGTAAGCTATATAAACTCTGTGAAAAGAAGTGAAGAGGAGATTGACAAGATCACTAGTGAGATTGTTAAAAAAGCTGTCATCGTCATCTTCATATTATTAACATTATTCTCATTAGCTGGAGAGTATGTTCTAAAGCTTTTCAGTATAGACATTGTTTCTCTAAGAATAGCTGGCGGAGTGCTTCTAATGGCTGTAGCAATTGATATGTTGATCACAGGGCACAAACCTGAGCAAGTCTATGCCGGTGATTATGCTGTTGTTCCAATAGCAACTCCATTGATAGTCGGTCCAGGAACTATGAGCACTTTAATAGTATATTCAAGACTATACGGCTCTTTAACAACATTATTAGGAGCATATATCGCGTTGATAGCCACCTACCCATTGCTGAGATATTCGCCTAAGCTCTTCAAATACCTAGGATCATCAACTTTACAAGGTCTTGGAAAATTTATGTCTCTGATAATAGCTTCAATAGCTGTCAGCTTGATACTTGCAGGTCTGAGAGACCTCGGCCTATTAAAATGATCATATGAATAACTTAGGATCCTCTTTATAAATTTTTATTGCAACCATTGTGGAGGTTCTCTCAATATAAGGATTAGAGATCATCTGATTCAATAGTTTCATAAATTCTTCTCTGTTAGGACTTTTAGCAATCACAACAAAATCTATGTCTCCAAGAACATAATAGACGCTCTGAACATAAGGCAGTGTCGAAAGAAATTCTCCAAGGATCTCATGATAATCTTTTCCATATCTTCCTCTTACAAGAGTTATAGTATGATATTCAAAACCTAGTTTCTCAGCATTTAAAATAGCTCTGTATCCTTTTATATATCCTAAAGACTCAAGATTCTTAAGTCTATAATATACTGTCGCTTTGGGAACACCTAATTCTCTACTTAATTCTCCGAGAGATATTTTTGGGTTATCTTGTATAATTCTAAGGATCATTTTATCAAGATCTTCTTTAGACAATATTTTTCTACTCATAATATCGACACCAGTTAATCATTTACTTATTCATAAATAACTATTATATAGATCTATTTAATATGTCTTAAGAAATTATTTATGAAAAGATCTTTTTATTCTTGTTATACTAAAAGGTATCCCGAGAGCCATGACAATTGACTGTATAAGAAAAGAATGTTTTATAGCAGAATCAAGTTTTTCTAATTCTACAGCAATATTCAGAGAATGAGATCCTAATGCTTCTCCTAATGTGATAAGTTGTGAGGCAATTTTATATGGAATATAATATGTCATTGATAATATCGATAGATTAAGACTTAATATGAATCCTATGTTAAATGATAATGTTCTTAGAGATGATGCCACACCTCTTCTCTGTGGAGGAACTGAAGTCATTATAGAACTAGTGTTTGGAGAAACGAAAAGTCCTGTTCCTATTCCAAATATTAATTCGCCTATGATTAATGTCATCGATGTTGATAATCTGCTGAACATGTATAATCCTAATGAAGATAATGTAAGCCCCATGATGGTCACAGGGGCAAAACCTATTTTATCTGATAACCATCCTCCTATAACTCCAAAGATCATAAATGTAACCTCATATGGTGTTAACAGAATTCCTGTGATAGAAGGGTCGAAACCTTTCACGCTCTGAAGATATATTGCCAAAAGAGTCAGCGAGGCTCCGAACCCTATTGAATATAAAAGCTGTGCTATTATTCCTCCTGTGAACTGCCATATTTTAAATATCTTAAGATCCAAGGCTGGAGATGTAGTCTTGATCTCCCAGATCACGAATAATACAAATAATATTAATGAGGTTATCAATAATTCTCTTGAGTAGATCTCGTATCCATATCCTGTTAACGTTAGCGAAATTAATAATAGAGTGATTGAGACGCTGAATAATGCGAAACCTTGGAAATCTATCTTAGGCTTCTCAGCTGGTTTATAAATTTCTTTCAAAGATCTAATGCTCCAATATAATGCAATTAATCCTATAGGGATCTGAGATAGAAATATCCATCTCCAACCTAGATAATCAATTATGAAACCGCTCATAGTCAATCCAATAATTGCGCCAGCTCTCCAAGTGATCTGATTGATGCCCAGCCATCTTCCCAACATGTTGGAAGGAATATTATCTGTTAATATAGTTACTGAGAGACTCATTAGAAATGCCCCGCCAAGACCTTGTAGAATTCTTGATAACGCAAGTATATACGGCACAGAGCTTATGCCTGAGGCTAATGCTCCTATAGTGAATATAAGTATGCCGAGATTAAACATTCTCACTCTACCAAAAAGATCAGATAGTCTGCCCACGATCAGTTGTACAAAAGTTGATCCAAGCATATAACCTTGAATAATCCATGTCATACTCCATATGTCAGCATTAAGATCATGTGCAATAGTAGGTATACCTACTACTGCAAGTCTCGCATTATATCCAGCCATGAAATTAATTAATGTGGTCACTGATATTACTGTAAGAATCTTTTTATCAATCTTTTGTTGAGATACGCCTCTCAATATATCCCAAAAACCTTAGATAAACTTTTGAGAATTTAAAATTTTTTAATGATCTTCCCGTCTTTAATAGAACATATAAATATACAAAAGATCTTTTAAACGTGTCGTTTTCTAAATAATGTTTCTATAATCTTTATAAGGATTCTCTCTCTAATAACATGATCTCCTCTTCTATAATCTCTCAGATAAGATAACAAGATATTAACAATATTCTCATCTATATTTAGAGCTTCTCTCATCAATTTATTGCTTATTAAAAAACTTATGATCCTGTTTAGATTAGCCGGATGATCATTTGTTTTTGCGCTCTCAAGATCTATATAATATATCTTCAAAAGATCATTATTTTTAATAATGATCTGTTTATCAGGTCTGGAAATCTCTTCAATATCAACATTAAAAGAATCTATCTTCCAAGCTGATCTCACAAGATTCTCTGCTAAATCTCTTATCATCTGATGATTATCACGATATTTCTCTAGGAAATCTTTTAATAATAATCCCTCTATAAATTCTCTTACTATAAAATTTTTTGAATATAAGAAAAGCTTTGGTACATAGCCTGTCTCTGATAATATTTTCAAGATAAAAGCCTCATTCTCTAGAGAATCTCTCTTAGAGTCAGATCTTCTGATTTTTAAAGCTACTACACCCATAGATTTGTGAGCTGCGAGAGAGACTATAGCCGCATGACCTTTGCCGAGAACTTTGAATTTTCCTATTGAGACAGGACCATAGTTTATAACGCCTGTGACACCTAGATCTTTCAGTTCTCTGATTCTCTCTTTACAAAGCTCTCTATTCTCCTCTCTAAATGGATAGAATATTACGAGACATATATCAGGATCTTCTAAAGATATTATGTTGTGCATCCTTTTTAAATAGTTTTCTTATAAAATATTTGTTTAGACTATTTTATAACTATACGTAATTAATTGTTATAAGATTATACTATGAAAAATAATGGGTATAAAATTGAATAATATGAGAACACTAGAAGGCATTAAAACAGAGCTTTTTTATATAGAGACTGCATCCACATTAAGATTCTCCGAGATAGTCTTAAATAAATGTCATGATCAGATGAATGTTTTATGTGGCGAGCTCTTCTTTGATGAGGGAGATGGATATATATTTGTTGATCTTGTTGGTGAAGGAACTTTATATATAGATGATGAGATACATGCAGTTTTTAAAACGCCTGAGGGAGGTCATGAGAACAGATTTATACCTATATCTTCTAAAGGTTTGAAAAAGATAATATTGAAACCTGCCGTGGTAGGCCCTTTTGGAGAGAAGCTTTTTAATTTCAATGGTCTATATCTTTATGTTAAAGAGCCTTGGAGCTTTAGATTTGTTATTGAGGCGAATCTTCTGACAGATCTTGCTGGATACACTAGAGATGAGAGGCTCATCTATGTTCTTAACAAGGCCTTGGATCAGATCGATATTGAGGGGGTCGCAGAATGGCAGTTGAAAGCATCCTCACTATACAGTATCTCCAGACCTCCTTTCTACATATCATCTGTGAAATATTATGATATTAAGCTGGACCCAGATATAATGCCTATGGATCCTAAGAAGCTGGCTGAGATGAGTAGAAGCGCATTAGATCTTCTCCATAGGGAGCTGGAGAATATATATAGAGAGCTGGAAGGGTCTATAGGAATGATCTATGCTGTGGGACATGCACATATAGACGTCTCGTGGCTGTGGCCTCCTGATGTGACAAAACAAAAGGTTATAAGAACATTAGAAAATGTTCTCACTCTATCTAAGAGATATCCTATGAAATTTGTGTTATCAAACATGTTATATCTTAAATGGCTTAGAGAAGAAGATCCAGAGCTTTATAAGAAGGTTCTTGAAGCAATCAAAAAAGAGATTATAATACCTGTGGGAGGAATGTGGGTTGAGAGCGACACAAATATAATAGGCGGAGAATCTCTTGTGAGACAGTTTTTATATGGTCAGAGACTTCTTCTGAAAGAGATCGGGAGAATAACTGAGGTCGGCTGGCTGCCAGACTCATTTGGCTACACAGGATCTTTACCACAGATCCTTAGAAAATCAGGGATCAAAATATTTTTCACACATAAACTATACTGGAATAAACAGAATAGATTCCCATACTCATTATTTATATGGGAGGGCGTAGATGGGACAGAGATTATCACTGTAAACTATACAACCTATGGAAGCAATCTTTCGCCTCAACAGATCATGGCTGCATGGAAAGATCATACCTCGCCAGATACTCCTGCTTTTATAGCATTTGGATTTGGAGACGACGGCGGAGGGCCCACGTGGATAATGATGGAGAGGCTTAGAATCTATTCACAAGCCCCTGGGATGCCAAAGATCGTTCTCGCAGATCCTTATGAATATTATAAGATCGTGAGAGATCATGAGTTGCCTAGATGGAGAGGAGAGCTTTATCTAGAGATTCATCGAGGAACATATTCAACTGGTCATAAGATTAAAAAGCTTATAAGAATGTTAGAAGAGAAGCTTAAAGATCTTGAGATAATATCTTTCATGGCTAGTGAAAAGAGGAGTTACAAAGATCTTTGGGAGATACTGTTGGAGGCTGAGTTTCACGATATCGCGTCAGCAACGCTTGTCAACGAGGCATATAAATATTATATAAATAGACTTGAGAGACTTGATAAAGAAGTTGATGAGAAAATTAATGAGGTTCTCAAAAGAATATCTGGAGAAGGAGAGTATCTTAATGTGGTCAATACTCTCCCATGGGATAGAAGAGATGTGGTGAAAGGAGCTGTCAAAGGAGCTGTACAACAGATTATTGATGGAGAAGTATATTCTCTTATAAATGCTCCTGCTATGAGTATAACAAGTTTTGAGATTGGCGAGGGGGCTCCTGCAGATCCTCTTCAAGGCGATGATCAGAAGATTAGTAATGGCTTAATAGAGTTTTATAAAGATGGTTATATAAAAGATCTTGAGAACAACATTGATGTTGTGAAAAGATCTTTTGTAATCGCATGTAGAGACATCCCGGCTGAGTGGGATGGCTGGGACATAGATCCTTGGTACATAAGATCTTGTAGAGAGCTTAAGCCTGTTAAGATTAGACTAGTTGAGAAAGGTCCTCTGAGAGCATGTATAGAGAGAGAATACGTATATAGAAAGACAGTTTTGAGAGAAAAGATCTGTCTCTGGAGAGATAGTAGAAGAATAGATTTTAGAATAAAAGGTTTTGTGGCAGACAGATTCGTCTTGTTCAAAGAATTATTTGAGCTAAACTTCGATCCTATTGGAGCCGAGGCTGAGATACCTTATGGAGTTATCAGAAGAAGTGTTGCTCCTCAAAATCCGTGGGACGAAGCAAAATTTGAGTTTCCAGTGTGGAGATGGCTCGACATATACACAACTGATTATGGTTTTGCAATTATTAATAAAGGAAGATCAGGACATAACATTAATAAAAGAATCGTCGGTATAACACTTCTTAAGACGCCTATATTCCCGAATCCACATTTAGATCATGGAGAGATCGACATTGAGTTTGCACTCTACCCACATAAAGGAGGCTGGAGAGAGGCTGAGATACCCCGAAAATCATTAGAATATCACAGACCTTTAAAAAGCATCAAAGGAGCTTATGTCAACAAAAGATTTATAAAAATAGATCATCCCAACATATTGTTGGAGACTATAAAAATCTCTGAAGATGGCGAAGACTATGTGATGAGACTTTGGGAGACATACGGCAGAAGAACCAGTCTGAAGCTAGAGGGCGAAGAGCTAGATCTATTGGAGCTTAAAGGTGAGAGAAAAGATCTTATAACATTTGATCCCTATGAGATCAAGACTATAAAGATTAGAAATATTTAATCATTTTAAATATATATATTCCTAGATCATGATAATCAAATCTTTATTATATTCTTATATATTTTAATTATAGATATGTGAGATAACAGATGACTAGAGTTCTACTTGCTCTACCTCCTAATACACATGATCTTGAGATTTATAAGATTACTGGTATGAAAGCTCCTCCTCTAGGTCTTGCTATTATTGCTTCTGTTCTTGAGGAGAAAGGTCATAAGGTTAAGATTATTGACTCACCTACTCTAGAGCTTGACACTGAGAGTTTTATCTCAGAAGTTAAAGAGTGGAAGCCTGATATCATAGGAATTTCTCTACAGACCCCTCTCGCTCCAAGAGGTTATAAGACGATCAAGTTATTAAAAAGCCTTTATCCTGATACTCCTATTGTAGTAGGCGGTGTACATCCTACTTATATGTATGAGGAGGCTATTAATGAAGGTGCTGATATCGTTGTAAGATTTGAAGGAGAATATACAATGCTTGAGCTCGCAGATTTATTTGAGAAAGAAGATTTGAAAAGTGAAAGATTAAAAAATGTTCATGGGATAGCTTTCAGAGATAGAGATGGGAGAATTGTCGCCACGCCTCCAAGACCTCTTATAATGAATCTAGATGAGCTGCCTAGACCAGCTAGACATCTTCTGCCTATGGATAGATACACATTGTTTAACAAGCCTATTAAGATCGCTCATGTGATGGCCAGCAGAGGATGCCCATATGGATGTATCTATTGTATAACATCATATTTCTGGGGCAGAAGGATCAGAATAAGATCTGCTAGAAATGTTGCTGACGAGATTGAAGAGATCGTTAATAAATATAATATCAAGACGATTGTTTTCACAGATGATGAGCTCACTATAAACAGAAGATTCATATATGATCTTATTAAAGAATTTAGAGAGAGAAAACTAGACATAACTTTTGCATGCGGTTCAAGAGTTGATCATGTTGATAAAGAAATGTTAAAACTTTTATATGAGAACGGATGCTCTGCAATATATTTCGGAGTTGAATCAGCTTCTCAAGAGACTTTAGACAAAATAGGTAAAAAGATCACTATAGAACAGGCTGTGAAAGTATTTCAATGGGTTAAAGAGTTGAAAGGTTTTGCAAGTGGAAGTTTTATTCTCGGATTTCCATGGGAGACTATTGATGACATGAGAAAAACTATTGATTTCGCCATAAGGCTCGATCCTGATTATGCACAGTTTACTGTTTTAACGCCTTATCCAGGGACCCCGTTATATGAATATGCTTTACAACATGATCTTATTGTTGACAGAGACTGGGAGCATTATACAACTCTCAGACCTGTTATGAGAGGATTTTATTTCACCGCCAAACAGCTTGAGAAGATGCTTTTCGAGGCTTATAGAAGATTTTATCTAAGAACATCATTTATATTACGAGAGATCAGACGTGGAAGAATAAAAGATCTTGCGCCATTACTTGCTAAAGAGGCTGCAAGATTTTTATTTGAAGCGATCAAAAAAGTTGTGAGGTGAAGCCTATGAGTGGAAAGAGAGAGAGCACCGGAGCATTATTGACCGTCTTAAGATATGTTCTTGGAAATCCTGTTATAAGAGCTTATATGAAGACTTATCTAAAGAGGATCTCATGTAGATATTCTGATGATAAAATAGTTGAGCAATCAATGTTATATCATGCCTTAGCATTTTTCGCTAGAGAGGTCGTCAGCTGTCCACTTATGATGAGATTTTTAGGAGAAAGTTTTGAGATACTCATGAGATTCGGCCTAAGAATCATAGGTGGCGATGAGGGGTCTGTAAGAATATTATTAAAAGATCCTGCGTTGAGAAGAGGAGTGGCATTAGTATTCGAAGGGATCGCCAGATACGGAGTGACTGTTCCTCAGAAGCTTCCATCACCATTTCTGATCGTCTGGAACTTCACAAACATGTGTAATCTGAGATGTAAACATTGTTATCAGAGAGCTGACAAGCCTCTTCCAGACGAGCTTACATTAGAAGAAAAATTGAAATTAGTTGATCAGCTTGATAAAGCAGGCGTGGCCTCGGTAGCTTTGAGTGGTGGAGAGCCTACTATACATCCTCATTTTCTACAGATTGTAAAGGCACTATCTGACAGAGGGATTCATGCCGCTGTGGCGACAAATGGCTGGATGTTTGCTGACAGAGATTTTCTTATGAGATCTATTAAAGCAGGTCTGAGATATATAGAGGTTTCTGTTGACAGTGCATATCCACATAAACATGATGAGTTTAGAGGGGTCAGAGGCTCTTGGGAGAAGGCTGTTAAAGCTCTTGAAAATATTGTTAAACTAGGTGTGGATCATGCTATGGCAGTAACTATAACAAAATACAATCTTAGTGAAGTTGATGATATTCTTGATCTTGCTGAGAGCATAGGAGTTAAAAGAGTAGTCTTCTTCAACTTTGTTCCTGTGGGGAGAGGAGTAGATATTATCGATGCAGATCTAGATCCTGTTCAGAGAGAGTTTTTCATGAGAAAAATCTATGATGAGATGAAGAAGAGAAAAATGTTGATCGTGACCACAGCACCACAGTTTGGGAAAGTCACATTGCAGATGAGCAGTGGAAGAAGTATTGCACCAACACACTTTTACGTTGGAGAAGACCTTATGACAAGAGCTGTAGCAGAATTCGTGGGCGGATGCGGTGCTGGAAGAATATATGCTGGTATACAGCCTAATGGAGATGTCATACCGTGTGTGTTTCTGCCGTTGCCTGTGGGAAATATTAGAGAGAGAAGTTTTAGAGAGATCTGGGATACATCACCTGTATTCAAGATCTTGAGAGACAGATCTTTGTTAAAAGATTTCTGTGGGAAATGTCCTTTTAAAAATGTGTGTGGAGGATGTAGAGCCAGAGCATATGCTTATTTCAAAGATCTTACTGCTCCAGACCCTGGATGTATATATAATCTGAGATACTGGAACATGCTTAGAGAGAAAAGATTAGAGAGAGGCGTCATCAAAAAATAATTTTAAAAAATTATTTTAGAAAACCTGTTTTTCTACCAAGCTCTACGAAGGCGTCCACCACATATTTCATATCTTGTTCAGAATGTGCTGCAGAAGGCTCCAGTCTTATTCTAGCTTTTCCTCTGGGAACTGTTGGATATACTATGGCTTGTGCAAATATGTTGTATTCATCGAATAATCTTTTTGAAAATTCTTGAGCAAGTTTCTCATTATATAACATCACAGGAGTGATAGGATGTTTGGTGTTCCCAAGATCAAAACCTGCGTCTTTAAGTCCTTTCTGAAGGATCTCAGTGTTTCTCCATAGTTTTCTCACTAGCTCATCACTCTCCTCAAGAATATCTACTGCAGCAATTGCCGCCGCAACATCTGGAGGATTAAGAGCGCTTGAGAATAGAAATGGTCTTCCTCTCTGTCTGAGAAACTCTATCACATCTGCATCTCCAGCTACATAGCCTCCTATCACTCCGAATGCCTTGCTTAAAGTTCCCATCTCAAGATCTACTCTTCCGTGAAGATGATAATAATCAACTATTCCTCTCCCATGATCTCCTAACACCCCTTCTCCATGAGCATCATCAACATATACGATGGCATTATATCTCTCGGCCAACTCAACAATCTCTGGCAGTGGAGCAAGATCTCCATCCATTGAGAATACTCCGTCAGTCACTATAACCTTGATCTTATAATCTTTAGCCTCCTCAAGCTTGTTCTTAAGATCTTGCATATCAAGATGTCTATATATAAGCTTTGGAGAACCTGCGAGCCTTATGGCATCTATGATGCTCGCGTGATTAAGCTCCTCACTTATAAATATAAGATCTTTTCTACCCCATCCTAAGGCTCCCAAGGCTCCTAAATTAGCGTTATAACCGCTTTGAAACACTATTGCAGCTTCTCTTCTTTTAAATCTCGCAAGTTTCTCCTCCAAGATTATGTGAAGCTCCATTGTCCCAGCAATAGTTCTCACAGCACCTGCTCCCACGCCGTAATCAAGAATAGCTCTTATAGCAGCCTCTTTAATTCTCGGGTGAGAGGCCAGACCTAGATAATTATTTGAACACATGTTAAGAACTTTTTTCCCATCAACAATCACCCAAGGCCCTTGTTGAGACTGTAGTCTTCTTATAGTGACGTAGAGACCTTGTTCACGAAGATTTTTCAATTCTTCTCTCAGCCAATCAAATTTTGACATGAAATTCACCAATGAAAAATATATGTTGAGAAAAAATATTGTTTAAAACTATTGTTTTAGCAACATCTTAGATAAATTCTCAATCATGTCAACAGTCATTTTCTCAAGATCCCATTCAGGTCTCCATCCCCAGTCTCTTCTGGCACGTGTGTCATCAATTGTTTTAGGCCATGAATCAGCTATTTTTTGTCTGAGAGGATCCGGCTTATAATATGCTTTGAAATCAGGAATGTATTTTCTGATGGCCTCCTCAAGCTCTTTTGCTGAGAAGCTCATGCCCTGAACATTATAGAATCTGACTGTCAGTTTATTATCATCAGCCTCTATAAGCTGTATAAACGCCTTCAAAACATCAGGCATATAGATCATTGGTAGCCTAGTGTCTGGCCTCACCCAGAACACATATTCTCTTCTGAGAATAGCATGATAAAAAGCTTCTACAGCATAATCAGTTGTTCCTCCACCAGGCTTAGCCTTCCAACTGATGACCCCCGGAAGTCTCAATCCTCGGACGTCTAAACCATATTTCATATAATAATATTCTCCAAGCAACTCAGTTAAAACCTTGGAGATTCCATATAGAGTCTTTGGACGCATTATAGCGATATCCCCTGGGTTGTCAGGAGTCTCAGGTCCGTAGACAGCTATAGAACTTGGTATAAAAACCATGTCAAGATCATATTCTCTCGCGATCTCAAGAATATTATATAGACCCTCGACATTGACTCTCCAGGCGAGAGAAGGATTCTCCTCACCTCTTGCTGATAATATGGCTGCAAGATGAATAATGACATCGATATCATAAGCCTCTATGACATTCTCAATCTCTTTTCTGATAGTTACGTCGGCCTTTACAGAAGGCTCATCAAAAACAGTCATAAGTCTCGTAGTGTCTATGTCAGAGACGACAACATTATATCTGCCATATCTCTGTCTTAACACTGGAACAAGTTCTGAACCGATCTGGCCACAGGCACCTGTGACAAGAAACTTCATAAATATTCAGTCCAATTAATAAGAACATAACTATAAATATATATTTCACAGTCTCTTTCATCTTAGAAGAACAACAATTGATTACAAAGATCTGTTCTCACATATGATTATTTTAATAACAATGATCTTAGAACAAATTGTTGTATCATGAAAATTTTTAAATTCTCTATTCTAATTTTAGGACTTGATGAACTATGATGAGTAAAAAGATCTTTCTGTCAATAATCTATCTATCTCTACTAATAATTTCTTTAGCAACAGTCTCTATATATCTGCCGCAGACAACATCTGCTCAGATCCAGGCGGTCACATATGATAAATGGCTTAC
>WYEN01000056.1 GCA_009903825.1 Desulfurococcales archaeon
AGAGGTCTAGGTCTTGATGAGAATGGAAGAGCATTATTCGTTGGAGACGGTCTTGTAGGTCAGGTCAAGGCTAGAGAGGCTGCTGGCATTGTTGTTAAAATGATTAAAGAAGGTAAGATGGCTGGTAGAGGAGTCTTATTTGTAGGTCCTACTGGGAGTGGTAAGACTGCTCTTGCAATAGCTATTGCAAAAGAGCTTGGTGAAGACACTCCATTTGTTGATATAGACGCTTCAGAACTCTACTCAGCTGAGGTTAAGAAGACTGAGGTTCTTGCACAGGCTCTTAGAAAAGCTATTGGTGTGAGAATTAGAGAGATGAGAACTGTTTATGAAGGTTATGTTAAAGATATTAAGATCCGCAGGGTTAAACATCCTTATAATCCTTATGTTTTTATTCCTAGAGAGGCTTCTATAACACTTGCAACAACAGATGATCAAGTGACTTTAAATGTTGGACAATCAGTTGTTGAACAGTTGATCGAGAAGAATGTTAGAAGAGGAGATGTCATATGGATTGATTCTGAGACTGGAATAGTCAACATCATAGGCAGAACAGAGGTTGAAGGCGCCAGAAAATATGATATTGATGTGTATAAGAAGATTGAGATCCCTAAAGGACCTGTGAAAAAACAGAAAGAGATTGTCAGAACATTCACATTATACGATCTTGATCTTAATTTTGCTCTTAGAAAAGCATCTATATTCTCGATATTTGGTTTTGAGATTGAGAGAGAGATAGATCCTGAGCTTAGAAAACAAGTTGATGAGATGGTTAAAAAACTTGTTGAAGAAGGCAGAGCAGAACTTATACCAGGAGTATTATTTATTGATGATGTTCATATGCTTGATATAGAGATGTTCAGTTTTCTATCAAGAGCTATGGAGAGTGAGATGGCTCCTATAATTATAATGGCGACCAACAGAGGAATAGCAAAGATCAGAGGGACAGACCAAGATTCTCCACATGGAATGCCTCTAGATCTTCTCGACAGAGTTTTGATAATACCTACCTATCCATATAATAGAGATGAGATCAGAGAGATACTAAAGATAAGAGCTTCTGAAGAAGATATTCAGCTGGATGAGAAGGCTCTTGAAGAGCTTGTTGATATTGGTGAAAAGACTAGTCTGAGACATGCTGTACAACTTATGGAGCCTGCAAGAATTATTGCAAAAACAAAAGGTAGAGAGAAAGTCTCTGTAGAAGATGTCAGAGAGGCGGCACAGCTTTTCATGGATGTTAAACACAGTGTTGAACATGTTAAAAAATATGAAGAGCTCTTCCTCAGATGATCATATAGATCCTGTTGATATTATTTTGTATAAGATGTTTCTCCAATCAACATCTTTCATAAGAGGAATAGAGAGATTTTTTCTCTCTATATATTCAACAGCTCTGAGATGAATACAAGAGCTTCTTCTTCCTCTAGAAACAACATTTATAATAAAATCAGGACATGTACATAATCTCTTTGGTATTACAAGATAATCTTCTCTACCAGACCTGTAGATATAAACTCTCCCAATTGAAGTATCGATCCTATAGATTCTTTTGCTCAAAACTATCTCAAGAACCTTCTCATCTCGAGAAAGATCTTCCTCAGATTCTTCAGAAAGCTCTCTCTCAAGATCTTTTATATTAATTTTTGTAGTATCATTAATACTTTTTCTATCAAAACAAGGCTTTCTCCTTATAAATTTTAGTTGTATAAGTTTATTAGATGTTGATGTGACATGGGTAGGAGAAGAAAGAAGAGAGCTATTCGTAAGCCTCATTGGAGAGAGAGAAGACCTCCGAAAGTATTTCAATGTCCAGTATGTGGCGCTGTGTCTGTAGTTGTAAAAATAGAGGAGAATGAAGACGGCACTAGAACTGCTTTTATATCATGTTCAAATCCTAAGTGTAGAATGAGATCTAAGATTGATAATGTTCCTAGACTATTCACTCCTGTAGATGTATATTCGATGTTCATGGATCTTTATACTGAGGGCAAGATAAAAATATGGTTTGAAGAGGCTGAGGAGATTGAGATGGAGAGGGAGAGTGGAGGAGTATCTGAAGAAGAAGAAGAGTGATAAAGAAAAGATGTTGTTTATACTAATAGATCCTGAGAAGAACATTTATGATGAGAAAAATTTTGAGAAAATAATGAGAAGACTTGCTGAAGAGGGTGTGGACGCATTTTTAATAGGAGGCAGTCTAGGAGTATCTAGTGAAGATCTTGACAAAACATTGTTATTATTAGAAGATATTGATGTTCCAAAAATACTTTTTCCAGGAAGCGTCGCAGGATTATCTAAATATGCTGACGCAGTATTATTCATATCTCTGTTAAACAGTGACAATCCCTATTATATAATAGGTGCCCAGGTAGAAGGCGGAATAATTATTAAAAAGCTAGGTCTCGAGGCTCTGCCTACAGCATATATAATCATTGGCGAAGGAGGTGCCGCAGGCTTCATGGGCAAAGCCAGACCGATTCATTGGAGACATACAGGGATCACTGTAGCATATGCTGTAGCTGCTGAGCTTATGGGAATGAGATATATATATCTAGAGGCCGGCTCAGGCGCTGAGAGAAGCGTTCCTAAAGAAATGATTAGTGAAGTAAGAAAAAACACAAATCTGTTTATAATAACAGGTGGAGGGATCAGAGATGAATATACAGCATGTGAAGCTCTTGAGGCAGGGTCTGACGCGATAGTGATAGGGACATTATTTGAGAAAGATATTGAAAAGACTCTGAAGATAATAAAGATAGTTAAAAAAGATAGATGTGAGACTAAAAAATTATAAGCTTATTTATATATCTATCTTTTGGCGGGGCCCGTAGCTCAGCTAGGTAGAGCGGCGGGCTTTTAACCCGTAGGCCAAGGCTCTGGGCGGAAGTCCCGGGTTCAAATCCCGGCGGGCCCGCCACATAAGATTTCTCTACTTCGTTTTTCTTTTAAAACTTCTCTCGATAAGATCTGAGACATTTTTAATTTTTAATGCAAGCGGATGTATATAAAATCTTAATATATTGAGATATTTCGGAAGATCTCTTATTATAGATCCTTCGTACTCATATATCTTTCTCTCAGAGCCGTCTTTAAATATTATTGATACAGCATCCTCTTCTCTATATATAGCTATGTTCTCAACAACTGGCAGATAATAAAGATCGCTGATGCCATATCTATTTAATTGATAAGACACCTCCTTGATTTTCTTAAGTTCTTCATTATCTTCATCATCTTTTATAGGAGTATCTGATAATATGATCTTGTCATAAACTGCTTTATATCCTCTTCTGAATAGAAACATCTCAGCAAGCTCTCTCACATCTTTACTCACGTTAGGATCATTGGCTACTGATATGATCTCTGAGAGAAACATGTTGTCATCAAAATATTTATAGACTCCTCTAGAGATCATATTTTTAAGATAATTTATATCTCTATATATAGAAAGATCTGGTCTCTCTCTTGTTATTCTATCCCATAATCTCACAAGCATAAGTTCATATCCATGAACAGTCTTGTGATAATATACTGTTCTATACATATGAAGTCTTGCTAGATAAAAGTTTTCTGTTGCTATAAGCCCTTTCTCACTAACAGCAATTCTTCTCGAACGATCTATCTCTAAAGTAGATAATATTCTCTTAAGATCTATAGAACCATATGTCACACCTGTGTGTAGAGAGTCTCTCACAAGATAATCTAATCTATCAACATCAAGATCAGATGTTAATAAAGTGTTTAATAAAGGATCCTCATGTCTTCCATATATTATCTTAGAGACCTCATCAGGATTGATTCCTTCGCTTTTTAACGCCTCCTTAAGATCAGGATCTTCTTTAATGACTGCGGAAGTGAGAAACTCATGATCTATCTTCTCGCCGGCTGAAGCTTTTATATTCATATAAAACGTCTCTAGAGCATGACTATACGGCAGATGACCTATATCATGTAGCAAAGCTGCTGTCAGTATCACAGGTATCTTGTCACGATCGATACTCTCAATGAATTTATTTACGATTATTTTTGTTATATGATAGACCCCTAGACTGTGGCTGAATCTTGTGTGTGTAGCTCCTGGATACACATATTCAGCAACACCTAACTGTTTGATTCTTCTCAGTCTCTGAAAAACTGGGAGAGAAACTATCTTCTGTGTCAAAGGATCTAACTCTATATATCCATGTACCTCGTCATATACTCTCTTAATTTTCTCAGCTTCTGACATTATATGCTACCAAGATAATGATGTTTATAAAAATTTATATGAGAAGACCTAGATCAAGACTATGATTTTTATAACACGACTATTAAGCTATATGATTATGGGAAAGACTTATTAATAGAGAGAAAATATTAAAAAAGATTGCTGAGGAGGTCTTAGGTGTTGAGAAAGCTTCAAAAATTTGGAAGAGAATAGATCTTGTTGGAGACATTGTTATATTAAGAAAATCTTTTGATCTTGATGTTGAAGATATGAGAAAAATTGCTGAGAGATTGCTCGAAAAAATTAAATACATAAGATCTGTATGGCTAGATCTTGGAGGTGTCGAGGAGGTTACTAGAACAAGAAATCTTATATGGCTGGCTGGTGAGATGAGATCTGAAACTATATATAAGGAGCATGGATGCGTTTTTAAACTAGATATATCAAAGACATATATATCTCCTCGACTTAGTTATGAACATATAAGAATAGCTAGACTAGTTAAAGAAGGAGAATACGTGATCAATATGTTCTCTGGTGTAGGAGGCTTCTCAATAGTCATAGCCAAACATTCGAGACCTAGAAAAGTAGTGTCTATAGACATAAATGAATATGCATATAAATATCTTGTTGAAAACATCAGATTGAATCATGTTGAGAGTATCGTCGAACCTGTTCTTGGAGATGCTCTGGAAGTTATAAAAAGATATAAAAATGTTGCTGACAGAGTCCTGATCCCATTGCCGGCGCTGGCACAAGCATCAATAGAGTCTGCTGTTGATTCATTGAATAAAAAAGGTTTTATACATCCATATGATTTTATAGATGCTAATAATCGTAGAGAGGCTATTGAAAAATCAAAAGATATTTATATCAGAATTCTTTCAGAAATAAATTATATTAAAAAATTTGATATTATAAATACAAGAGTTGTAAGAAGCGTAGGTCCTAGAAGATATCAAGTGGTTCATGACATATGGATAGAGAAGATCTTTTGATCGCAAGCAGAATGGTTAGACCGGTATATGCATACTCATTCTTTTTTGTAACACACAGATTATTTGATTACACAATAATATTTGAATATGAGGATCCTTTAGAATATTATCGTAAAGTGATAGAAGATCCTGATTTGTATGAAGAAGAGTTGGAGAAGCTGAGAATAAATATGCAGAATATATTAGATGATGAAGTCACAAGATTTAATGATAAAGAGATTCATCCAAAAGTAGTTTTAGCAGACATAGGATTTAGAGAAGATTTTAAAAGACCTTACATAGTCTTCAGAGTCTCAGCAGATATAGAACTGCGAAAAGGAAGAAATGTCTATGAAAACATTTATGAGGCAACTTATGCAGAATATGACTACTCCTCATACTGGTATCTCCCCAAAGGATCTAGGATCATAGAAGTG
>WYEN01000097.1 GCA_009903825.1 Desulfurococcales archaeon
GACAAGTATTATTATAGGCATGGAGGCTGTAAAAAGACTTTTTATAAGAGGCTTGACAAGAGATCTTTCGAATGATCTTTTGAAAATAATTGTTCTAAAAACATATGAGTATAAAAACAGGTCTCCTGACAGTATTATAAGAGATGATAATCCTATGAGAATTGGTAGAAGACCTATCTTAAAACTTAGAATATTAATGATCAGATGTATGAAGGCTATGTCAACAAGAGAAATTAAAAAATCAATGCCTAATACTATAATGAATAAAAACAATAGAAATCTCATCTTCTTATCTCTCCCAAAGATCATCTTTCGATCCCCAGTATCTTCTCATGATGAAATCATAATACTCAAACTGAGACCTTGAACTATCAACTTGATCATATGTGTATCTAGGTAAGGTCATATCTATAGATCTTATGATCCAAAGATCGTTTGAGCCGATCTCTATGTAAAAATAAGTGCCCGGTTCATTAAATAAGATATATACTAGATGAACAAACTTGTATTTGTTAAGACCTGGATACCATATACAATCAAAAGAATCTTTATAAAAAAGATTCTTAACATTCTCTCTACTCATATCATACAATGTAGACAAAGTGTTAGAAGCCAATATATTTAAAGAAGCTGAAGACAACATGCCGAGCGAAACAGCGTTTGCCCAGAACACTATAAGATCCCACAATTCTATAAAGCCTCCCACTATAGACTCAAGCTTAACTCCTTCAGCCCTTCTAACACTACATACGCCATCCATAGAGTATATTGAAGGCTCTCCTCTTCTCACAGATATATAGGCTCCGAAGATCTTGTCAGCATCTGACGGCACCACAAAATAATCTAGTATTAAAGAATTCCAGCCAAGACCTTCATAACGTGCATGCGAGACAACATATATATAGGATCTATATAAGCTTCTTAAAGAAACATCTTGAGATAGAATAGTCTTAGACCAGATGCCTACTTTAGAGAACCATGTGCTATAGCTTGTTTCTTTCCATATCTCTGGCGCATATTGATATTCTAATAACATATCTATATAAAGCTCTATATTGCTGTTGCTCGGGAAGTTATGTTCTATTGTTATAAAATGACCATGTCCTCCTAGAGGATTTGACCATTGTAGAAGTGTGAAGCCTACATATCCAAATGAAGATGAGGTTGACATAGAAACATTTTTAGATGCAATAGTTGTTCCATCAATCTTTATACTTATAGTGCCTATATAACTTGTAGAGGAAGGATTTCTAACACATATATCGATATACAGAATAGGACTTGAGCCATATAGAGAGTCGTAATATAGACCATTCATAACATCAGAATCAATAGTCAAAGAAGATATTGAAGAAGACATAATGATCCCTTGGGAACGTTCATATACAGACGGGTATAACATGTCAGAAGCTTTAGCTCTCTGACATCCTACTGGAGGATATCCCGAATATGGATCTCTTAGAGAGGCTATTCCTAATGAGAGTATCTGATAAGCTTTTGAAGTCTGATTTATAGGCATGTTATCCCATATCTTACGATTTATAAGAGTTGATGTGATGATGTATGGATGTGATCCTCCTGCATAATAATAAGTTATACTTATATTAAATCTTCTGGTTGTGTCGAAAGGTATTGATGGATATAGATATATGTTGCTTGGAGAGGATGATAAGATATACGTCTGATCTATGCTCCACACTATCTGACTGTTATTTAAATCAACTATCTTTATATTGACCCCTAGATGAGAGTTTGATGATGAGGTGGAGTTTGCCCTTATATATATTAATGAGCTGTATGTGTTGTATCCTATATAAATGTCTTCAGATATAGATCCTGTTATAATATTGTTTCTCGATATGATTGTGATAAACCCATAAAATCTCTTAATATCTCTATCATCAATCAATGTTACATTAGGATTCATAGCTTTAGTCTCTTTAAGAATTTTATCTATAGAGCTCTTGTCCATCACTTCTGCAACAATCTGATCATTATATGGATCATATGTAAAACCTTCTCTATGTTCATTAAATATTGTCAATCCTTTTTCTAGTTCTAGTTCTGTCAGCTTCATACGGATCGTTTCAAGCCATTTGTTCCATAGAACTTCATTGCTCTCAGTATGAACGATGTAATATGATGAGACAATAGAACTTGAAGGTCTTTCAACATCCAATAGATCTCCGATCTTGATCAGAAGTTCTATATCAGTGGGAAGATCCTTGAATAAAGACGTGCTGCCAAGATCATGTCTATAATATAATGCTATATAAAATGATGAGAAAGCCTTCTCAACACCTCTCTCAGTAAATATCTTTGCTTCTTGAGAAAGTTTTATCAGATATCTATCTCTGAGACCATTTTTAGCAGCATAAACATTCCACGGACATGATAAATACTCTTTATCACCATCAGATCTTTTTATCGGAACCGTCAATATCAAAAAATCATTCTCATTCAAGGATCCATCGCCAACGTCAGGCATGAGAGCCCTAGTGTTTATAGATGTCATAAAAGTCACGAAGAATCTTCTCGGGACAAGTTTTGGAATAATAAGAGTGTTGTTATCATCACAAGACGATGCTATCAAAGAATCAAACCTCACTCCATAAAGATCTTTTAAAATCTTTACTGGAAGAATTATATAGACGATCTCTCTTGATTTATTCAGAAGATCTGGATCAACATTCTGAGCACTTGTAAAAATTTTTCCACCAGATCCCTCTATAGAGAGAAGATTTATTGATGTTATAGATATGATCAGTAGTGTCAGAGCCAGAGTTCCTAAAAATTTGATTAATCTCATAATCTCTATAATATTTTTTGAATTAGAATATATTTTTTAAGTTGAAAATCTTTATAAGGGCTTCTCTGGATAAGATATTATTCCGAAGGCTTTACATATCGCATGTAGAAGTTTCTCTCTATTCATTTCTCTCAGGATCTTCTCTAACAACTCTTTTTCTCCAGGCTTCACATCTTTCATCCTAGGCTCCAGCTCATAGATCAATCTTTTAGCAGAATAACAGGTAAGCTTGAAATCCTTCCTAAGATCTTCACAATCTAACGTCTCTATAAACAATCTGATTGCAGAATACACTCTCATAATATTTTTAGGCAACTTATCACATAAGCTTGCATATGATAATAGAGTGCTCATCAGACTCCACTCAGGACATTCCAATGATTTAATGATAACCTCATCTAGATATTCACAAGATCCCTCCTCCACAAACCTCTCTAACATACTATATACATTTTCACGACAAAATTTTTCATCCAAACTCATTTTAAACACCTATTTCTCTCATAAACTTGACAACCTGGTTAAGCAGACCATATGACTCCGCAAGCCTTATAACTCTGTCCCAATTGATTTTTTCTCTAATTCTCTTAAATCTTTCCACATCAATATCTCTGTATCCCCCAGGTCTTGTGGCCTGGAGAAAAGCATATGCCTCTGGCGTTAGTGTCATATATATCACGTCTTCAATATTTACAGATGTTATCTCCTCGGCTAGCGGGGTAAATGATATTTTGCCTAGATGAGTTCTGCTCATGATTTCTAGAGAGATCACTCCTCTTGAAACAGGAATATAAATATGCGTGACAAGATTCCCATCTCTAGTCCTGAACACTTCATATCTGATCTCTTCAAGCTTTAAAATATCAGATATTTTATCGGCTATTTTAACAGGATTATAATCTTCAATAAGAAGATCAATATTTTTAGTATCCACAGATACTTTCAGAGTTAAATAAAGAACTTGAGAACCTATGATGATCACAGAATACTCCGAGCTTATTATCGAATAGATCATTCTAAGCAGAGGCAGCCAAACATCTACACCGAATTTATACAATTTAACAGACTCCTTAAATCATAGAGAAGACAAAGATATATATGTAAAAACATTTATAAGGATGATAGGATGAGAGAAGTCTTGAACACGATCCTTAGGCTCATGAGGTTCTCTGGTTTAACAGCGTCTGTAGTATTCTGGATCTTTACTTTAATTTCTATCAGCTTTAACAGCTGGTTTGATTTCTATAGAGATGCTTTCAGTGATCTGGGAGGGTCTAGAGCATTTTATCCATGGATCTATAATACAGGTCTTGTGATATCCTCAATATTTATAGAGGCTCTTTCTATACATATGATAATTGTCTCGAGAGATAAGCTTGGCGTCGTAGCAGGATCTTATATGTCTGTGGCTGGAATATTTCTAAGTTTGATAGCTGTCTTCCCAGCCGGCACGAGGCCTCATGTCTTTGTCTCCACATGGTTTTTTATTCAAGCATTTATAGGAGCGTTATTATATGGATTAGCCAGAGTTAGAGAAGAAAAGATCTTTTCAACAACTATTTTCATAATATTCATATTAGCCGTCGTAGGCGCCTTGATCAAATGGCCTTCTGCAGCCACTTTAGAAGCGTATGAGATCATCTTGTTGACGATATTCTCGATCCTATATATTCTAAGAGTTAGATAGATAGGTCTAGCGTCTCATCTCTATATTCTCAGGGCTCGAGATGTATCTTTATATGTTCTCTCTCAAAGCTTTTCTCAAAAGCCTTCCTCCCCTCTTCAAGGCTGTATACGCCTGTAACTAGTTTAGATATTTTCACAAGTTTCATTCGCAAAAGATCTATTGCCTTCTCGAAGGGTCCGCATCTGCTTCCAATGATCCTGAGCTCTTTAACAATAGCCTTTGTATAATCAAATGTTGTGTAGACTCCGTGAGTTGATTTTGCAGCTACAACGCCTCTAGGTCTCGTAATGTTTATCGCAAGATCTAGTGCGGAAGGATCTCCTGATGCCTCCACCACATAATCAAATCCTGATCCTTCTCTAGTGTTCTTCTTCACATAATCATATATCTCCTCAAGATCTATCGTCTCGTCAGCTCCAAGCTCTAATGCAAGTCTCTTCTTAGGAGAGTCTTTTCTTGTTATAACAATTATTTTTCTAGGTCTCATCAGCTTTAAAACTTGGATCGCTAGAAGTCCTATGGCTCCAGATCCTATTACAGCAACATCTGACAAAGGCTTTGGAGGCTCCATCTCGATCATCTCAATTACAGCAGCCAAAGGCTCTATGAAGGCAGCCTCCTCATATGATAGATCATCTACTATATGTATGACATCGCTTCTTGTGAGAACATATTCAGCCATTCCACCGTCAATTGTTATGCCAATAACCTCTCTATATGGACAGTGTGTATACATGCCATGTGTACAATACCAACATCTTCTACATGGAATATTGATCTCTGTTGTGGCTCTTCTACCAACAAGATCTTTAGATACTTTATTTCCCACATCTACTATCTCACCAGCAATCTCATGACCAGGTATTATAGGGATCTTCCCAGGCTTGTATGTTCCTTTGTAAAAAGCTTTGTCAGTTCCACATATACCTACTCTTCTCACTCTGATCAGAACCCACTCATCTTTTGGAGAAGGATCTTTAATATTCTCAAGCCTAAGATCTTTAGGTCCGTAGAGTAATAGTGCTCTCAATTTTATCATTAGAGATTTTATATCAAAAATATTTTAAACAGAAAATTCTTCATCTCGTGAAGTCTATGACCGTGTAGATATTGTCAGGAACATTTTCACCAGGTTTTACAATAGCAAGATTCTGAGATATTTTTCTAAAAATCTTTCTAGCCATATATACTGTGCCTGGGTTGATCAATGGTTTTGATAATGTTCTTATAGAAATGTTTCCTCCAATACTAAGCTGAATCTTCTGACCTCTAAATATCGGGTGAAATATCAACGTGACTTTGACGGCTTTATGAAGGATCTCTTCAACAAAGATCTTCTCCTCTTCTGATAATCTTCCTGAGACAAGTATATGTCTCACTTTATGTTCATCCCAGCTTTCTAGAGAAAGAGTGTGTGTTCTAACTCCAGGGATCTTTCTATTTAAAGTGTATACCGCGACATCTTTTCTCTCAGCAACATTTGCAAATATAATGCTACTGATAGACTCTCCAAGCACCATCAAACTTCCAGTAACTCTTCTTAACATTCTCTCAGCCAGACCTACATCATATATGAGCGATGTCTCAGGGCCTCTAACCCATCTCTCTCTAAGCTCAACATGCTCTATAGGATGAGCCGGACATAATTTACATATTGGATCGCTAAGATCTATCTCGTAGAGAGTTATCTTCCCCACAATACTCTCTCTGCCTCCGTATGCTTCAGCTATTCTCCCGATCCCGATGGCTTTAGAAACATTCACTCCCATATCCTGTGGAATTGTTATAAACATGTTTCTCCCGAGAACCTCTCTTTTCCTGAGATCAACACTCTTCCTCTCGATCCATTTCTTCTCAGAATGATCCCAGCAGAGCATCTATCCTCCTCCCCAGCCAAGGATCTTTATGTAGCCCAGCATCTCTCCAGCTTCTATACACCACGCTGCTAACACTCTAGCTAATAATCTCACAGCATCCTCATTAGAAACATAAGATCCTTTCAAATATCTTCGATAAGCCTCTGCAGCTACACCAGGATCTATTCTATCATAAAATCTTTTGCTCAAAAGATCTATTATGACGTCTAGGCTTTTTCTCGAGACATTATCAACAACGATCTTCAGATAATCAAGGTCTTCTGATGTTATAAGTATAGTAGAAGGATCTATACCTCTCTCTCTGGCAACCTCATAATATATCTTTATAATCTCATAATCAAAACCAAGTCTTCCAGACGCGAGTAGAGGAAGCCATTTATCATGTGATGAGCCTGATATATTTACAAGAGCTATAATAATCTGCCCTCAAATAATAATTATGATGAAAATAAATAATATATAAATATTTAACAAGCTATCTCTTGATTAAAACAATAACATAATGACCCGGAAGATCTTTTAGAGGACTGAATCTAACTCCTATATCATCAGCTCCTCTCTCGCCTATTCTATAGATCTCTCTAAAGATCTTCTCAGGATCAACCTCTTCAAAAAGCTTTTCATCTAAAAACTTTTTTATGAGACCTTCATTCTCATCATAAGTTATTGAACATGTCGAATATATAAGAACTCCTCCTTTTCTAAGGATCCTATGGGCCTCTCTTATAAACTGCTCTTGATATTTTACTAATGATCTTAACTCATCACCTGTCTTATGATCATATATCTTCGGTCTGACTCCTGTGGATGTACACGGCGGGTCTAACAATATTTTATCAGCTTTTATATACGGATGATCTATTGATATATATCTTGAATCTCCATGAATAATATTGATCTTGTCGTGACCTAATCTTCTTAAATTACTGATCATTTCTTCAATACGTTTTTTAGAATGATCAAAAGCATAAATGACAGCTTCTCCTCTGGAGAGCTCATAAATATGAGAAGTCTTTCCGCCGGGCGCTGCACACATATCAACAATAACTTCTCCAGGCCTCGGATCAAGAAGTCTCGAAACGATCATTGATGGAAGAGACTGTGGATAAACAAGACCTCTCTCCCATACTCTAAGATCTCTTATTGGAGGAGCTTTGAAAAGACTTTTATAAACTTTGACGAATATCCCTCTTCTAATTCTCAAAGCTTCTTCACAAGAGATCAAGGCTTCTCCATCTGCAAGCAGAATATTATTCTCAGAATATATAGATACTGAAGACCCTTTCTCAATAGATCTTTCGCAATAAACTACTCCAGGAGCATATAAGTTAGATCCCATCAAAACAGATTCTGCGGCTCTCTTATCAACAACAACACGAAGACCAGAGCCATCGACTTTGTTAGGACCTTCAACTCTGAAGTATACAGCCTCTTCAAGAAGCTCATCTCTAAAAACCTCATAACCCTCTTCTCTGATCTCTCTCACAACATCATTAACAGAAGACCTGAGAAGATTAACTCTTAAATAAAGTCTTGAAGAAGGCCTTGTAAGAGAATATAAAACATCAAAAATCTTGTCGTCATAAACCTTTTTAATAGAATCCAACACAAAATCATCATAATCAAAGATTTTTCTCACAAAATAGCTGAGATCATTCATTACATTCTCAGAAATATTATAAAAACCAATGACATAATAAATATTATGGAGCCGGGGTGCCCGAGCGGCCCAAGGGGGAGGGCTCGAGACCCTCTAGGGGGAAAACCCCTGCACGGGTTCAAATCCCGTCCCCGGCGCCTTCAATCTTCCTAGACAATAAATGCTGACAGAATCGCTTATATCAATATTTGTTGTAATTATAATAAAATTTGTATAGGGTGACATTAATGAAAAGCTTAAATATTTTTATGCTCATAGCGATTTTCATAATCATTTTAATGCTGATGACTCAATCTATATCAAGTTTTATCATATCACAAGAATCTTTGCAAAATGGTGTTACAACCGTCACTATCACTATGAATAGAAAATCCTCTTTTTATAATATACCCTCTGGTTTCAACGAAACTGTTGCGTCGACTGAATTAAAGTTTCTTAAAATAGCTATTGTAAGCGATAACATTAGTTTCATTAAATATTTTATAAATATGTTTATAAACGAGACTGAGACGCAGAATATTGTTTCATTTAAGCCTTTAGATATTGAGAAGGCATTCGAAGAATCTAATGTAACGATACTCGACTTAAATGCCACACTACTTTTCGTTAAGAAAATAGAGTTGGTTAAAAAAGTTTTCTGGAGTGAAAAGCTGGTTGTTTTTATAACAGAAGGTTCAGTGGATCCTATTGAAGAAATATATAAATCTATTGATCATAGCGAGCTACCTTTCACAGTGTTGCCTCTGAAGGAGATTAAGATCATTGGTGATGTAAGCATGTACTATGACAATAAATTAGGAGTTGAGATTGCTAAGATTAACATAAGAAATGTATCAATACTCCCAGTCTTCGGTTTTAAAGAGATTCCTAAGATACTTATTATAAAAACCTGGAGGTTTAAAGGTTCTAATGATAGAGAGGTTCTCAGAGTACATTATTATACAAGTGATCATATAGACTTTAGAGAAATTAAAGAATCGATCATGAACATTTTAAGTAGAAATATGCTAGCTAGAGTAGGCAACATAAAAGACAATATTATGAAAAAAGAATCCTCTCCTCTAATAATTAAGGTGAAAGCTGATAGTGGTCTTGAAGAAATGTATCAGTGGAGTTATATAGGTAGCTGGAGCGGATCCTCTGGAGATGAGTATCTAACAGCAAACTATGATGTGATATTTGATTATGCAATAAATTATAATGATCCGTCATATCCTATGATAGGTTTATATAGAGTTTTTACACATCATAGAATATATGCGATAAAAGATAATTATATATTGCCATATAGACATACAACAAATCTATTTTGGGCGCGAGATCCTGCATATACTAAGGTCTGGTGCGGAGAATTAAGCAATGGAGTTTTCTATTGGCGTAAAGATGAGGAGGTGTGGGATTATGAACCACATTATGCATCTGCAGATGGGAGTTTCACATTAACTTGGTTGATTCCACCACCTGGCTTTGGTCTTTCGATTACTATTACAATCGGTCAAAACATATATCACGAGCCGGGCTACTCTACAGGTTATAGTAGTTTTTACGGACGATACGCACAAAATGTTGTATGGCAGAACTGGGGAAGCATCTACGGACCTGGTCTGAGAAATGGGGGATTGTTCAGTAAATACTATATAAGAGGTCTGAATCCTTTATCTACTGGCGCTTCAATGGTCGTTAGCGTCGAGTTTAAGAATATTGTGTGGCTGGCAACTAGCTATCTAAGTATTTCACATGTGCAATATTTTGTTGCAATCTTCTATATATCAGCCGGGTGACTAATATATTTTTATATGTTTTCAAAGATCTTTTTGTTGTTTAGTGGCTTTTAATTTTGAGCCGCATATCGGACATTTCTCTAGTCTCTTTAAAGTCTTGTAGCCACATACTGGGCATACATATGTTCTCACTAAAGATCTTCCTGTCACACGTCTTTTCACGTTTACTGTTTTTATATTTAATTCTCTCGCAACTCTATGAATAAAAGAGTCGTCGCTGACTATCGTCACTTTATATCCTTTCTCAGACAATTCTTTTGCTAATGCAAGGATCTTTATATCGGTCTCTGATAATGCCTCTAGAATCTTCATCTCACGAGCTTTTCTTATGATTTCTTCAACATATTTTTGTGAAGGCTTTCCAACTATTAATCTTCCGCTCTCTAACACTAGATCAAGATCTTTTTTAGATTCTATGTCTAAAACCTCTTCGACAGCTTCTGATACTGTAATCAGATTTTTATATGCTGTGAAGCTTGATATTATGAAGAGACCTGCGGTATCTAACACAATAATTTCTTTATTATCTTCTCTCAAAGACTCTCTCATAGATCTCATCTTCATCATGAAATCTTATTATTCTAGCAGGTCTATGATATTTTTTTATAAAAATCTCTTCACCAGGCTCCACAGAGTATCTTAAAGAGCCATCTATGATCAGTTCAGCAGGGTTAGAGTCTTTTCGAAGAACAATTTTTATAGTCTCATCAGATGACAAGACCACCGGTCTTGCCCACAGCTGTATAGAGGCGAAAGGTGTTATAACCATTGCTCTCAGTCTTCTATCAATCACCGGCCCTCCGATCGCAAGTGAGTATGCAGTAGATCCTACGGGCGTGGAGATGATGACTCCGTCTCCTTCTAAAGAGTATATGATACGATCATTTTTATAGACGCTGAATCTTATTATCTTCATTCTGACAAATTCTGTTGATGGTGTGAGAATAATATCATTTAATGCTGGAAGTGTCTTGAATCTATCTGAATAAGCATATATACGCTCGTATTCTCTTAATACAAATTTTTTCTCAAGAAGATCTTTGATTCTATCCTCTAATTCTAGTGGAGAGACGTCTAAAAGAACACCTCTGTGGCCTGTTCTTACAGTCATGACAGGAACATCATGATCTTTCATCTCATGAAAAACTTTTATGACAGTCCCGTCGCCTCCTATAGCCATTATAACATCGACATATTCAGAAGCTTTTTTAACGTCATATGTAGAGATCTCTTTTATCAAGTCTGAAAGCTCTTTCTCTACAAAAATCTTTGTGTCATAATTTTTTTTCAAAAGATCTATTATTCTCTTCGCGATATTACATGCGGTCTTATTATCTTTTTTAAAATAAAGTCCTATTCTCAATATATCGGCTCCAAAAACCATTATATCATAAATAAGATAAAATTAAAAATGTTTCGAAATAAGATGATTCTCTCAGAGTGTTAACAAAAGTTTTATCAATGGAAGCAGTCCTGTGTAGATGTTTATCCCCATAAGCTTGTTTAATGTTATTATCGCTCCTGCAAATACTACTGATAGTGTGTTCAAAACTTTTATAAGAGGATTCAGAGAGGGGCCTGTGGTGTCTTTGAAAGGATCTCCTACTGTGTCTCCGATCACAGCTGCTTTATGAGCCTCAGTCTTTTTGCCGCCATGATGCTCAATATACTTCTTAGCATTATCCCATGCAGCACCTGCGTTAGCCATCAAAAGCGCTCTGGGCATTCCAACTATTATAGAGCCTAATATGAGACCTGCAAGCCCCTGCCAACCTAATACTATGCCTACGAGTATTGGCGTGATAATTACTATGAGACCTGGCTTCACAAACTCTTCAAGAGCTCTTCGAGTTGTTATATCAACTACTCTAGCATAATCAGGCTTCTCTTTCCACTCTAAAATTCCAGGTCTCTCTCTGAATTGTCTTCTTATCTCCTCAACAATCTCCATAGCAGTTCTTCCAACAGCCTCAAGAGTTCTTCCACTGAATATATACACTATCATTATCCCTACAAAAGCGCCTATAAGAAGATTAGGATTGACAAGAGTTATGCTGGAGAGTATCTCTGGAAGCTTTTCTAAACCTATGAATTTTGATATCTCAAATATCAATGCTATGAATAAAACTAACGCTGCCAACCCTGCGCTCGCAATCGCATAGCCTTTCGTAGTAGCCTTAGTCGTGTTGCCGACTGCATCTAGAACATCAGTCACTTCTCTGATGTTCTCAGGCAGGCCGGCCATCTCGACAACTCCATTAGCATTATCACTGACAGGCCCAAATGAGTCTGCAGTGATTATTATTCCTGCAGCGGCTAACAGTCCTACAGATGCTAAAGCAGTCCCGTACACCCCAGCTATAAGTCCTCCGTAGGCTCCAAAGCTTGTGGGCACAAGATCTGAAACTGCTAACATACCTAGATAATATGATAATCCTAATACTCCTCCTACAGCTATGAGAACCGGTATAGAACTTAAAAGTCCTTTTGCATAACCAGTCACTATCACTGTTGCAGCACTTATCTTAGCCTGATCTGCTATATCTCTCACAGGTTTATACTGATATGATGTGTAGTACTCAGTGACTCTAAGAATTATAGGTGCCAATATTATTCCTAGAGAGGAGGCGATCGATATATACAATGATCTTATGAAGTTGTCTCTATAAATCAATGGGATCACAACTAGCATCAGTACAACACTTATTATGGCTACTATATCTATCACTCTTTTGATAGAGCTCAAAGGATCTTTTCTTCTTCCAAGTCTAAGCATCATGACTCCTGCTATAGATGCGACCAGTGACAAGGCTCCGATCAAGATAGGTATCTCTTCAAAAATTGTTCCAAGACCTATCACGCCTGCCAGAAATACTGCCGCCGATAAAGTGACAATATAAGACTCAAAAACGTCAGAAGCCATTCCAGCAACATCTCCAACATTATCTCCTACGTTATCTGCTATAACCCCAGGATTCCTAGGATCATCCTCTGGAATTCCCGCCTCAATCTTTCCCACAAGATCAGCTCCTAGATCAGCTGCCTTAGTATATATTCCTCCACCTACTCTCATAAAAAGCGTGACAAGACTAGCTCCAAAACCTATTGATATAAGAGGGATCATCCATTCAGCAAGGATCGTATGATAAAACAGATATAAAATTGATAATATAGACAAGGCCACGCCAGCAAGTGAAAGACCCATAACAGCTCCAGCTCTCCAAGCTATTCTTAATGAATGTTCAGCACCTTTTTTAGCACCTTCTGCAGCTCTAGAGGCTGATCTTGTGGTCACATACATGCCTAAATATCCTGCTGCCATAGACCCTAATGCTCCTAATATAAATGATAAAGATGCCCAAGGACTTATTCCAAAAAATATTATTACCCCAAGTATCAATAGGATGATGATAATAGTCTTATACTGTCTATACATATATGCTTTAGCTCCCAAAGCTATAGATTCTGATATAAATCTCATCTTCTCATCTCCAGGATCCTGTCTCAAAACCCATCTGGCAAGATAAATAGAGTATAATATAGCGACCAGACCTACAACAGCTCCTACGATAGATATTATATAGCTCATTTTATCGCCTGAAAATATATAAATAGAGAAAATATTTAAGTCTTAACATAAAAATTTTAATTAAAAAACCCTTGTATAAAAAGGCGAAAAATTATACTTATCACACTTTTTTACTTACTGTTAGAGACAAAAGATCTTAGTATATCTAAATGAGTCTTGAATAAAGCATTGATAAATTCTCTTCAACACTCATGAGAAGCTCCAGAACCGCCATTATATTATGTTCGATCCTTCCAAGGCTCATATGTATCCACTCTCATTTACTTAAAAATGAGTATCAGACATATAAAAATTCTTGTAAACTCTCTTTATATAATTAAAAGATCTTTTCTAAACATATTTTGCTAATGAAATATATATCTTTAGATGAGAAAGACTAAAGATCTATCTCTATGCCCTCTTTCCTGTTTAAATATTCTTCCACAAGCTTTCTAAGACCTCTTCTAAGGATCTCATCGAGCGTAGAAGGTTTAACCCCCATGATCTCTGACAATCTCTCTAGATTAATCTTCTTAGGATAATCAAAGAAGCCGTTTTCATAGGCAAGTATGAGCGCTCTTATTTGTGTAGGAGTCAGCTTAGCTATTCTAAGCCTAAGATCTATTTTCAAAAGATCAGGCTTCAGACCGCTCTCCTCAAGATCTGAAACAAAATTTTTTAACAAAGATCTTTTTGGAACAAGTATTCTATAGACAGGCTTTTCATCTTTATCAAGTTTAAGTCCTGTCGGCAGACCTTTATATTTTAACAATGTTTTACAAAAGCTACATGGAGAATAATTTTCTACCCAAAGCAGGACGTCTTTATTGTTAATATTTTTATATCTAATCCCCAGCTTAACATCTCTAGAGATCTTTTTGATAACACTAAGATCTTTCTTTCCAGCCACTATTATGTGAGAGACTTTATTCTCTGAGACAACAATATTATAAAAGTTTAGATCAAGATTTTTACCGACGAGATGTGCCAGAAGAGGACAATCAGGTTTGTTAATTTTAATTATGACATCTATGATCTCTCTAGTCAAAATTGTGTTCTCTCCACAGTCTCTAAAACTAATCTTTATAATAGAGATAAATAATCTATTCTAGAGATGTGAAATAAAAATGAAATATCCCCTTGATCCTTCTGATAGAAAGCCTATTGGAAAAACCGGTGAGACAGTCTCTGCAATAGGGCTGGGCACATGGGCTATAAGAGATTATAACAAGGCTCTTAAGACATATCTAGAGGCTGTTGAGCTGGGTATTGATAATATTGATACTGCAGAGATGTATGATAATGGAGAGGCCGAGAGATTTGTGGGAGAGCTGATCAGAAGAGCTGGCAGGACGAGAATTTTTGTAACAACAAAGCTTCTTCCACATAGATTTAGAAGTAGAGAGACTGCTGTAAAAGCTGCAAAATCATCTCTTGAGAGGCTGGGAGTTAAAGAGGTTGATCTTATATTAATACATTGGCCGGATGATCTTGTGCCAGTCGAAGAGCAAGTTAGAAATCTAGAGGCTATCGCCGAGGAGGGGCTTTGTAGATATATTGGCGTAAGCAATTTCTCGAGAGAAGAGATTGAGAGAGGCAGACGTGTTCTGAGAAAACATGATATAGTTGTTGATCAGGTTAAATACAGCGTTTTGGACAGATCTGTAGAAAAAGATCTTTTGTCATACGCCATTAGAGAGGGAATAACGATACAAGCTTACACACCTATAGAGAAAGGGTCTGTGGCCAGAGTAGATAAAGTGAGAGAGATAGCAGCAAAATACAACAAGACTCCTATACAAGTTGCATTGAACTATCTAATCTCTAAGCCTAGAGTAGTAGCGATACCTAAGGCCGAGCGTAGAGAACATCTGGGAGAGATCATAGGATCAATGGGTTGGAGACTGAGAGAAGAGGATCTAGAGATCTTGTCTAGATTATAACCGATGATTAAGATCATAGAAAGATCTGATGCCCACAATCTCTTATTCCTAAAGTTTTGAAGTTTCCTCATTTCACCCGAATATTTTAGGGATCACAATTTTTAGTTTAGAAAGATGAGTTATACATAGTGTTGAACACGAGATCTATTGATTTATTAATATATGATCATAGAACAATTGAGAGAGGACTAGATCTTCTTCAAACAGTTGTTTCAAAACTCGAGAAGAAAGAGAAAGTCTCTACAGAGGTTTTCAAGAAGCTTATAAGATTCTTCAGAGAATTTGCAGACAAATATGACCCCTCCCCTTTCAATTCTATAGTAGATCATCTTATTTACGCTGGGTCTCGGGTGTTAGCCCTCTGGAGGGGGATTAATTTTTTCATTTTAATAATCATCGGGCTGGAGGCATGGATGCCCAGCTGAGGTATTAGCCTCCAGACCCTCAAAATATTATACATCTCATCACGACCATAAAAATTTTCTCGAAAGGCTCATAAATATAAATATCATTCGCCATGAAGGGCGAGGCTTGCCCTTATGATGTCAGAAATATCAATCATGATCTTTTAATAGATCTTAAGAACTCGACAACTTCTTTCGCATGTTTAGAAGGATCAACCTTATTCCACTTTTTTATGACAACACCTTTTTCATCTATTATGAAAGTGACTCTTCTTGCTCTGCCCGCAAACCCTCTGACGCAAAATGCGTCTATAAGTTTGCTCTCAAGATCTGAGAGCAGAATAAATGGGAGACTATACTTCTCTGAGAATTTCTTAAGATCAGCAACATCATCTTTTGAGACTCCCACGACCACAGCATTTAATGAGGCTATCTCATTATAGAAATCTCTGAAGCCCACGGCCTCTATCGTGCATCCTCTTGTCATAGCTTTCGGATAGAAGTATAACACAACAATTTTTCCTCTCAGACTTGATAATTTAACCAGATTCCCATTCTGATCTTTAAGCTCAAAATCAGGAACCTCAGATCCTACGTCCATACAGCTCATATATGTGCCTCAGCTATAGTGTTATATAAAGTTTAAAAATAAAACCACTCTCATTTCCACAAGCTTTTTAAGAGAGAAAAAATAGATGATGTATTATTTTTAAAATTACTATCTAATCTAATCAGGTGAGCATACGCCTTGGAGAAGGATCTTATCAGCAAGAACTCTTGAAAACAGTAATCCTCTTTCTGTGAAAATTGATGATAAGATTATTCTGATAACAAAAGTTGGTGATAAAATCTATGGATTAGATGCTGTGTGTACTCACGCAAGATGTATCCTAGGCCATGTAGATTTCAATAAAAAGATTGTAAAATGTCCTTGTCATAACGCCGTCTATGATCTTGAGACCGGCTCTATGATCGAGGCTCCTAGCGTGGCACCTAACTTCCCGAAGGAGAAAGGCGGTTTGAAGACGTTTAATGTTAGAATAGAAGGAGGATGGATCGAGGTAGAGATCTAGCGTTTCCATTTATACAAACTATAGATCTTTTATTTTATTTTTCTATAGCAATATGATATTTTAATGATCCTTACAACATGAGATGAAAAAGCATGAGTATAAATACTTGCAATTATTTTTCTTAATGTTATAAAACTACTGACCTCCTCCTCATCCTGAAGTGCGAGGATTCATAGGAGACATAACAGCTGGATCAGCCATGGGAGTATGTCTAATACTACTATGGACAAGACTGTCCAAGACACTCAGAGAAATAATTAAATAGCTGAATCAAACATTGTTTTTATTAATATAAATCTGATTTTCTAACCACATATTAATCAGAGGGATCGAGATAAATCACCATTCATCTTAGCAGGCTACACTCATCATCTATGAAAAATATAGTGTTAAAAGCTTTAAGCTTTAAACAAACATTTTTAATGGAGCGGGGGTGCCCGAGCCAGGTCAAAGGGGTCGGGCTGAGGACCCGATGGCGTAGGCCTGCGTGGGTTCAAATCCCACCCCCCGCACTAATGATTAGACACTACATAAATTGCATCTCTTCTGAAACTTCTAGATTTACCATGTGTGATCATTTGTGTAGAGGTCTTATTAATTAGATTGTTATCATTTATATATGTTGAGATTGTTATGGGTCATGTAGAGGTTGAGGTTGGTGTTGGTGATTTAGAAGGTGGAAAAATTATGCGTACAAAAGCTCTTGTGGATACTGGCGCGACTCTAACGATCATTCCTGAAGACTTGGCGAACAAGTTAGGCTTGAAAAGAGTTGGTGAAAAAGTTAAAGTTGTTACTGCCAGTGGTTTTGAAGAGCTCGAATTATCACACGCATTAATCGAGATCGGGAGTAAGCGAAGGATAACGCCTGTTTTAATCAGTAACAAAATTGATAGAGTAATAATCGGCGTAGTTACTCTCGAGGCAATGCAATTACGTGTAAATCCTGTGACAGAGAAACTGGAGGAGTTCACGGCACTTTTTTACTAATAGGCTGTTTCCTTCTCAAACTTTCATAATGTCCATGAGGTTTTTCAGCTTCTGACAAAAATTTTTGTAAAAGATGAAGATTAAGGTCTATATCTTGTCTAAAGGCTGTATGCCCATCATTTTTAATCCGTTTGTAAGTATTTGATGAACTGTTTTGACCATGTATATCTTAAAGTTTCTCAGCCCAGGATCTTTCTCATGTATCACAGGATCTTTCTGATACCATGTGTTAAACAGATCTGCTATTTTAAGTAATTGTGAAGCAAGTGTCTCTGGAGAGAGTTCCTCAACTGCTTTTCTGAATATCGATGGGGTCTTAGCCATCTCAATAATCAACTGTCTTCTCAAAGGATCTTTCATGCCGTTCTCATAATCGATCTCTTCTAGAGCAGGCTCTTCACTAATCTTCTCAAGAATACTATGTGCTCTCGCTCTGGAGTATAATAGATAAGGAGCTGAGTTTTTCTCAAAATCAAGAGCATCCTCCAGTCTGAAGACAAGCTGTTTAGATGGTGATATGCTTGCCAATGAGAATATTACTGCTGCGACGCCTATTTTCTCAGCAACATCTTCAGAAGATCTGCTTCCTCTCTCTTTCAAAATCTCTCTAGCTCTAGAGACGGCCTCGTTTAAGACCTGATCTAGTGATATGAATCTTCCTCTTCTACCACTCATCTTATAGCCTGGTAGAAGAACCATCTCATAACTATAATGTATAAGTCTCTCAGCCTCTCTGACAAATCCTAGAGAATATAATGCAAGTCTGATCTGCGCCTGTGGAAGAGTCTGTTCAGCAGCAATAATATTTATCACATAATCAGCTTTTGAATCTCTGAACTTATATATTGAATAGGCCACATCTCTTAAAGCATATAATGTTGTCTCATCACTTCTCATAATAATCAGTGGAGGGATCTCAAGACTTTTTGGGAGTCTAAGTCTCTCTCTGATCTCAGGATTCTTCTGAAGATCTTTGAATATTATTGCGGGAGCATTTTTATGAGTGCCATAATAAGAGGATCTTCTGGCAAGCTCAATGATCTCATCAACAAGACCGCTCCATGCAATATCACTCTCATAATCCCATTTATCAAAGCGAGCTCCCAAACGATCAAGAGTTTCTCTAAATCCTTGGAGACATAAATCGACAAGTCTTCTGAAACTTCTGACAACATCAGGATCAGTCTTTCTCTCATATGCCTGTGAAAGTCTTGATATCTCAGCCTCTACATCAGATATTTCAGACAATTTATCAATCAAAAGATCAAAATATTGTGGAAACTTCTCTCTTAATCTGGCAGCATCTGCAACAAGCTCATCCAGCTCTGATAATATCTCTCTATATCTGGTAGGATCAATCTTTGCTTTATCAAGCTCCTCTTTTAATCTTCTTATATCAATAATCGTGTGAGTAGATGCATATATAAAGCCTATCCATTCATCAGGTTTAACACCTGGAGGTGGAGAAGGCTCGCCTAACAATCTGAAGCCTAAAACAGCAATTGCTATCTGTCTACCCATGTCATTTATATAAAAACGTGTCTCCACATGATGACCAGTCATTTTAAGCATAGAGCTTATAACGATCCCTAGAGCGGCGTTTCTACCAGATCCTATGTGAAGAGGATGTATAGGATTTGCAGAGACATATTCAACAACATATCTCATAGGCTTATCGACGGGGACTAAACCATAGGATCCTTCCAGCTCTCTCACAGAAGTGAATAGTATAGATGCTAAATGACTATCTGAAAACCAAAGATCTATGTATCCACCTATTCTCTTAAAATCAGATACAAACACGATTCTCGAGAGATTCTTTATAAAAATATCGTTGAGAGAATCAACATCATACCCTGATAATCTAGATGTTCTATGAAGATTAATAGCTAGATCTCCAAAATCAGGTTTGGAAGGATCCTCAACATAGATCTTGTCTCTATCAATATTGCTATATACGCTTAGTTCTCTCAGAATCTTCTCTTTCAAAAACTCAAAAGGCTCGTAAATATAGCTGGTCATCACATCCTCAACATCATAAGTTGAAGAGGAGATATATAAATAAATAAGGATAATATAATATCTTCTACAAAGCTTTAATTTTAGTATAATGAAAATCATGATGGTGGGGCCGTAGTCTAGCTTGGTAGGATGCCAGCCTGGGGTGAGCATCCCCAATCCCAGATCGCTGGTGGTCCCGGGTTCAAATCCCGGCGGCCCCATAAAAATCTTCTGAAAATTATCTTAAGTATCGAAACGATCTTTCTCATCAGAGTTCAAAACTTTTAATGAGTAAAAATATTTTAACTTTTACACAAATATTAGTCGGGCGACTCTATGTTCAGGATCAAGAGTGTTTACGATGAAGATATATCTGGTAGTAAAGTTCTTATTCGTATAGACATTAACTCTCCTATAGATCCTTCTACTGGGAAAATTTTGGATGATTATAGAATAAAGATTCATTCTAGAAGCATTTTAGAGCTTTATAATAAAGATCTTGCGATAGTCCTCATGTCTCATCAGGGGAGGCCTGGAGACAGAGATTTCATAGATCTTTCTCAACATGCTGAGCTTCTCAGAAAATACACAGGTCTTGATATAAGATATGTTGATGATGTCATAGGTCCTACGGCATTAAAAGAGATTAAAGATCTTCGTGGCGGAGAGATCATTTTATTAGATAATGTGAGATTATTATCTGAAGAGCTTATAGAGGCTCCTCCAGAGGTTCATGCAAGATCATTTTTAGTAAGAAGGATCTCTCCTTTGATAGACTATTATATTAATGACGCCTTTGCCACTGCACATAGGTCTCAGCCTAGCATAGTAGGTTTCCCTCCGGTGAAAAAATCTTTTGCTGGACCAATAATGTTTAGAGAGCTTAATGCTTTATCAAAGATCATGAGTAGCGCTGAGGCTCCAAAGATCTTTGTGTTAGGAGGTGCTAAAATACCTGACACTTTAAGAGTGATCGAGAATCTTGTTAAAAAAAGAGTTGCTGACAGAATATTAACCACAGGATTAGTAGGAATACTTTTTCAAGTCGCCAAAGGCATAAAAACTAGTGAACATGTAATAAAGATCTTGGAGAGCAGAGGATTTCTATCTCTAGTCCCTAGAGCAAAAAAGATTCTTTTATCAGGAGCTCCCATAGAGATTCCTATAGATTATGTGGTTCTAAGAGATGATGGAAACATATCTAATGATCCTGTTTATAAGCTCTCTGGAAGACCTATGGATATCGGCGAAGAGACTATTGAAATGTACACCTCTATAATGAAGGAGGCCAGTCTAATAGTTCTCAGAGGACCTGCAGGCTATGTGGAAGATGAGAGATTTGTCAATGGAACTAAGAAACTTATTGAGACAGCATTATCAAGCAAAGGATATGTGATAATCGGAGGAGGACATCTGAGCATTATGATCCCTGAGGAGAAGATTGTTCATGAGAAGATTCATGTGTCAACCGGCGGAGGAGCTTTGATAGAGTTTCTCTCAGGAACAACATTGCCAGCTGTAGAAGCTTTAGAACTTTCATACAGAAAATTCTGGGGTGATGAGAAGATATGATCAGAGTAGGAGTAAATGGCTATGGAACAATTGGCAAAAGAGTTGCAGATGCTGTATCAAAACAAGAAGATATGAAGATCATAGGTGTCGTCAAGACGAAACCTGATTACGAGGCTTTGACAGCTATTAGAAAAGGTTATGACCTTTATATTCCTAAAGATCGTGAGAAAGATTTTAGAGAGAAAAAAATTGATTTCAAAGGATTTATTGAAGAACTTTTTGAGAAAAGTGATATAATTGTTGACGCCACTCCAGCTGGTGTAGGAGCTAAATATAAAGATCTTTATGAGAGAAATGGATTAAAAGCTGTTTTCCAAGGCGGTGAGAAAGAGAGTGTTGCTGAGGTAAGTTTTAATGCTCTTGCAAATTATGAAGAAGCTTTTGGAAAAAGATTTATAAGAGTTGTCAGCTGCAACACTACTGGATTGATCAGAGTTATATGGAGTATCAACAGGATCGCTCCTATAAAAAGAGTTAGAGCAGTCATAATAAGAAGAGGAGCTGATCCTAAGGAGATTGATAAAGGACCTATAAACAGTCTCACATTAGATCCTCCTAAGATCCCTAGTCATCATGCTCATGACGTCAAGACTGTGTTAAAAGATCTTGATATTGTCACAATGGCTATCGCAACTCCTACAACGTTAATGCATATACACACGATCTTTATAGAGACTTACGATAAGATCTCTAGAGACAGATTGATCGATGTCTTGTCAGATACTCCAAGAATCATACTTGTAGACTCTAATAGAACAGGCATAAAATCTACGTCACAGATCATTGAGTTGGCAAGAGATCTTGGTAGAGAGAGATATGACATCTATGAGAATGTTATATTTAGAGACACTATACATGTTGATGGAGAAGAGATCATGTTAAGCCAGGCGATTCATCAAGAGGCTATTGTTATACCTGAGAATATTGATGCTATAAGAGCTTCTCTATCTCTGAAGAAGAGAGATGAAAGTATTAATGAGACTGATAAGAAACTTAATATATTGAGAGGTGAGGTTTTATAGAGAAGAGATATGAGATAAGCTTTTTATTCAGAAAAATACTTGTTCCAGTAGATGGCAGCGAGAATAGTCTGAGAGCACTAGATCTGGCCATAGACTTCGCCACTAGATATGGATCAAAAGTTTATGCACTTCATGTGAAGACTGGCGGAGAAGATGATAAAAAAATTAGAGAAGAGGTTTCGAGAAGAGCATCTCTAAAGAATATATATGTGAGCTATATATCTAAAGAATATGATCCTGAGAATAGTAGCGTTAGCAACGAGATCCTTAGAATAATTGAGGAGGAGGGGTTTGACACAGTCATCATTGGTGCTAGAGGAAAGACTTTAAGAGAAGATCTTACTATTGGAAGCACAGCTCTGAGCATATTAATAAATGCTCCAGTGAACATAATACTCATAAGATGATTATCAACATAAAGATATTATCTCACTAACATACTGAGCTATCTTCAGAGGATTCTCAGCAAAGATATATATGTTAGGCTCTATCCAAGGCCCTCCTAAATCTTTGATCACAAAGATGTTTCTCTCTAACACCGTGTCGCCAATGATCTTTTCTATATCTCGTATAGATGCTCTATCATGAGGACCTGTCTCTGCATGACTTATATTTTTATTATGCAACCACTTTTCAACACATGGGTGAAGCCTTAGATTCATCACAGATCTATATTTAGAGCCTCCTCCAACTATTCTCAGAAGTATTCTTCCTAAATGACCGCTTTCGCCCCATCTCGGTCTGCCCACGACAGCCACATAATCTCCTGTGCTAACAATTCTACCTGGGTACGCAAGAATCATCCCAAGATCTTTGGCATCTCTCTTTGCATAAGCAATGTTGCTGCCAACCTCAGGTATCAAAGCTCCAACGCCTCTGATACTTGATATGATCTCAAAGGCTTTCTCAAGATCATATATCATCTGAATATCCTCGCTCACAAGAAAAAGTTCTGAACAGATCTTACAATCTTGAGGGACAGAAGGATCTATTCTCTTGTGATAGTCACATAATTTTAATGATGACAAAAGACTGTTAGAATATACAACTAGTCTTCTTAAAACATCTTCAGTAAGACCTCTCTTGATCAAAAACATGATCTCTTCTAAGAAATCGTT
>WYEN01000002.1 GCA_009903825.1 Desulfurococcales archaeon
GCTTAAACGCAGGCTCTAGCAGATGTATAGCAGACAAAGTATAAGAAGAACCTTTTATATATTGATCCTTAAGAAAATCTTTATAACGCTTGAGAATATTCTTCAAGTCTTCATTCATTTTTCTTTCTCTTTAAATGGAAGATTTCCTCAAACTCAGTTAATCAGTAGCTCTTATAAACAGAAATTTAAGGCTTAATTGAAACTTAATTGTTTACTACATACCCCCTTAAATAATAAAGTCAGGTCATATAAGCTGATAAACCTTAATATATCACATAGATCTGTATTACGTGTCAATATATGTGAGCAATAAGCAAACAAATTGTAAGTATCTAAGAGCTCTGAATAAGCATGATAATACACAAGCATTATCAAACAATATGATCATTTCTCAAGATCAGCTTATGACGTCAAAATTTCGGCCTTAACAGTTTTACATATAAGTTCCTTTTAAAAGATCCTACTCCTTAGTTAAATTTAATTATAGTCAATATATAAGGATCTTTGATATGTTTGGATTCTCCCCAGCCTCTTTCGTGACTAGTTCCATCTATCGAGACTTTGAAGAGTCTGCCCCTTGATCTTTTTAGCGATAAATACCATGAGTTGTCTCGTATCTGATTTAAGCTTTACTATGGGATATGCTAAAAGCCTTAAGATGTTTAGCTTTGTTGGCTTCTTTAAAGCAATCCTCACTAGGTCTTTGAAGCTTAAGATCCTTAGGTGCTCCTCTGGATCTGCATCAATATACGTTAAATCATTTACTATCGAGTAGTATGCTTTTATTATCTCGAACCCTGCTTCTCTAAGCAACGCTACTACCTCCTTCATTGTGTATTCATGTACGTGAAAACTGTACTGTGGTTGTATGCCTAGCAATAGCCTCAGTCTTCTGAATAGCGATGCTATATTCGGTATAGTAAGGATTAGGACGCCTCCCTGCTTCAGAGCCTTGTTTATCTTGCTTAAAACCAAGGGTACATAGTAGTAGTGCAGATGCTCCAAAATCTCCGCGAACACAACACAATCAGCATTGTCAACGCCTAGCTCATCTCTCTCAAGATCACATCTGACAACACTGACGCCACAAGCATCAGCAATCTCTCTATATGGCTCTGGATCAATATCAAAAGCAGTGACATTAAAACCCATCTTCTTAAAAGCACAGGAGACTATGAAAGGCTGTGCACCAAGATCAAAAACAGTTGAGCCATGTCTACAATATTCTTCAGCAAGTTTTAAAACCTCCAACCTTCTACTAAACTCTAGATAATAACTACCAATAGCCTTCTGATCACCGAAATTTTTAACGATTTCCTCTATGCTTAACAGAGCTTCTCTAGCTTTCATAAAAGTTCACGAATAAGATCAATATATTTCTTAGCGATCTCTATATAGCTAAACTGTTTAACAAATTCGAGACCATTTTTAGACAACCTTAGCCAAAGCCCATCATTTTTTAATAGACTTTCTAAGGCGTTTGCATAATCCTCCGGATTGAAACTACCTACTCTGATCCCATTAAAACCGTTGATCACAACCTCATCTGGCACAGCATTAGATACTATTACTGGCGTTCCACAAGCCATAGCCTCTAAAACTACATATGGAAGAGCTTCGTATCTTGATGGGAGAATCAAGGCTTTTGCTTTACATAAAAGCTTGTTTTTCTCATCTTCTGTTAAGCCCCGCCTACTCTCCACGTTATTATCCATTGGAAGCGTCTCGAGGGCTCCTACGATAATAAGTCTAATGTTGAAACCTCTTTTTCTCAAGATCTTTACTGTCTCAATGCTTATATGAGGATTTTTAACAGGTCTTGTACCTATATGGATCGCCACATTTTCTCTTTCGTTGAGATCTCTAGGAGTATATAGTTCTAACTTCATAGGCAGAGGAATAACGTTGCAACTTACACCAAGAACTTTTTTAACCTCTTCCCTAAGCTTATGGCTAACACAAATCACTCTATCATAATGTCTGTAAAGCATTTTCGCTATATAATAAATAAATCTATTTACCTCAATCATTACTCCATGATTTACAGCTATCTTAGGACTAAACCTAAGAGGAATGACGCCGTTTACAATGAGAGCATCAATGCCTTTGCTTTGTAGGATCTTCGATCCTTTTAAGAACCAGTCTAAAGCTATTCTATTCCATGGATCGCCTTTACAAGGCTCTTTGCATAATGTGTGAATTGGTATAGCTACGTCTAGACCATGCATCTCTTTGAACCATTCTTCCAGCCTCTCCTTCTCAACATCTCTATAGCACCAGCTAAAGACCTCGACTTGATGGCCAAGCTTTCTCAAACCCTCTCCTAAGAGAGCGATAAACCTGTTAACACCATCTAGATGCGTTATGTACTCTCTTCTAATTAAAGCTATCTTCATAAAGATTCATCAAATTTTTACACTTATTTCTTCAAGAAGTTTCCTAGCTGTTGTTTTCACGGCTTCTTTTGAACTCATTGAAGGTTTGAATCCTATTCTTTTCATCTTGTCTATCTTTAATGTTATTCTCTTTACATCTCCTAGCCATCCTACCCCATGTAGCATCGGTTTATAGATCTTTTTAACATCTTTTAATCTCATGATCTTTATTATCTCGTCTGCGACTTCATCCACAGTTATCCAGTCCTCATTGCCTATATTATAAACTTCGTAGTCTGCATCTGTTTTTCTCCATGCGTTTATCGTTGCCTCTATTGCGTCGTCTATATATATGTAGCTTCTTATCTGTCTTCCGTCTCCAAGGATCTCTAGTTCTCTAGGGTTTCTAATTAGTTTATTGATCAGATCCCATATCACTCCGTGTCTAAGTCTTGGCCCGACGACATTTGCATATCTAAGTATCACAGCCTTGATCTTGTATAATTTAGAGTAGGCATGTATAAGTGTTTCACATGATGCTTTGCTTGCTCCATATACTGAGACAGGTTTTATAGGAGCATTCTCATCAACAGGTATCTCATCAGGCTCTCCATATACTGAGCTTGATGATGCAAAAACAATCTCTCTAACATTTCTCTTTCTCATAGCCTCCAAAAGATTAAATGTTGCAACAATATTCTCATTAAAATGTGTCTCAGGATCTATACTGCTTACTCTAACCTCAGGATTAGCCGCAAAATGAAAGACTGCATCAACATTCTCCACAGATCTTAATGCTATATAAGGATCTTTTAAATCACCAATCACAAACTCTATAGCGTTCGAATCAATATGTCTCCTGAGATTCTCAGTTCTGCCACTACTCAGGTTATCAACTACTCTAACTTTATAACCCTCATGAACAAGTCTATCAACAAGATGACTACCTATGAAGCCTGCTCCACCAGTCACAAGTACACGCATCATCTATGCTTCCTCTATGAAGACTTTTCCTTATATATTTCTAGTATTCTAAACGCTATCTCATCCCATGTCATAACACTTTTTCTGCCCTCCGCACCTAATTTAATGCCTAGCTCTTTATCATTTGCTAATAATGTTATCGCCTCTGCCAATGCCTTCGGATCTTTAGGAGGAACAAGCAGACCATTAAACATATGTTTTACTCTATATGGTACTCCTCCCACTTTAGTAGCTATAATAGGTTTGCTTCTTGCCCATGCCTCAGAAACAACCATTGGATAAACCTCGACATAATCATTAATACTTGGCACAATAACAGCTAAAGAACCGTCTATAGCGCCAATTTTAATCTCTTCATTAACAAAACCGAGAAACAAAATATTTTTATCAACACCTAATCTTTTAGCCAGATTTATGTAAGGTCCTGCATCTCCAGGGCCTATTATGACAAGATCTAAGTTCAAGGAGTTGTTTCTCAAAATATGATACAATGCTTTTATTAATATGTCTATGCCTTTTAAAGGATGAAGTCTACCAATATAAACCACATAATCATTATTCAATTTATAATATTCTCTAAATTTCTCACCACTAAACTCATGAGAAACAAACCATCTGGAAACACCGTCAGGAATATATATAGCATTGACACCATATTTATTATATAGAAGATCCTGATCTCTCAAACTACGAGCAAGCTTAACATCAGATAATTGGATAGCTTTCTTCAAAATCCATCTAGAATAGAAAGGTCCTAAAGACCTGACCAGCAGATTAGGATGATCATATAAAGCATCAATCGCCATAAAATACATAAAAGTTTTAACGCCGATTTCTTTAGCCTTCTCAATCATCTTGGCAACAAATAAACTATTCTGAGTATGACCATGAACAATATCAGCATTTTTTAAAATCTTCTCTGGATACTCAAATGGATACGTAAGATCTGGAAAGCCAGCTCTTAGAGCCTTTACTCTATGAATAAACACGTTATTAATGATCTCCTCCTTAGGTCTATCTTCTGCACCATATCTACTAGTAATAACATGAACCTCATGACCTAATTTAGCAAGCTCTTCTGCTAAACTTTGAACAGCTCTCTCTAAACCTCCGACAACAGGATAATAATGATGATATACGTGTACTATTTTCATTTTACTATTCTATTAGCTTTTAATACTCCTTTTATCGCTGAGGGGCCGTTTATCAACGCATATGTCGTTAGTATCATGTAGCTGAGAACTTTCTTATGAAATGGGTAGCGCCATTTATTCATAAAATATATATGATTTATCCATTTCCAAAATATTCTATTCTCAAGATCAGAATATCTGTTTCCACCGCTTTCAATTGCTAAATGATATGTGTAAAATCTTGGTTCAAAAATTATTTTATAGCCGAGCTTTCTAATCTGTATCTGCAGATCACTCTCTTCTCTATAGCCTATGCCACCGTAGTTCTCGTCATATCTAACCTCTTTATCTAAGATCTCAGCCTTTAAAGCCATCAGAGGTGTTGTATAATCAACGTATCTAGGCCCGTGAGTATTATTAAGAAAAATAAAACCTGTTATCTTCGTCAAGTTATCAGCTAGATTATAAATGTTTAAAGCAAAATCAGGATCTATACGTCTCCTTCTAATATTTATCACTCTCCCCCCAACAACTCCTATCGAAGAATCTTTAAGCCAGTAAATAGCTGGTATAAGCGAATGATCTCCTGGATAGATATAATCATCATCATATAAGACTAATACATCATCTTTCCTAAGATTATATCTTGCATATTCTAAAACCATGTTTCGAGCCTTTGTAGAACCTCTTCTACCAATCTTAACATCATATATGACCTCGAATCCTAAATCTTTCACATATTTTATAGATCTATTATATTCCTCAGCTTCGCTAGATGAAATCGCGTCAGCAACTATTATAAAACCTCTCACAAGTTTACTATTGACAAATGAGCGTAAAGAGATCTTTAGTATTTTTGCTCTATTATAAGAAGGTATTCCAATAAACATCTCTAAAGTCTCCCAGCAATTGATTTAGCAACACAGTCTACGCCACCTATGTGTGGATAGTAGGAAGGTGCTATATATAGTACTCTCATTGATCTAGAGCAAGCATATTTTAGCTTCTTTCAG
>WYEN01000037.1 GCA_009903825.1 Desulfurococcales archaeon
TAAAATAGGTGGCGAAAAGGATCTTCCGACAAACACTTCGCCATCCTCCATGCCTGAGGTCATGTCTTGGAGAGGCGTTCTTGATAATGATGAGAATCACACCTTTAAAATCTTGATACCTGTATTATCCTACGATAAGTCTTTTGATAACAAGACTGCTCTAATATTTGAGCTATGGATCTATGATACTTCATCTGATAAATGGGTTTACACAGGTGAGTGGGTTCATCTATATATCCAGGTTCTCAAGAGGTCGTGAAAATGAGTAGAAGAGCTGTTGAGAAAAAAATTTTTCTTGAGGATTATGTGAGGAGAAAATATGGTGATAAGGATCTTTATAAGAATCTTGTGAAGCTCTATAAGGATTATAGAGATGGGAAGATAATCCTGTCAGATCCTGATCCTCCTCAGAACATGCTTAGATACGTTTTAAGACCTGATTATAGTCTGTGGTTCTGGACAGTGATCATATTGACATTATTGGGAGTGTCTCTCGTGTATCTAACGAGCCTAGCAGGTTTTCTAATGCCTCTCAGATATGTGATAGGATCCTTATTAATATTATTTATACCAGGATATGTTCTCGTGGAGGCATTATATCCAGGCGAGAAGGATCTTTCGCCTCTCGAGAGACTTGCACTATCAATAGGATTGTCTCTGGCCATAGTTCCTCTGATAGGTCTTATACTCAACTATACTCCATGGGGGATCAGGCTAGATCCTATAATAATAAGTCTGTCGATCTATATAATCAGCATATCTATACTTGCTGTCTATAGAAAGAGTAGAAGAATAATTTTGTTAAGAAAAACGTTATCCACAGAATAAGTCTATAAAAATAATTTGTCTATCAATAATGTTGCCACAAGAATCGGTGTATATATGTTTATAACTTTAGACGTCTCAGGATCAAAGTTTTCAGGAGGTTTTTTCGAAAGCTTGATCAAATCATAGATCTTTGGTAAAGATAGTAGCGTTAATAAAGATAGATAAGGTAGAACTCTTATCACAGCCTCTACAACAGTGATCAATAGTGCTCCGAGCAACAGTGAGGAATAGAAGATCCTGCTTCTCTCTCTGCCAAGAATGTTTGCAAGAGTCTTTATCCCAGCCTCTCTATCATGATCAAGATCTCTCATATTGTTCGCGAACAAAACAGCTGTTATAAATAGTCCTAGAGGAGCTGAAACAAGAAGAATATTGGGATCAATAGATCCTGTGGCTGCATAAAACCCTCCTAAGCTCATCAGAACACCCCATGTTATGAATATAAGGATCTCTCCTAGACCATGATATTTAAGACCTTTATCAGGCATTGAATATAAGATCCCTGCTAAGGCTCCTGCCAGTCCCAGAGGGATCACTAGAATTCTCTCGAAGAAGAATGCCAGATAAAGTCCTATTAAAGATGCTGTGATTATAAGAGCGATATTAGCTTTTAAAAGATTCTGTGGAGTAAATATCTTCTCAACAATAGGATGAGGTCTGTACACAACCGTTCCGGTCCCCAGCCTGTCGACACCTCTCAGATAATCTCCATAATCATTAAACCAGTTTCCTGCACCATGTAGAAGTATCACTCCTATTAATGCAAGAATTGATGAGACAAGATCTATTTTATAACCAAGGTAATACGCATATACATATGATGTGATGAGAACATTAAAAGACATTATAAAAGACCATGGTCTTATAGAGACAAATGTCTTAGCAAGATCCGTTTGTTTCACCAATAAAAACTTAATCGTAGAGGATATAAAGATTGATCAGAGGTATATTTAGAAGATTTTTAAGGAGTCCATCGTTTATAAATATGGTTAAGAGTTTTATGATAGAAAAAGATCGTGAGAGACTCTTGAGAAAAGCTCTTGAAGAGTTTAGAGATGAAGTATTGAAGATTAAAGGTGTGGTGAGTGTGATCATTCCTGATGAAGAGTTTTATGAGAGTAATGTTCTCGTGATCTTGTCGAAAATAGATCGAGAGATATTAGAAAGGATCATGAAGATCAAGTTTTTGATAGAAGATCGATACAAAGAAGAGATCATGATAAGTCCATATATAGCTTTAGAGGGAGAAGATATTGTCTCAAAAATCGAAGAAACTTCTCGAGGAGGCTATAAAAGATCTTGATATAATGTGTTATAATAAAGTTGCTTCAGCCTCATATTTTGCTATAAGAATGATTGCAGAAGAGATCTTAAGAGCATTAGGTGAGAAGATACCTAAGAGAGATGATAAACTTGCTAATGCCATTAAAAATAAAGGTCTTATCAGAGAAGCCATAGCAATGGCATCATTATATGCTCTCAGAAAGAAAGCTGATTATGAAGCTGGAATATCTAAAGAGGAGGCTGAATTAGCAGTGAGTCTCTCAATACAGACCTATAGATCACTGGAAGAATATCTCAATAAATAAAATCAGTAAAAGTTATAGAAATGACAAAACGATCTTCTGATCTAAAAGATTGAGGCATTTTTCATAGGGTTGCATAAAACGGATCTTACGAATATAATGTTTTCTAAATATTGTTGATTAGATATGTTTAATATAAAAGCTGTCATATTTAACTTTATAACGATACTCAATGTTTCAGAGATAAATGGTGTAAATGTTGAGTTCTAATGAGTCTGCTGTCAGCGGCATTTTATTAGGTTATATCGCCAGCGTAATTAATTATGCTTTAGCAGTCATATATTTTACTGTTTTGACAAGATTCATATCTTTAGAAGATTATGGGTATTACAACGCTCTGTTATCTATCGCAGGTATTATATCAATGTTTTTCCCCACCTTAGGTATCGACTGGGCTATTGTGAGAGAGGGAGCTGTCAAATATGGTGAAGGCAAGGATCCTTTGGAACATTATTCGGCGCTTTTCCTTATATCAATATCAATAACTATGGCATATACAATAACATTGATCATTATTACTCCTCTTTATATAACATCTGTTATTCCAGAGAGGTTTATCGGAATAATATATCTGTATATTCTTTATGTGATAGTCTCAGCATTTGTAAATATTTTATCAAGTTATCTATGGATGATAGGTAGGTTCGCCACACAATCTCTCGGAACATTGATTGGCGGAATGATCTTTAGAATCTCAGAGATTATTCTCATAATTATGTTCAAGACTGTATATGTGATTATTACTACAATGTTGATCGGTCAGATTTTTACAGCATTATTCTACTTCTACAACGTAAAAAAGATCCCTATTCTTCGCCAAGGGATCTATATATTAAGAAACAACTTCGGAAAATATTTTTCAACAGGGATCCAGGTGTGGATCCTGAGTTATCTAGGGACGATCTCGGCTAACATGTCTATATATCTGATCTATATGTTTTTAGGTCCATCATACACAGGATTATATACCACAGCTAATAATATGGTTGGTGCTGTCACAGCTTTGACAGGTTCTGTAATAAATGTCTTCAGAAGCAGACTTGCACATATATATGGCTCAGGTGGTGAGGTTAAGAATCTTCTCAGAGACTATGTCAGAGCCACAGTATTTGTTACAAGTCTTTTATCAGCATCAGCAATAGCAGCCTCGCCAGCTCTTCCTCTTATAGGTATTGTCGCCGGCGATTATGTAAAGGCGATACCATATGGAGTTGCTCTCATAAGTCTATCAACAGCCTCCTCATTATCAAGTCTATATATAAACTATCTATGGGTTTTAGAGAGAGGGTGGCATGCACTTGACATAGGTGTTAAAAGTCTGGCGGGATATTTAGTATCTCTAGTAATACTATTGACATACGCAGGTAGCCTAGGCCTTTACACAGTTGTTATAGCAGGCTTCATAGGCTCAATGATTGGGTTGATGATAATATTCAGAGAGCTGGGGGCAAGCGAAATAGCTTTGGAAACAATTCTTCTATGGATCCCATCGATAGCAAGTGCATACATATATGTGTCAAAAAGCATTCTATGGCCCATACCACAGATCATCCTGATGCTGGCTCCCGTAGTTACAGGTCTTTTAAGAAAACCTTTGACAGCCTCGGCAATAGATCAGAGCCCAAGAATCTTTAGAGAAATTCTTGCTATGTTCACAGATAAAAGAAGCTGAATAACCATAATATATCTTAATTCCTCTGGATCTTTGGAGAAACTTCGCGCCTTCCGTTTTATAGATAAGAGCTGATTATCATTAAAAATTCCCATACGTTAAAAAGATTCAGAGAAGATAAATAAGGTCTGATCTATTCATCTTATCTCGTGAATAACTCTAGGAGTGATATCTCCTCTAGCTCTGACAATCCAAACCGTTTCTCGATAGATGGCGGTTCAATGTCTTTTATATTTATTGTTTTCAGCTCTCCGCCATCTATCTCTCAACGGTCTCTCCGAGCCCGCTCACCGCAGAAGCTCACCACCAGTCGCCTAGTGGCTCATCACTCTACGGCTCTCGGGAGCTCGGAGGCACCGATTAATTACATAAGCTTTAAGCTTATAAATTTTTTGAGAAATCATAGACATTAATAAATACAAATGTTATAAATAAATATGAAGATCAAAACAGCCTTTTCTCAATAGCCAGCTTTTTAGCATCCTCTGTTGCGTAGAATGTGTATATAGCCTTGATCAGTCGTTTTCTTAATAGATTAGGCTTCCTATTTCTTATATATTCTATTACTCTTTCAAGTCTCTCAACAAGAGATTTTCCTAATCTAACTGTTGCTTCACCAATCACACAGAGGTCATCTGACACGCCGTATATATCAATTTCTTTTTTATCAACAACAATAGTAACGAGATCAATAGATATTCCAAGATCCTCGCTCAGTCTATGTTTGATCACGTCGATGGCCTCCTCCTCAAGACTTAAAGTAAGCCTCTCAAGAGATCTGTTTAGCATATCAATTTTTCTAGAGATCTCAACAACTTCTTGTCGTAGACTGATCTGTTCTTTACGTAGACTTCTTATCTCCTCCCAGATCTTTATTTGTTCTTCTCTTAACGACTTGATCTCTTGAAGAATATTTTTAATATGCTCTTCGTGTCTATCTAGTCTATCAAGGATCTCTTTATAACCTAATGCAGCCATCATGGCGTATCTAAACTCTAGATCTGTCTCTAAAGCTTTTAATATCTTAGTCTTCTCCTCCTTAGATAATGTCTCCACTCTATTCTCCATATAAATCTTTTATCTCAGCCTAATTAATGTTTAATCTATATCTTCTGTATTATATCTCTGGAGTCTCTAGGTTTTGTTCTTATGAAGACTGTTTTTCTCCAAAGCTCTTCAATATTTGATGCTCCTGCGTATCCGAAGCCTGCTTTCAATGCCTCAATTATCTCTTGAACTATTTTATATACAGATCCTTTGTATGGCACCAGACCTTCTATTCCTTCGGCAACTTGTTTTGTTCTACGACTATATCTGTCCACAGCATATCTAAGCTCTATAGCTGATATGCTTGCCATTCCTCTATAAGGTTTATAAACAGATCCTCCAA
>WYEN01000042.1 GCA_009903825.1 Desulfurococcales archaeon
CGAGGCTTTCAGTTGTAAAAATTAGAATCAGATATAGAGATAAGAAGATTCATACCACGGCATTAGTTAACACAGGTTATGAAAGCGACATGCCAGAGATACATATATCAATAGCTTTGGCTAAAAAGATTGGATTATCTCTTGATGAGGCTAGAAGCGATAGATATTCTGTTGTCGGTGGAGAAGTTAACGTCTTCAGACTTGGACAAATATATGTTTCACTTGATCTAGAGGACTTCTCTAAAGAATCTAAAGAAGCTACTGCAGAGGCCGTGTGTGTTGTTGGAGAATATGAGGTTATAATGAACGACGCCTTAGCTGAGGAGCTTAGGATAGAGATCTTAGCGCCTAGAAGAGGCTTGTGGAGAATCAGTGGTGAGAGAATTGTGAGAGAAAGTTTCGAGCCAGAGTTTTGGAGAGAATGATTCTTCTCATAACCTTTTTATAAGATGTGAACAAGCTTGAACATTCATGTTTCAAGTCTATGTCTCTTCTTCTCATTTGTCTAATTATATTATCTTAGAGACATAAATATCTTTAGGAGGCATCTAATGGGTGTTTTTACAGTCAGAGTTTATATATGGAATATTAAGAAGCCTGAGAATAAGCTGTCTCTAGATCTTTTGGTTGATACTGGCGCTACTTATACTGTCATATCCTCTGAGATCCTTGAATCTCTCGGTGTAGAGCCTGTGAGAATAGTGAGACTTAGATTGGCTGATAACAGATTTGTTGAGAGACCTCTTGGAGAGATTGGGATAGAGATCGAAGGTTATAGAGCTAGTGCTACTCCAGTCGTATTTGGTGATAAAGATATTAATCTTCTGGGGAGCGTGACTATGGAGCAACTTGGTTTAGCGCCAGATCCTGTTTTGAAGAAGCTTAGACCAGTCGAGGCTTTTCTCATGATTTTTGTCTTTTAAGACGTGTTTTTATGATGAGCTTAATTAACTAACTAATAATATATCAAATAGTGTATATAGTTGAGAGATGAAGACAAGATCAAGATTTTCATTGTTGTTGACAACACTTCTTATAGAAACGATTTTGAGTCTGCATGGGGTTTGTCATTATATGTGGAGGCATATAAACATTCTTTTTTATTTGACACAGGCCCTGATCCAGGTGTCTTTAGAAGAAATCTTGAGAGAGCAGATATAGATCTGAGGAGTATAGATTTTGTTGTTATAAGTCATTGCCATAAGGATCATACCGGAGGTCTCGAGTATATTACTGAGAGAAGACCTGGACTACAGATCTATATTCCTGATGAGAGTAGAAGACATTATATTCAGGAGGTCGGGCTGAGACCTTCTGTGATCAAAGATCTTACCAAGATCTCTGAGAACATTTTTATAACAAAACCTTTAGAAGGACCTCCTATAGAACAGTCTCTTGTTATAAAAAATGATGATAAAATGATCTTGTTGGTAGGATGTAGTCATCCTGGGATAACAAATATTGTTAGAGAAGTTGTATATATGTTCAAAAAATCTCCAGAGATCATTATTGGAGGACTTCATCTATTTAATGTATCAACAGAACGCGTCAAAGAAATAGTTGAAGAACTCATCTCAATAGGCGTGAAAAAGATTTTTCCAATACATTGTAGTGGAGAGAAGACGAGAGAATATATAAAAACAAATTATCCAGAGATCTATGGAGACGGAGGGGCAGGAATGATCATTGAACTATAATAAGGATCTTTTGAGAAAATTATTGAAGAACATAATATCATTAACTACTTTAATAAATATATAATAAATTAAATTTGTTTATTATATTATCTTCTTCATCAAAGCTCTGATAGGTCTCAACTCTCTTTTGAAAGGATCTAAGATTAGACCAAATATCTCTAGAGTGACTATGCCAAGCAGATTCTCATCCTCTTCTTCGCCGAGAACAACAGGAGTATGTCTCTCACCATATCCTGGAAGCTCTATAACAGCTTCAGAAATACTTCTTCTAATCACAGTGCCATCAGCTAATATAAAATCTATCTCTCCAAAAGGCTTTAAACCAAGCTCCTCCCAGACTTTTTTGGTCAACACAGTGTAAGTAGCTCCAGAATCAACCAAAAGTCTTATTTTAACACTTTTGCCACCATGTTTAACTATTGCATCAACATAGATGAGACCCATGAATCCTCCCTAAATACGTATGGCTGTCAATTAAATTTTTTCAATAACAACTAAAAACATGTGTGATGTATTCTTCATATATAACAAGATTTTGACAAAAGATCTCTGGCATGTGGAATATAGAATTGCAAATCTAAAGATCTAAGATCTTTAGAAATACTTTTACATTTTTAATTGCTACTTAATTTTTACGTCTCTCATATTCTCAAAGATCTTATCGAGCTCGGCCACATATACTCCTATGGCAAAATCTGATACTCCTCCTATCCAATATATCAGATCATTAATCTTTATCAGTCCACAGCCGAATATAACGCCCGGCCTATCTCCATATAACTCTGGGAAGGTCTCTGGGACAAGCATATAGTCTGAGACTGCCTTTAATTCTCCGTCTTCATCTATTATTGCAAGACCATTTGCATAGATCATGCTTCTCAACACGGCGTGCCATCCAATTAAATACTCGTTTGAAGAGATCTTTAAGACATTTGTTGACCAGCCTGTCTTCAGCTCCCATTCTTCAAATGGGAAGACAGGCTCTAGACTTCTATGATTTATAGTTAGATTATCAAGATCTATAATGCCTCTCCATCCTATTTCTAAGACATTCTCTTCATATCTAATCGTTGGTCTCGTCATAAGCGTGGTCTCTCTTCTAGACACATCTAATAAGGCGCTGTCTTTCCACGGATATACTATGTATTCTTCGTCAGCAATAATCTTTATAAATCCTCTCCTCATATCCTCAAGAGAACTGTTTAAGACTGCATAAGCCTGAAGAGGAATAATCTCTCTTTGAGAAGGTGCTACAGCTGTGTAGAGAATGTGAAACTTGTCATCAAGATAAGTCACTCTAGGATCTTCAAGTCCTTTACCAAGCTCCCAAATATTCTTCGGCGAAAGAATAATCCTTGCTTTGACAGGCTTCTCAAAACTTTCCTCCACAAACTCTCTAATTCCGATCCTGATTAGAGATATAGAAGATACATACCAATAATAATCAAAGACTGTCCTAGGAAAAATATAGATCTCATTATCTCTCAACACAACACCTGGATTAAAAACTGCAAGAGCTTTTCTTCTGAAATTCTCTATAGAAACATCCTCTGGATATAAATAGAATCTTCTTATGAAAACATCAGATTTTCTAGGTCTTCTCAATCCTCTACGAGACTTCAAAATCTTCACAGCCTTATCATAAAGTTCTGAAGCCAGCGAGGAAGGAATTATCTTGACAAGATCCTCGAGAGAGAAGAATATATCTTTCAAAGCCATTACCTCAGATAAGGATCCTTAATGCCGAATATAAGTTTTGAAATCTTATATAAGCTGGTTAAACAAGATCTTTAGATAGAAATAGCTCTCCAAAAATCAAGCTCATATCTCTGTATAGTCTTTGCTATAAAACGATATCTAGGCCAGTCTAAATATCTCTGAGCAATCTCTTCCGCAAGTTTTTCCAACTCCTCATAAGGTCCTGAGAAAAGCTCCATAAATCTAATCTTTCTAACACCATTTTCTCTAGCCCAGGCCGCCAGTCTCAAACAGTTTCTGCCGTTTCTCAGTAGATGGTGGTTCATCACCTTTCGTATTTACTGATTTCATGGCTCTCCACCATCTACTTCTCAACGGTCTCCCCGAGCCCCCTCACCGCAGAAGCTCACCACTAGTCGCCTAGTGGCTCATTACCCTACGGATCTCGGAAACTCGGAGGCACCGATAAATATATAAGTTTCAGGAGCTTATAAACTTTTGGGGATTCCCCAGATGACCTATATAACGCTCGTGTTTCCATTTAATGTCTGTTGTGATGTTGCGAAGAGGTTTTTGTCTACTGCGTGGCTATTTAAGATCGCTACACATAGATTGCTTAATGTTGTTAAACACTCTCCTGTTCTTCCAGCTACTGATATTGGCTGGAAGAATACTTTTAGGGGGATAGCCTACGAGATCATACCTAATAGGAGGTATGCTGACGGTGTTGTAACACTTGTTAGAAGTATCTATGAGTCATGTAGACAACTCAGGATAGATTTTAAAAGTGTAGAGCTTTCTAACTGGCTGATGTTTCAACAGAGCGAGTTGGAGTATCCAGCAAGAAACATCACCCTCAGGTCAGGCTACGAGCTCCACATAACAACAGTAGACTACAACAAGAACACCTACAGAGACGTGGTGAAGCCCATCATACCAAAAAGCTACAAGCCTCTCCTAGACAAAATGTTAGAGGAGAGACAGAAGTACACAGGTAGAGTAGCTGTGAAGAGCTATGGCATTAGAAAATATAATCTATGGGTTCGTGGAGAAATTCAGATAACAATATCTACAGACTTCTACTACAAACACATGACAAGATACAGAGAATCTAAAGGCGGTCTCATAGGCGGTATAGATGTAAATGTAGACAGACTGAACCTAGCAATAATTGATGAGAAAGGAAATTTGCGGGACTGTAAAACCTTCTGGTTCTCTGAGGCAGTGGCTAGAGGGTTTTCGAGGAGGAGTGCTAGAAGCATTATAGGTGCGAAGATTCATGAAATGCTTAGCTACGCCTATCATCATAACGTTAAAAAATTGTTTTTAGAGAGTCCAGAGGTTCTCGGCAAGCTAAAGCTTCTATGGGTTAGAAACGGCGATAGAAAACATGAGAATTACAACTACAAGAAAGCTGTTTTCAGAAGCTCTGTTATTGAGATGATAGAGTTGAAAACACCGCTATATGGCATAGAAGTTAAATATGTAGACCCAAAAGGAACAACAAACTCTGAAGAACATGATGAAGCTATGAAGAGATATGGACTAGACAGACACACAGCATCAGCATATCTCATAGCGTTAAAAGGTCTCAGAAATCAATGAACATGAGTACCACAAATGATTATAAAAACTGAAACAGCCCACACAGGAAGATTGATTATAAGAGCTACGGCAATATCTCCCACAGTCCCGTTTAAAGCAAGTCATGAGAGAAAATGAGTATAAGCTACTGCAGAAGGATCTAAAGAGTCCCAGCTGAATTTTATATTAAGCTCCTCAGCCTACTCAATCAGAGCTTTATAAGCCTCCCAATCGCCGTCCACAAGGATCTTTATAAATCTATATTCATCCACTTTAGAGGCCTTGATCATAGAAATTGAGAGAGCCTTAAGATCATGAGGAACAATATATAACTGATTTTGTACAAAACGTGTTAAAGTCTCTCTAGAAGGTTTTAAAGCTGCCTCAATCTCTTTATTCAAAGGCTCTAACTCTCTTCTAATAGTCTCAATAATCTTCATAGTCTCCCAATAAAAATCTAATTAGTTGTCTATAAAAACATTGTCAATGAAAAA
>WYEN01000118.1 GCA_009903825.1 Desulfurococcales archaeon
TTATCTTTATATCTTTTTTGATAGAATTCTCCTCAAGAACATTCTCAAGATCTTTTGTGTCATCAAAGATCCATGTTTTTATAAATCCTCTCCCAAGTTTAAAAGTTTTCACCCCATTTCTTTTGCCAATTAATTCTATGAATAAGACGAATGCCGTCATGACGAGAGTAGAGACCAGTGATGTCAAGAAAGATCTTTTTAATATTATGATAAGATCTCCAGAAGAAGAGATCATTGAAGTGGCTATGCCAATTAAAATTGCTATGATCTGTGAGAGAAATAGATTTCCCCAGAAGATGTATCTCAAAAGAAACAACATTCCAGATGAAGATGCATAGACAAGATACACAGACTTCTCAAATGGATATAAAAAGATCCATATGATCACGTATGGAGCCAGTGAGAAATCTGCGACACCTAAAAGTCTTTCAAAACCCATAGGATTAGGACTTAACACATGAAAAACAAGATATATCAAAGCTAGATAAAAAACTGATGCAACAAAAATCCTTGGAAAGACATAAAGATCTTCCGTCCATAAATAATCTAATAAAGCTATCGCCAAAGTCGCTATGACATATACAATCGCAAGAATCTTCTCTTGAGGAAGAGCAAATAATTTTGAATACATCTCTCTTATAAGAGGCTCAACATCCACATGTCTCGCACGACTCAATGTATAACCATCATAGTTTTTATCAAATCATTATAAGCTTTTCATCATAGTAATAAATGATATGTTTATATCAGAAGATCTAATGATGATCTTTATCATCATAATAAGTCTCACAGCGATCATATTTAATATTATGCATCTAACATTTAATTGGAGAAAGATCCTGAAATATCATTTTTTATTAAATAAAGAGTTCTTGAACAAGCCTCGGCCTTTGAGAGATAATATGAAGATAATAATTGTGTCGCCATGTAAATTTTCTTCGGCGAGAGAGAAAGAGATTATCATGTTCAAAAGATTTATTAAAAACGCTGTCAACAATGATCTTGTTGAGAAAATATTTTTGATAAGCGATGAGGATGATCCAAGGATCTTTAAAGAGATTTCTAACAGTCAGAAGATTAAAATGTTGATGACAGAAGATCTTTGTAAATATTGTTCTGGAAAGAATAAAGCCTTGATCACTGGGATAAAAAGATTGAGAGAAGAGTATGAGAAGGATCTTTCGAAAGATCTTTATATATTGTTTGTTGATTGCGACGCGTATTTTCATGATCCAGAGAACATGTTCAGAAAGATCCTGAGCATCTTCTCTTATAGAGAGAAAATGTTTCTCACAGGATATAGATGGTATGTCATGAGAAATCTATGCAACACTTTTCATAATATTGTTTCTACAATGTATTTTGAAACTGTGATCTCTAGAAAAACTATTATTGTCTGGGGAGGTTTTATGATGATCAGAGCAAAAGATCTTTTTGAATCTAACGTTGAGAAAGAGCTTGAGAATGAGATCGCTGACGACGCTGTGATGAGAAGAATTTTTGATAAGAAAGGTTTCGAGATAATATTCTGTCCTGAGTGTATCGGCTTCACAGATCTTGGAGATGTGAGAGGATGTTTAAAAGATTTTATTAGATGGGCTGAGAGACAGCTTCTCATGATAAGGATCTATACGCCCAGAGGCTTCAGATATGTATATACAGGCTATTTAATCATGACGCTTCTAATGATCATGCCACTTATTCTTCTACCTATAAACTATCTCATGGCCACATATCTAATAATGATCTTTACAGTACCTCTATATCTAATAGGATCATTAAGAGCATCTATACTAGTTCTCTTCTATAGAAAAATATTTGGCTCAAAAGATCTTTTGGGAAAAACTTTATACATTATTTTATACATATTGATGAATGGTCTGAGAGCTTTCATAGCATTAGCATTATTAACTAGAGTGATCTTTTTAAAAGAGATTTTGTGGAGAGAAAAAAGATATGTTGTCATGAAGATCGGTGGAAGAATCAAGGCTGTTCCATCAGAATCTTTCTATGAGATGAGTTGCTGATTATTTTCTATCGATCATATATCTAAAGGATCTTATGTTTATGTCATGCCATTTAGAAGGCATCTCTTCTCTAATAACTCTCTCAACAGCCTCTGGATCTACTATCTTAGTCTCTTTAATCAGATGACCTAGGATCATCATGTTTGCCACTCTTGAGGTTCCAAATATTCTCTCAGAGATCTGTGTGTAAGGCTCTGATATTATTGTCCAATCATATTCTCTCAGAGAATCTATGTCTATAAATGTTGTGTCTATAAAAACCTTTGCCTTTCTTTTTATATATCTCGACAAGTTTTTCATCAGAGAAGGGTACATGAAGACTGCTATATCAGCATTTCTAGCTCTCACATATCCGATCTCGTCTTCATTGTCTGAGATTATTATGTCAACTCTAGAGTCTCCTCCTCTAACCTCAGTGGCATATGTCTCTGAGCCTGCGACATAATAGCTTGTGTATCTGGCCAGAGTCTTACCAAGTATTCTCCCAAGCATCAGTATCCCCTGACCTCCTCTGCCTGACAATATTATCTCGATCCTCATATCAGAAGCCTCTCAAAGATTTGTATAGAAGACTTAGATTATCTATGTAGCCAGGATCATCTTTATCTAGATATACTCCTATCACGAATCCTTTCTCCCAATCATATTCGCTTTCATCAAGAGATGGGTTGTTCTTCACTTTAATCTTATCTCTGAGCGTCATAAATGATTTGACAGGATCTGTTATGCCAATATGTCTACCAAAGATCTCTGGACAAGATGACAAAACCTCGATCAGAGCCAGACCTCTCTTGCCAAGTGCTTTATAAAATATCTGTTGAAGAATATGTGGATGTGTAGCTGATCCTCTTGCAACAAAATTAGCTCCTAATGAACATGCCAGTCTTATGATGTTGAGAGGCTTCTCAGGATTGCCATATGGAGTTGTTGTTGTATAAAGCTTCAGAGGGGTTGTGGGAGAGACCTGTCCACCTGTCATCCCATAGATCATGTTGTTAACAATTATTATCATAAGATCCATGTTTCTTCTCAATGCGTGTAGAAGATGATTACCACCTATAGCACATATGTCTCCATCTCCACCGACTACAATAACCTTATGTTCAGGCCTTAAGATTTTTATGGCGGTTGCCAGAGGAATTGTTCTTCCATGAGCTGTTCTAACAGAATCAAATCTCACATACATTGCTATTCTAGCTGAACATCCTATTCCTCCTACAAACGTGATCTGGTCTCTTCTCAGAAGTCCTTCTCTAATCCTCTGATCAATTGCTCTGAGAAGTGAAGTCATGACGATGCCAATAGTACATCCAGGACACCAGAGGGTAGGAAGCTTCTCAGTTCTCACATATTTATCCAGCGGATGTTCAACTGCTACAGCCATTCTCTCACTCTCTCAACAATCTCATCAGGATCTGGATACTCAAGATCTATAACAGATATTGATATAACATCTTTATCTCTTAAAATACTTCTGATCTCTTTCACATATAGTCCCACGTTGTTTTCAACAACAAATATCTTATCAACATCTCTAGTCTTCTCATAAAAAATCTTCTCATTAATAGGATAAAGAGTCTTCAGCTTAAAAACACAGAAGTCTTCCTCATTCTTATTAAGCTCTCTGACAGCCTCAGAGACAGATGAAAATGTAGATCCGTATGTTATAATCATGTTTCTACATCTTTTGTTTCCATAATTATGAAAAGAATATTCAAACAAAACCTCTCTATTATTTATTATCTTTCTATAAAGTCTCCACATAAGTCTTCTCTGAACATCTGTGGTAGGTCTGTAGATGTTCTTCTCATCATGTGTTAAAGTCTCAACATATATATCATATCCATCGCCTACACATTTCATCTCATAAACATCATCAAGAGACCATTCACAACCTTTTTTCCTAAGGATCTCAATAGATCTTCTGTCAATAATCTCTATCTCACCAGCCTCTCTGATCAATACTTTTCCAAACATATTTGCTATCGATGCGTCTGACAACAATACTACCGGAGTTCTAAGGATCTCAGATGTGTTGAAAGCTTTTATAGTAAGATCATAAGCCTCCTGAGGATTCGATGGTGCAAAGACCGGTATTGGAAGACCTCCGTGAAAACCATATTCAGCCTGAAAAACATCATACTGACCAGTTTTCGTAGGAACTCCTGTGGCCGGCCCAGCTCTCATTATATAAGCTATCACAAGAGGAGTCTCAGTCATCACAGCAATACTGATCCCTTCTACCATGAGCGAAAAGCCTGGCCCACTTGTTGCTGTCATAGCTTTTGAACATGTCCATGAGGCTCCTATCACAGCATATATTGATGCAAGCTCATCTTCAAATTGTATCACATATCCACCTCTTCTAGGAAGTTCTTCAGCTAGATACTCAAATATATCTGATGAAGGTGTTATAGGATATCCAGCAAAAAATTTAAGTCCTGAGGCTATGGCAGCCTCTGCTATCGCTCTGTTTCCAGATATATAATCGATCCTCATGAAGATCTCCTCATAATATATATATCGCAAGATCTGGACATGAATACTCACATAATCTACAGCCTATACATCTATTCTCATCAGAGGCGACAGGATATCTGAATCCTCTTGAGTTTCTTAAACTGCTTTTATCAAGGATCTTTACGGGACAAACTGTTATACAGATCCCACATTCTTTACATCTCTCAGAGATCACAACAATCTTATGTCTGGCTCTAGCCATAGAGATCTGCAAAGATCTTTTTTCCAACAGAAATCTCCATATATTTCATTATATACAAAACATATTTAACTTACAAAAAACCTCCTAAATATCGTCATAAGATCATTAATTAATTTAATATTGATAACATCATCATTATTTAGAGACATTATGAGACATGTTGAAGAGATAACAAAACTTCTCAGAGATATATTCTCAAAATATCAAGAGGTCAAGCTTGTATATCTCTATGGTAGCTATGCAAAAGGGTCTCAAGGACCTTTGAGCGATATTGATATTGCCGTCATGACTGATGATCCATCGATTATTTTAGATGTATCTGCTGAGATAGCTCATATTCTGAAGATCTCTGAGGAAAAGATCTCTATAATAGATATGAGACTTCTCGATCCAATGATGATTCTTAAGATCATTAGTGAGGGCGTGGAGATAATCAATAGAGGAGTAAATATTCATGATCTTATATCTCGAGAGACTATTGAAGTGAGAGAGCTTGAGAATATAATGAGTAGAAAATGGGCTTCTAAAGATCCTTTGGATATTGAGGTCATAAGAGATATTATAGCTAGAGTAAATGAGGATTCTAAAGATCTTAGGGAGATGTTTGAGATGGGTTTAGATAAAATAGTCTCTGATAAACATCTGAAAAGATCTTTTGAAAGAGTTCTACAGACTCTAATCGAAGGCCTCATAGATCTTCTGAGACATGTTGTCGCAGGCCTTAATCTAGGCGTCGCATCATATTATAAAGATTATGTGGATATTGCAGAAAGAAACAATATTATCTCAAGAGATGTTGCTGAAAGCCTCAGAAGATTAATACCTGTTAGACACATGCTTGTCCATAGATATAGGATCCTAGATTATAGAAAGCTTTGGATACTAGCTGAGGAGGCGGCAGAAACAGCTGATAAACTAGTTGATGAAGTTATAAGATTCATCAGAGAGAGATTGAAAGGCTGTTTCTAAACATCTCTTGATGTATAAGAAGGAGATTTATTTTTATTTCTTAATCAAATTTTTATGGATATGATTGAGAGGTAGATATGAGAAGATACCTCTACTACTCTCGTTTCTATTTAATATCACAGCTGTTGGAATAAAAATCTTTATATACACAGCCACTTTATCTAGAGCTGTCTTCACAGAGATCTTTCATTCTATTGGAGACATGATCAATAGTTTCACACTTTATCAAGGAGCCGTCATATCTACAAGACCTTCATCAATTAGATATCCTTTTGGAAGAGGAAGATTTGCTTATGTGGCAAGCCTGATATCATCAGTTCTTCTGGCAGGATCTGTCTTTTATATGATTGTCATAGAGGGGCTGTTAAGATCATTTAATAACATATCTACATTACTCTGGAGGTCTTATGCTCCTCTAATGATGATAATAATATTCTTCGACTTGACCACGCTACTTATATCAATAAGGATCTATGAGAGAGTGTCTATTGGAGGAAGAACGCTTTTGAAACCATTGATCTTAGAGGATTTGATGGGGATCACAGGCAACATGTTGGCCACGATATCACTATATATAGAGAATCTTATGATAGACTTCATATTCTCAATAATAATAGCAGTCATAATAGTAGTCAGCTCTACACATGTTGTATATGAAAATATAGGCGTCTTAGTGGGGGTTTCAGCACCTAAAGAGCTTTTATGGAAGATCGTTAGACACGTCATATCTATACCAGAGGTTATGGACGTTAATGACGTCAAAAGTCTTGCTCTAGAGCCTGATGAATATATAGTTATTCTTCAGATAGAGATTAATCCATCGATAAGTCTGGAAGATGTTTTGAGAGTTAAAGAAGAGATCACATCAATAATAAGAAGAATAGATCCTTCGATAAAATATGTGATCATAGATATAGTCAAGCCTCAGGAGCCTCCTGGAACTTTCGAGAGAATTCTCAGAGAGATCAAAGAGTTAAAAGAATAAAATCTTTATAAAGATCCTTTGATCAACTCGAGAAAATCCTCAAGAAAAGGATCTTTCCTATTAGATAATCTCATAAAATCATTGACAAGTCTCTCCATATAAATCTTCTGAGCCAAGATATGTTCCCCAGTCTTCTCAAGAAAAAGTCTTGTTCTTGTTGACATTATCATCAGCTCTGTAAGAATATTCTCAGCTCTACAGATCCTAGGGACATGACGAGGATCATCGCAACATCTCTTCAGATCTTTCACAACGTTGATGATATAAAGATCATAGTCATCATATTTTTTAAAAAGATCTATGTATACATAAGATGTTAGACTACACATATCGATCAGCTTCTTCAACATATCATATGTAAAAAATCTTTCTTTCAAAAGGATCTTAAGCATCTCATACGGATCTCTACATATTATTATGAGCCCCTCTCTCTTTAAAGGGATCAGTCTATATGTGAAGCCTTCATCAAAAACTCTTATATATAGATAATTGTCTGTGTGAAACAGACCTTTCAAAGAACAATAGAAAAGATCTTTTGATCCGACCTCTAGACATAATATAGTCTCAACAACTTTACATATCCCCCAGAAATCTCTCTCATATAAAAAGCTTCTTTTCATCATCTTTTTAGATATATCATAAAAATTTAAATGATAAAGATCTTAAGAACTTTCTTCTAAACATCTCAGATATTTATCTCGTAGAGATGCCGGGTATCTGCCGAAGACTTCTTCTCTATATAATGGAAGTCTTCTAGTCATCTCTCTAATGATCTTTTCTCCTATGACGTCAAGATCTTTTGTGCCAAACTCCTTCTCAGCAAGCTCTTCAGCTATTTTATCGAATGATTCTCTAGATTTCTCGAAAAGATCTCTATGTTTATACCATAGATGTTTGACAGCTGTTCTCCTAGGGCTTCGAGCATTTATATGAAGTCCCAGAGGCTTTTTGATAAAAACCACTTTATAAATACTCAACGGCGCTATCAAAGAATCTATCTTGCCAAGATATTTATATCTGACCTTGTCAGAATATGTATACATCCAATGCTCAATATGATAAGGCTTTTCTGAACATACGTGGCATAAATCTCCACATATAGTTATGAATGGCCAATAGATCATGTGATGTCTATTTTTTCTAAGACTCTCAATGACCTCTCTAATTATTTTCACTGCTTCATCATAGAGAATGAAATCGGCATCCCAGACAAGGATCCATTTAAATCTAGCTTTTCTAATCCCTCTGTTTCTAACCTCAGGAATGTTTCCTGGAGGAACCCATTCATATCTTATGTTGAGACCTTCGTTATCAATAAGCTCTCTGATAATCTCTGGAGTTCTATCATTAGATGAGTCCATCACAATATATTCATCAACAAGATCTTTTATAGACAATAATGAATATCTGATCCAGTCCTCCTCATTATATGATATGGTCACAGCTGATATACCATCGGGTCTATCAATTTTCTCGCCAAATCCTGTGTAGTAAAACAGGTCTGAGACTATGTTTCTGAGAAGAAATGTTCCTTTTCTCCCCAAAATTTTTCTCGCATAGATCCTTATCATGTCTCTTGATATCTTCATCATCTTATGTTATATGAGTAGCATATTAAATAATGTTTTGAAAACATATTCATGGGATTATCTTATGAAGATCTTTGAGTGGTCTCCTATAGAGTATGTATCTATGATATCTAGAGATAGAGAGATCGAGTATAACTTCGCAAGCGGCTCACCAGATCCTTCTTTGATCCCTGTGAAAGAGTTTGAAAAAATCTTTCAAGAAGTCATAGAAGAGTATGGCTACAGAGCATTTTTATATCCAGGCGCCGGAGGATCTTCTGAGCTTGTGAGAAACATTGAGAAGTATTATCTTGATAAAATAGGTGTATCGCTAAGATCTGATGAAGAGATAGTGATTGTCTCAGGAGCTCAACATGGCATCAAGATTCTCAGTCAGATCCTTGTTGAGAAAGGCGACATAGTGATTGTCGAAAACCCCACTTTCTGGGAGGGGGTTTATCCAATAAGATTTCATGGGGCATCTCTGAGAGGAGTGTCTATTGATGAAGAAGGGCTGGACACATATTATCTTGAGAAGATCCTTCGGGAAGGTCTTAAGCCGAGGTTCATATATCTCAACCCTACCTGTCACAATCCTACTGGATATGTGATGAGTATTGATCGTAGGAGACATCTTCTTGAGATTGCTGAGAGATATGATCTATATGTTGTCGAGGATGATCCTTACAGACCTGTCTCTAAAGATCCTCCTCCTTCACTTAAGAGCATGGATAGAAGTGGAAGAGTGATCTATATAGGGTCTATGAGCAAGATTTTCGCGCCTGGTCTCAGAATAGGTTTTGTGATAACTAATAAAGATCTTGCTGAGAAAATAAAGATCTTGGAACAACATGATTTCTCCACGTCAACATTTCTACAGCTGGCAATGTCGAAAGCTCTTGAGAAAAACATTACAGAAGCTCTTATGAAAAGATGTTCTGAACATTATGATATGAAAAGAAAGATCCTTTTGGAGGCTCTCGAGAGATATTTTCCGGAGAGATACACGAGACCTGTCTGTGGATTCTTTAATCTGATATATGTTGATAAAGATCCTGAGATATATGTTGAGAAAGCTATTGAAAGAAGACTGTTGTATGTTCCTGCAACAAGATTTTTTGTTGAGAATCCTGTGTATAGTATTAGAATAGGTATTGGACTGATATCTTCTGAAAAAATCTTTGATGGAATAAAAGTTCTCAGAGAGATATTTGAGAAATGATCTTTATGGGCCCGCGGGGATTCGAACCCCGGACCCCCCGGTTATGAGCCGGGTGCTCTACCTGGCTAAGCTACGGGCCCTACACCATTAGTATTATTTGATTGAAAAGGTTTATAAGTTTCTGACATAGATCATGAGATAATCTTAGTATACATATTTAATTTCTGTAGTAATCTAGAATATGAGATAAAGAGGTGTTTAAGATAGCATCAGATGATGAGTTTCAAAGTTATGTATCAAAGATCCAGTCTTTCTATAATGAGCTTATGAAACCTTTCATTGGTAGAGAGGAGGAGGCTAGAGTGATTGTTCTTGCTCTGATGACTGGTGAACATGCTGTGTTGATCGGTGAGCCTGGCACTGCTAAAAGTGCTTTGATAAGAAGATCTGCTCAGCTTCTTAATGCCAGGCTATTCATGTATCTTCTGACTAAATTTACTGAGCCTTCAGAATTGTTCGGCCCCTTGGATCTTGTGGCTCTTAAAGAAGGTAGATACGTAAGGATCACAAAAGGGAAGATGCTTGAGGCTGACATAATATTTCTCGACGAGATCTTTAAGGCGAACTCTGCTATTTTAAACTCTATACTTTCAATTCTTAATGAGAGAATATTTTATGATGGATATAGTGAGATAAAAGTTCCTCTGTGGAGCCTTTTCGGAGCATCCAACGAGGTTCCTGATGATCCTGAGCTTGAGGCTCTTTATGATAGAATGCTTTTGAGACAATATGTGAAGCCTGTGTCAGAAGATCTTTGGAAAGATCTTTTGGATTATGAGTGGGCTTTAGAGAGAAAAATGATCTTGGAGGAGGAGAAGATCGAGCCTATAATGTCTATAAACGATCTTAGGGTCATAAGAAGAATAATTGTTGAAAACATAGATCTTGGGGGGGTGAAGAATAAACTTCTCAAGCTATACTCGATCTTTGAGAACAAAGGTGTTCATGTGACTGATAGAAGAAAAGGAAAAGCTCTCAAGGTTGTTTCTGCAACAGCTTTTCTAGAGGGTAGGAGAAGCGCTGTTGAGACAGATCTTCTCTCTCTAAAATATGTTGTCCCTAGAGATATTGAGGATTTTGAGAAAGTGACTACAATATTAAATGAGGAGCTTAAGACGCCCTATAGATATCTGAAGGCTCTCGAAGAGATCAAGATTAACGTCAGAGACATAGCCAACTACGTCTCATCATATCCCAGACCTCCGCTCTCAAGATTTCTAGAGCAGAAGCTAATAGAGATCTATAGAGATCTTGAGATAACTAGAGAGAGAGTTGTGTCAATGATTATCGAGAGTGGAGACAAAAATGTTGAGAACGAGGGGAGACAAGTCATTGCTTTAATAGACAGCGTGTTAGATAACATCAAGAAGAGGTTGAGCTGATGCCAGGAGTATTGCTCGGCGTGAGATATGAGGATCCTTTGACTAGATATAGAGGTGAAAAGATTCTTGATATTGTCAAGAAGTTTGTGAGAATACCTCAAGATATAAATATCAATTTTGCCATAGACTTGTTCTACAGCTTTTATCTTCCATATCCAATCCTCAGATCTTCTCAAGAGATTGGGAAAGGTCTTGAGAGACATCATATGATAATAAAAGAGATATTAGAGTCTAGAGAGACACAGGATATCAGAAAGATCACTATAACAAACTCCAAAAGATCTTTGTTGATATCTGCGGCCGTCTTAGAAAATTTGATTCGTGAGATGAATAGAGTGATGTCTGAGGATAAGAGAGAGGAGGGAGAGGGATCTTCTGATGATAATGATAAAGATATGAGAGAGAGTATTAGCAAAGCTGTTAAAAATGCTGTGAAAAAAGCTGTTAAAGAGGCTGAGCTTGCATCAAAACTTGAGGAGATCTTATTAGGCAATCAGGCTGGAGTAGGTTCTGTGCTTGATTTTGATGAGAGCGCTCCTGAGATAATCAGACTGGCTAAAAATACTGATATAAATCTTCTTCTAGAGATCCTTGAGAACATTCCTGATATAAGAACAAGTTCGAGAAGAAAAAAGATTAGAAGTAGCAGAGGAGAGATTGAGGGGTATGAGGAGGGCTCTGACATCGAAAGGATCGTCCCTTCAGAACTTGTATACCCAATAGAATATCTATATGTTAAAATTGCTGAGGGAAGACTTCTTCTATACGAGAAGAGGCTCACCCTATCAACAGGACCTATATATGTTTTGATGGATAAAAGCGGCTCTATGGATGGTGAGAAGATTAAATGGGCTAAGGCAACGGCTCTGGCACTTCTTATGAAGGCTAGAAAAGAGAGGAGAGTTTTCATAATGAGATTTTTTGACACAACTCCTTACAGCATGATCAAGATATCTAGAAGAGCTAAAATGTCTGAAGTAGTCAGACTTATGGATTATATCTCTAGAATAAGAAGTGGAGGAGGAACTGATATAACAAGATCTTTGGTCACAGCAGCTCAAGATATAAAAAACATGGGGCCTAAGGCTCCTAACGAGATAATACTTATAACAGATGGCGAAGATAAGATTGCTGAGAACATAGTTGTTAAACAGCTGAGGTCTGCAGAGGCAAAACTTATATCTGTTATGATCCTTGGTGAAAATCCTGATCTTAGGAGGATAAGTGATAAATATTTTAAAGTAGCTAAACTGAGCGGGTCTGAGATGCTTAAAGTAGTCGAGTATGACAAAGAAGTTTAGAGACTATATGAAGACCACAAGATCAATCTTATCTAGAATATGCTTATATCTGTTTCTAATAGTGACCTCTGAGATGTTCAGTTTCGAAGCAATCTCTTGTTGACTTATTCTCTCATTATTAATTATAGAGGCAATATATATTGCTGCACCGACGATCCCCTTAGGATTCTTTCCTGAGCATATAGATGGATCAAGTATATATAATGATCTTAGGATCCTTATGGAGGTCTCTCTCACAGGGTCCGACAGTTTCATAGTGCTTAAGATCCTGTCTATAGAGTTTGATCCGCATATAGATATGTTTCTCTCTCCTCTAGAGACCTTCTCTCTTATATCATTAAAAACCTCAGACCACTCAAGCTTCTTTAATGTCTCAAAAAATTTTCTTCTATCTAAAGACATTGTCTTCATAAGAACTTCTTTGTCAAGATCTATGTTTCTCAGATATGCGACTCTATATATAACTGCCGCAACTATATAATCAAGATTCTTTCTTTTTATAACTCCTCTCACAGCCAGCTTCTTAATTATATAGCCTGCGTCCTCAACAAGAATCTCTGGGAGAGATATTATTCCAGCGATCTCGTTAAGTCTCTTTTTAGCTTCAATCTCTCTTTTACCAGCAAGATCGCTCGGCCTCCTAAGGATCTTTTGCATCTTACTTATTCTACTTCTTCCATCTACAAAAGTTGTTATACCGCCGTCATGAACTTTCATAGTGTATCCAGGTCCTGTGTGAGCTCTCGTCATGACATCTTCAGCGTCAAATGCTCTCCAATCTTTTCCTTCTCTAATCTCTCCTTCAGAGACCACCTCGCCGGTCTCAACATCAATATATTCTCCGCGGACAGGATCATATATTATGTTTCTTAAAACTTCTGTCTCTGAAGCCATAAGATCTCACCTGAAAGATCTTTTTCTTCTAGAAGGCTTGTAAGTATAATAGAAGCTCTCTCCTATAGAAGGCTTATATCCTTCTCTCTTGATCGAGACGACGGCGTAAGGCTTTGAGACAGGCCCTATAACATCTATTAATCTTCCTATGTATTCTCTCCTCTCATTATATACTGAGGAGCTTATCATAGGAATAGATGATACGTCGGCAATTCTCACGACAGCCTTGTCTCTGAGTATAACCTCTACCTGTCCGAGAAGCCTCATACAAATCCGAGTATTATTCTGAGACAGGTGTATTATAATAATTTCTAGGTCTCTTAATATGAATGTTTTCATCAGAATTATCTACACATGATCTATAGGATCTTATTTTATCGTAATAATCCTCTCACGGTATTACCTAATAATTCTGCTCCGAAATATTTTTAAGGATATGAGCAGTTTATTATGAGATAAATAAGATATTGAGAGGATTAGATGTTTAAAAGTAGAAATGTTCTTGTCTTAGGATCCACAGGTTTCATAGGGAGAAACATTGTAGAGATTCTTCATGAGAAGAATCATGTTGTTCACCCAGTTATTAGAAGAGAAAGCGTTAGAAGAGAAGAACTATATAATCATTATGTTAAGAAAGGTGTGGAGCCTCTGATTATTAAAGATATTGATGAAAAAGATCTTTCAAAGATCATCTTAGAGAAGAATATTGATGTTGTTATTAACAGCATTGGATTGTTAAGAGGATCCAGAGAGAGACTTTATGAAGCTCATGTGGAGACTTCTAGAAGAATCTTGAGAGGCATAATATATTCAGAGAATAAAGATCTGTTATATATTCATATATCATCGACAGCAGCATCAGACATCTCTCGAGAGAAGCCTCTGGCCGAAGAGAAGATCCATTGTTCACATATTAATGATCTGAAGACGTCATACGAGAAGACTAAATGTGAAGGCGAGATTCTTGTCAGAGATTTATGTGAGAGACATGGAATTAATTATGTTATTCTCAGACCTAATATTGTGATCGGAAGATATAATAGACATGATGAGTGGATTTTTCTCAACAGAATCTCTAGACTGGGGGTTCATTTAGATCTTGATATAAAAACTAACATTACAGACGTCAAAGATCTTGTGGAGATAATTAATCTATTGTTTTATAGAAAAGATCTTTATAACGATTATTATCATATAGCTTCTCCAAAAGAGATCTCTGTTAGAGAGATCAGCAGAATATTTCTAGAGGTTCTCAACAAAAGATCTTTCGTAAGAATTGGTGAGAGAAGCATTAGAATAACAAAGCTTCTAAAGATCTTTTTAAGAGATGAGATGTTGAGAAGATTTATAGACGTGTTGTCTGAGAAAGATCTTAGGATATCCTCAGATAAGTTCATCAAAAGATCTGGCTATATATTTAAAGATCCTGTGGAAAGCTTTGTAGAGTATGTCAAATGGCTTAACAATCTATAGGCCTAGTCGCTGAATTCTTCTCTAAATATTTTTCTTAGAAAAGTCTCTCTAGGAGCATCTTTATAATACTCAGCTTTCTCAGCAAGAATCTTAAGTTCTTCATATGTTGCATGGTCTAGAGGAACTCCTTGAAAACCTGATCTCTCCCATCTCTCTGTTAAAGATCTCATTATGTTCATCACTTCTTCATCTGAGTAGAAAGCCGCCTTGATCAAAGGATCTTTATTCTCCTCGATATAAGTAATGATCTTTCTTCTAAAGATCTCAGCTGAAGACATTTTATTACCAAATCAATTATTTCTTAAATAGATTATTAATAAATTGTCAAAAAGATCATTGTTTTTATATTTTGATACACAATTTTTATTTGAGAGGATCATGGTTTTCTCGACAACTGAGTATAAGAGAAGAATTAGCGAAGCCGTGTCATATCTTAAGAGACTTGGTGGAGACTATATAGTTGTCACACCTTCTCCAAACATGATCTATTTCACAGGGATTCGTGAAGAGACTCTTGAGAGACTAATGGCATTATTTATAAATGTTGATGGAGAAGCTCTTCTTCTAGCGCCACAACTTGTCAAACTAGATGATTATCTCAGAGATTTTCTAGACATAGTTGTGTGGAGCGACTCAACAGGTCCAGGACCTTATCTAGATAAGATTGTTAGAGATCTGAGGATTTTTGGTAGAAGAGGTTTTTTCGAAGACTCTATGAGGCTTGGGGATCTAGAGTTTCTTAGAGAGAAGCTTTCTCCTGAGAAGATATTTCTTTTATCAAAAATAACTAGAGATCTTAGGTATAGAAAGTCTGTTGAAGAGCTTACAAAAATATTTGATGCTGTCAAAAAGACTGAGAAGATCCTTATGGATCTTTATAACATACTTGTTCCAGGCGTGTCAGAGAGATTTGTTGAGATGCAGATAACAAATCTGATCGCTTCGGAAGGTCTTGAGCCCAGCTTCAAACCTATAATAGCTTTTGGAGAAAATACTGCTAATCCTCATCACAGACCTACCAATAGACTTCTGAGACTTGGTGATCTTGTTCTTGTTGATGTTGGTGTGAGAGTTGAAGAGGGTTATGTCTCTGATCTAACCAGGCTATATATGATCGGTACTCCATCGAGAGATCTTAGGAACATCTTTGAGACATATAAAAACTGTTATGAAGAGACTTTGAGAAGCATAAAGACTAATGTGAGAGCTTCTGAAATTGATATCGTCTCAAGATCATGTCTAACAGACAATGGGCTTGGAAGATATATTGTTCATAGAACTGGTCATGGGATAGGTGTTGAGGTTCACGAGCCTCCTTATCTATCTATAAACTCTGATGATGTTCTTGAGAGAAGAGTTGTCTTTACTGTTGAGCCAGGGATATATATACAAGGATCCTTTGGAGTAAGAGTTGAGAGCAACATAACTATCTCTGATGATGATCTTGTTATAGAGATTGATAAATTATCTAGAGAGATAATCATCTACTGATCTTCTCTAGAAAATCGTCTATAATATCCTCTATTTTTCTTCCTTCAACAACCTTTAGATCAAATGACACTCTGGCCGAAGGGATCTTTATATCAAGTATCTTCTCAATAGAAGAGGGTGTGGCAATGACGAGAGCATCTGGAGAACATCTCTCAATAGTCTCCTTAAGATCTTTAAGTTGCTCTTCTGTGTATCCTGTTGATGGAAGGATCTCTGCCATATGAGGATACTCTTTATAAAGCTCTCTTAATATTCCAACGGCGCATCCCCTTGGATCAATAATCTCTCTGGCTCCATATTTTCTGGCGGCGACATAGCCTGCGCCGTATCTAGCTCCTCCATGCGTCACTGTTGGAGAGTCTTCTATCACGAGGACTCTTCTCCCAGATATAAGATCTGGTCTGTCTACAGAAACCTCGCTCACAGCTTTTATGATCTCTGCCTTTGGATTCATTTTTCTAAGCTTTTTCTCTATCTTCTCAAGATCTTCTCTAGAAACCTGATCAATCTTGTTGATGACCAGCACATCGCTCATTCTAACATTGACTTCTCCAGGAAAGCTCTCATCGATATACTCAGGTCTCATAGCGTCTACAACTGTGAACATCAGGTCCGGCCTGTAGAATGGCCAGTCATTGTTTCCTCCATCCCATATTATTACATCAGCTATCTCCTCAGCTTTTCTAAGGATCTTTCCATAATCAACTCCTGCAAGAACCTTGACACCTCTTCGCACATAATGTTCATACTCTTCTCTCTCTTCAATAGTAAGATCTTCTTTATCAAGATCTTCAGGCCTCTCAAAATACTGAACGATCATTCTCCCAGGATCTTTATAAACCATTGGGTGTCTCACGACTACGAATCTCACTCCTCTCCTCTTTAAATGCTCTGAGATTTTTCTTGATAGAGAGCTTTTTCCAGATCCTGTCTTCACAGCTGTGACTGCAATCACAGGTCTTATAGATCTTATGAAAGTCTCGTCAGGGCCTAAGATCCTTACGGAAGCTCCTGAGGCAATTACTCTGCTAATAATGTTTCCAAGCTCTTTATACGATAGATCACTGTAGCTTATCACAGCCTCATCAACTTTGTTCTCTCTAATGATCTTCTCAAGATCTTTCTCAGTATATATAGGGATCCCCTCGGGATACAATGAGCCGGCCAGCTCAGGAGGATATCTTCTACTTTTTAAACCAGGGATCTGAGATACATGGACAAAAGCTACAACATGATAATCAGGATTATCTCTAAAGAATATATTGAAATTATGAAAATCTCTCCCGCCAGCACCAATAATCACAACTCTTCTAGACATATAGGCACCGTATAAAATTAAATATTTTTCAATAAAAAATTTTTAATGATCACGGCGATAAAGATCTTTGGACAAACTTATTATTCTCACATAAATATATAGATATGGGCGGGGGTGCCCGAGCGGGCCAAAGGGGGCGGGCTCAAGTTCCAGCCTATAGATGAGAGACCCGTTGGCGTAGGCCTGCGTGGGTTCGAATCCCACCCCCCGCATCTTTCAAGATCTAATTCTCTGAGCTTTCTTAAAATATTCTCGATCTTCCTCTCCTTTTAACAACAATGAAATCTCGATGAGGAGAAAAAGCCGAGATAGAAGCTAGAGCTAATTAAGCAATAGATAAAAATTTGTTTTAGAGAATTGGAGAGGCTCGCTGGGGAAATGATAGAGAAGAGTATAAAAAGCTTTGGAGAATGACGAGCTTTTCCAAAGGCTTTATATGATGAAGTATTTCTCTTCGCCGTGGAGAGAGCTTCAGTAATTAGCAAAAATTTCTATATATAGATTAGAAATTCGGGAGAAATATGAATAGTTTCAGAGAAGGCGAAAATGTCAAGTATAAATTTTTTGATGAATTGGAGCTGGCAGAAGAAAGCTACTTTTCGTGATAAACTAGCGATATAATCTCATCAATATATTCCTTCTCCTCAATTTCCTGGGGCCTATTCAAGACGTAGCAAAGCAGAGATCCGAAGAATGCTCTCATTCTGATTATACTCTTCTTATCATCTTTTCCGAAAACTCTTAACGCAGCTCTTCTCAGCATCTCTCCACAGGATCTATCAAGCATCTTAGATATCAGAGGATATGAGCTTGATGCCGATATAGAGTGTATAAGAAGCTTCTTCATTCTCTCATCACTATACTTAGATATATATGAGCTTCCTATGCATCTGAGAAGCTCTTTCCTCTCGACATCTTTCGAGAGGCAATTTTCTATTATATCAACGGGGAGAGCTCTCGAAGCAATCTCAGATATAAGATCGTCTTTTCGTTTGAAGTACCAGAATATCAGGCCTTTCGAGACGCCGGCCTTCTCAGCTATAAGCCGGGCAGGTGCCTTGAAAAAACCGAACTCGGCGAAAACATTCATCGCCGCATCTAATATTCTCTTTCTAGTTTCTTCCATAAATCTCATCCTTAAATTATTTTCAGTAGAGAAAAATAAAACAGATAAATAAAAAATTGATTGACCAGTCAGTCAAGTTTATTAACCTCCTAGACTATTTTCAATAAAAATGGTGATATGATTGAGTATAAAGAAGATAACGCTTCACATGAGGAAGTATCTCATACTTTACACCATCTTGATAATATTGCTTGCGATTCCCATAGGCTACTACTATAGGGCAGTGATAGCTCCTAATAAGGCGCTGATCTCGAACTTGATAACTGCGATGGCGATTTTAACAATTTTTCCCTCGATGATACAGCTTAAGACAGAAGGATTCGTGAAGAGCTTTAAGGACTGGAAGTTTATAATTATCTACTTAATCTATGGATATGTGTTGTTTCCGGTACTTGCTATGGCTTTATCTCCTACGCTTGGCGATCCTCAAGTGGGCGTAAGCTTTGTAGCTGGCAACGCAGTCCCGGCTTCAAGTGCCTCTCTAGGATATGTCCTCATAGTTAGAGGCAACCTTGAGCTAGCTACAGCTCTGGTTCTTATCGCCATCATTATAGGCATTCCTCTTATACCGTTGATCATAAAGAGCTATGCTAATATCGCTTCAGTACCAGTACCAATAGAATCAATAGTGACATCTTTGGTGGAGGTTCTCATCGTTCCATTGCTGGTGGGGCAGACTATCAGATACATTATCCTGAAAAAGAAGGGCCGCAAATACGTGGACGAGTATCTTAAGGATCCGCTTTCGCTTTGGACCATGCTGGCGGTGCTTACACTTATCTTCCTGCTAGTCTTCAGCCAGGCTGCTAAGATAATCTCAGACCCGCTAGTAGCTGTCAAGGTGATTGTTTACCAAGCCATTGCAATAATTGGGGTTTTCGGCATGACTCTTGCGATAAGCAAGGCTCTACATATAAAATATGAGGATCACCAGGCGGTAGCTATTCTCTCTGTGGGAAAGAATGAAAGTATTGCTGCCGCCATTATAACTTCAGCTCTAGGACCACAAGCCGCCATAGCTCCTGCACTAATACCTACGATACAGCCCGTAATTATAATATCTTATATCCACGCTGAAAATTGGGTCAGGAAATTCCTCGGATAGAAAAGAAGCGTGAGAGAGACTTGAGAAGGTGGCTCCTTCGCCCCTCTGCCCATGAAAGCTGAGGCATGATGAGTCCTTTGATGCATATTACATCACGTCAATGGAGGCCCTTAATGCAGGCCTGAATCGAAGTAGACATATTCAGGCCTTAGATAAGTAGACTGAGGTTCATAGCCTTTCATATTTATTGGTTTCGAATCTCGCTATCATCTACTGAGAAACGGCATAGTGACAATATCTCTTTGCCCTAAAGAATAAGGTTTCTAAAATATCAAAGGTTGAGAATGACATGAATAAGATAGAAAAATCTACTTATCTAGTTAATACTGATCGTCATGTTTAATATTGCTGCAACAGTTAGTGAATTATTGCAATCCTATATTTGTCTCACTGTGTGATTGCCTAGTAGGAGGATGGCTTGTAATCTACTCTATTAATCTTCTGAATTGAATTGATGCTAATAATGTGAATATTGTGGTGAATATTATCAAAGCTACTATGTCTGTGATCAGGCCGTCTAATGTCCCTATTATTAATGTTTTTCTCAGTGCATCTATAGAGTATGTCAACGGGTTTCCAAGTGATATCGCCTTGAATATTGGCGGCATTATATTTATTGGATATATCGAGTTGCTTGCGAAAAATAGAGGCATTGTTATTGCCTGTCCTATTCCCATGAATCTTTCTCTTGTCTTCATGAATGTTGCTATCCATATTGAGAATGCTGAGAAACCTACTGATGTTATTGTTATTATTATTATGACAAACATTATGTCCAGCGGATTCGGCACTATTCTAACTCCTATTAATAAGGCTATCGGCGTTATTATCATGAATTGCATAAATGCTCTAATGACTGATGCAGAGGATCTGCCGAGCACTATTGCGATCCTAGGCACTGGCGTGGTCAACAGCTTTTTCAGTATTCCTGACTCTCTCTCCCACACAATAGTTAATCCATAGAATATCGATACAAAAGTCACTGACTGCAGTATTACGCCGGGCGTTATAAACGCTATATATGGTATGCCGTCAGTCGGTAGCGCTCTTACGCTCGCCATAATAGGTCCGAAGACGACTAGCCAAAGTATTGGTTGAACAACTCTTGTTATAACCTCAGTAATGTTATATCTGATTCTACGTGCCTCAAGCTCTACAAAAGCTACAACAGCATTTATAAAAGACATTAAGCTCACCCTTTCTTAATAACACTTCTTAACGTTCTCACCTCTTGTAATCTGCCTTCCTCTGATATCTTACCGCCAACATATTTGAGAAAAACATCATCAAGAGTAGGCCTGGATATAGATGCCTTAATAATTCTCACACCAGCATCTCTTAATGTTGTAATTATCACTGGCAAAGCCTCCTCAGCATTATCAACAATTACTCTAACAATTCCTCTGTCATTATCTATATTCACATCTCTAATTCCAAGACTGTTCATCTCATTAACTCTGTGAACTGTTTTACTCATATCATCTACTGTAAGCTCCACCACCTCACCACCAACAGATCTTTTTAATTCATCAGCTGCTCCCTCGACCACGACCTTGCCTTTGTTAAGTATTACTAATCTGTCAGCATACATCTCCACCTCATCCATATAATGAGAGTTGAAAAATATTGTCAAACCCAGTTCTTTATTTAATGCAGTTAGTTTATCCCACACCATCTTTCTAGCAGCTGGGTCAAGCCCTATTGTCGGTTCGTCTAAGAACAATATCTCAGGCTCTATCAAGAGTGCAGTCGCAATCTCAAGTCTTCTAATCATGCCTCCAGAGTATGTTCTGACAAGTCTTTTTGACGCATCAGAAAGATCCATGAATCTGAGGACTTCATTAATTCTCTCATTAATCTCATGTCTAGGCACACCATAGATCTTTGCATATATCAATAGATTCTCATAACCACTTAAATCAGTCCATACACTAAACTCCTGTGGCACATAACCAATGAATCTCCTCACTTTATCGCCATCACTAACAACATTATAACCAAGGACATAGGCCTCTCCAGATGTAGGCCTCAACTGTGTAGTTAATATTCTCATCAAAGTCGTCTTACCCGCACCATTAGGACCTAACACTGCGAAAATTTCACCATGATTGACATTTATAGAGACGCCGTCCAGAGCCTTAACAGTATTACTATAAATCTTCACCAGGCCACGTGTGCTCACAGCAATATCAGCCATTGATGTCAACCATGTTTTGTAGATGAAAAATATAAATATAAAGAATGAAAGATAAAATCTTAAAAACATTGATTAACAATGAGAATATGAAGAGAGAGATCACATACAAAGATCGCTCATGTTATCTAAAATTATAAAATATGTTTCATCGCTCACAGATCTGTCTCAGCTTAAAACATATGTATAACAGCTATTATGACCATTTCTCGATAGATGGCGATTCATTGCTCTTAATATTTATTGGTCTCAGGCTCTCCGTCGTCTATCTCTCAATGGCTCTCTGAACCCTCTCACCGTAGAAGCTCAGTCTCTGTCGCCAGAGACTTCACAGCCCTACGGATCTCAGGAGCTCATAGGCGTCGATCAATTATATAAGCTTTGGAAGTCTATAAATTTTTTGAGAATTATTGGACATCAGTAAATACAAACGCTGCGAGTAATTATGAAAACAGAAACAGCCTCCCTGCTCTTAAGGGCTGAGTTTCGAATCTCTGGGTCTCGTGTGTCATGTCTGACTTAATCTCCTGACCCATTCAATGATCTTCTCAGTCAAATATTTGATGTCTTTCTCAACATCATTTAAATTTGTGTATCGGCTTACAATTCCTTCAGGATCTAAGCCGTTGTACTGAAACTCGTGAATGTTGATCGCTATGTCTGTAAGATGTAGAATCTCTCTGCCATACACCTCCACCAATATTGATGCAACTTCTCTTAGCCTGGTAGTAGGCATCAGGGCTATTATCAGGTCTGCTCTAGACCTGATTCTGCCGGTTCTGTCCTTGGCAACACCTGTATAATGTTTAGCTATTAGCTCTCTGTTTTTTGCTGCTGCAGCAGACATTAAAGCCTTCCAAGCCTGAAAGACTTTTCCAGAGGCATTTCTATAAAGCCCTTGATCAAGAAATTTTATGGCAAGCTCAGCCTCTTGTATCGCCTCTTCCAATCTAAGTTTTATATACTCTATAGTATCTCGCCATGGATAAGCATAGCTTGGTTTCATGTGTATGCCTATGTATTATTCAGCTTATTATTAATAAAGTTTTTCTGAAAATCTATCTAGAAAACATTTTTTTGTAAGAGTTAAAAATGTATTATCTAAATTATACCAAAGATAGATTGCACCGATCTATTTAAAAGATAAAAAACCTGGCAAGATGAATCGCTTTTTAACATCATTTATAATGTTAAACGCGTTAGAAATATCTTCATATATATAGAGGATCGCTGGAAAATCTGTCTGAATAATTCTTTAGATTTTTATTCTTATCTAATAAAAATATTTATACGGCTATGGACGGGATTGAAATGTTAAGCATTATATTGATAGGATTCATGATAGTCTTGATAGGATTCATAATTCTCATTATGGCAACATTCTATGAGATG
>WYEN01000043.1 GCA_009903825.1 Desulfurococcales archaeon
CATTTTAAAGCCTTACAAAGATTTTAAGAAGCAAGTATCACCCGTCATAAAACATCCTTACACGTTAAAAATCGATACTTGATGAGATGTATAATAATGATTCTATGGGTATAGTATATATATTTTTTGTAACTAAATTTATAGGCAGAGTAGAGACTAGAGATAGAGACCGTTAAAGAGGTAGATAATATATGACAATGATAGCTAAATATTACATTGATAAACCGAAAGAGTTATATAATAAGCTGATTAATAATATTGATAATTTATTTGATCATGCGAGTCAAGAGACTTACAAGATTAAAAAGAAGAGAGGAGTTAGATATAAAGTGAGATTAATGGATGGAGTCAACATATTGTTTGAAGGCTATCTTTATATTGTTCCAGAATCTCTCTCATCTATTCAATATGTTTTAACAAATGATTCATATGTTCTGAAGATTAGATTTGAATTCTATAGATCTCCTGATAATTATAGATATCTGATGAAGATAAGACTTCTTAATAATAACAGAGAGATTAATAGCATGGAAAAGATTTTTCTGACTAAAATATTTGAGACAATTAATGAGAGGATAAGAAAAGTTTTTTATGATATAGGGATCGAGCCTACTGAAGATCTTGTTCTCTAAATATATAATTTATAAGTTCTATCTCAACCTCCTGATCCTCGTCATATCCCTCAAGATCCTCGTTTATTATAAGGATCCCGTTTCCTTTAACTAGCGTTGATAAAATTCCTGATCCTGTTATTGCCAGAGGCTCTGCATATAATTTATTGTCTTTCTCAAAAACTCTCACTCTCACAAAAGATCTTGTGTTAGGAGGATTAGCTATTCTTCTCGTAAGTCTGGCTCTTACAAGAGGCTTGGGATCTTCTTTTGCTCTATAGATCTTTTTTATCAGAGGATGTATAAAAAGCTGAAACTCTACTAAAGCCGCAACTGGAAAGCCTGAGAACATGAAGACAGGCTTCTCTCTGACTATAGCAAGACCCGCGGGTCTGCCAGGTCTTATTCTCACACCGTGAAACAATATCTTGTGTCCATCTATTGTTTTTATAGATTCAGCAACAAGATCTTGTTCTCCAACGCTTGATCCTCCTGTCGTGATCATCATATCTACCTTATCAATATTCTCAAGAATCTTGTTTCTTATAATTTCTATGTCATCAGGGACCGTGCCAAGATCAATAGGCTCACATCCTTCATCTCTTATCAAAGCCATCAACATAGGCTTAGAGCTGTTTATGATTTTTCCACTTTCAAAATCAATCTCCTCGCCAGGCTCAACAAGCTCTGAGCCTGTTGATAATACTCCTATTCTTATTTTTCTATAAACAGGTATTTTGACAATATTTTGAGAAGCTAATATACCAATGTGCCAAGGTCTTATCTTGTCGCCTCTTCTTAAAATAAGATCTCCTCTCCTAAGATCTTCACCTCTTCTAGATATATTCTGTAGAGGTGCCACAGGCCTATTAATATATACTTTATCTCCCACTTCTCGAGCCTGTTCTATCATAACAACAGCGTCTGCACCTTCAGGAATAGGTGCTCCAGTAAATATCTTTACTGCCTCTCCCTCTCTCAACTTAGGAATCTTTCTTACGTCAGATCCCGCATATATTTTTCCAACAACTCTAAGCTCAACAGGATTATTATATGAAGCACTAATCACATCTGTAGATCTTAAGGCGAAGCCGTCTACAGCACTACGATCAAAAGGAGGCACATCATATTGAGCAAATATATCTTCAGACACATGTCTCCCCAAAGAATCTTGCAGACCCACATATTCGCTCTCTAAATTAATATCAATATTATTCAAAACAATAGAGACAGCATCACCGGCAGAGACAAGAGTTTTAAAACCTTTCATTAAGACACCATGAGAAAATATTTTTAATAACATTAAAATCTTCACGAGAATAAAGATATGTCGAGCTGTGAAAATACTCTACATACGACAGCCCATGTATCAAGGATCTCATCAGATATCGAGATCTTTTTATACGGAGCCTCTAATAATCTTCTTGAGAAATCTCCTCTCTGAAATCCTCCTACTATAATAACAGGTCTCACAGAGTTTATTATGATCTCTATGATCTTCTTTATATCTCCTCTCTCACCTCTCTCATGAAATATAAATACAGTGTCTGGTTTAATATCATTCTCTATGTAATCCAAAAGATCTTTTTTCAAAAGCCTGATCAAAGGATCTGAAGATTGAGGAGGTGCGGAGCCTTTTAAAAAGACTTGTTCTATCAAACTTATGAATCTGTTATAATTTCTCACGATCCTAGTCTTCTCTTTAATTATGAGAAGTCCATGTCTAGTCTCTATAATAGTTTTCACAAGACCTTTTCTCCATATTTCTGAGGATCCTGCGACAAGCAATGTCGTATGGATAAGATCTGGTCTTCCTCTTTTATACCATTCAGATAATTTTCTCATAGATCTATAGTGTAGAGATATGTCTAGAAGAATCTCTGAAGGTTTTTTGCCTCTTCTCATAGCAGATTTAATAACGTCTCTGCCACTCCATATCTCTTCAGGAACAAGCTCTAAAGCTGCCTCAGCAATAACTAGATAAAGCTTCTCCAATTTTTATCCTCAGAGATATTTATCCTCCTGAGACTATTGGAAGAATTATGATCTCCATATCTTTTTCAACTAATATCTTGTCTATGTCTCTCAAAGGGATCACAAGACCTTTTGTCATTATGATCACATCAGAATCTATTGTCTTCTCATATATTTCAGGCAGATATTTCTTAAAAAACTCTTTTAAACTGATCTTTTCATTAATCTCAAACTCTTTAAGGCTCCAGCCCAGCTCTGAGACCAGCTCTCCATATAAATATATCAAGATCCTCATCTTCCCACCTTGGCTTTCTCAAGAATTTTCTCAATACTTCTCCAATGTCTACCTCTCCAATAGACCTTGCCACATTTATCACAGATCCAGAACTCTTTATATTTTTTAAGAATATTATCACTGACTCTTCCTATAACATCATTTAATGAGGTGGTTCTTCTCAAAGGGGTGTTGCATATAGGACATCTAGTGTCGTCAGGATCAATCTCTAATCTGATTCCTAGAAGAGTTTTAAGTTCTCTTAACATCTCATAAATCTCCTCACCCTCGATCAAGACTACATCAAGAGATTTTTTTCTAGCTTTTATAAAAAGACCTCTATCTCTAGTCACTATAATTCTCTTATCATTTTCAGAAGTCTTAAGAATCTTCCAATCCTCATATTTATTGCTATATAAAGTGTCATAGCCAAGGATCCTTAGCCATCTAGCTAGATCTCCTAACATTGTGTCAACAATAAATCTAGGCTCTATAGGCATGATCTTCTCCAGTCTATTGTTAATCCTATGAGAAGAGGCTAATAAATTTTCTCATCTCTTGATCAGATAATGAGTAGATCTTCTCTCGATATAATCGACTATTTCTTTAAAGAACTCAGAGATTGTTGGATGAGGATGAACAGCTTTAGACAGATCTTTAATGCTCAGCCCGTTCTCTATAATAAGAGATGCTTCTCCAGCAAGCTCTGAGGCTTCAGGAGCCATAATAATGATCCCGAGAACTCTCTCGCTATCTTTATCATAAACAATTTTTATGAAACAATTTTCACATTCTTCAACAACTGATCTAGCAACTCCTCCACCAAATATTCTTGTAGAAACAGCGTTGAAACCTCTCTTCTTAGCCTCATCAACTGTCATTCCAACCTGAACTATATCAGGATCTGAGAAGACAACCTGAGGAATAGAAGATTTCTCATATACACTATTTAAACCAGCAACATTTTCAGCAGCAACAACTGCTTGTATAAAAGCTTTGTGAGCAAGCATAGGCTGGCCAGCCACATCTCCAGAGGCATATATATTATTTATGTTAGTCCTCATATGACTATCAGTCTTTATAAAGCCTTTTTCGTCAATGTTAACGCCAACTTTCTCAAGACCTATGTTGCGTGTATTAGGTCTTCTTCCTGTCGCCACAAGAGCTATGTCTCCAGAAACCTTTGATCCATTTGATAACATAGCCTCCACTCCTCCACCTACTTTCTTAATCTCTTTGACAATAGTGTTTTTAAAGATCTTTACTCCACGTTCTCTCAAAAAGATCTCTATCATTCTCGAGACATCAACATCCATGCCTGGAAGAAGATTCGGCATCATCTCAACAATATAAACTTGAGAACCTATTCTAGAGAATATCGTGGCAAACTCGACCCCTATATAACCTCCTCCAATTATAATAATGTTTGAAGGCATTCTCCTCAGACTTAAAATACTTCTGTTATCATGAATAATCTCTTTATCAACAACAATATTAGGCGGATAAGAAGGCTCTGAGCCTGTGGCAATTATTATGTTCAATGTCTTAATAATTCTCTCGCCATTGTTTATGCTCACAGTCTCTTTATCAATAATCTCAGCTCTTCCTCTCAAAACTTCTACTTCATAGTTTTTCAAAAGATAATCTATGCCAGAAGATATTTTTGACACGATCTCTTCTACTCTACTCATAAAGCCTGTGTAATCAAGATCTAAATACTCTCTCCCTCTGAAAAATATGTTTCTCTTAACCTCCCAAAAATATTTTGAGAATCTCAGCATAGCTTTAGTAGGTATACATCCATATAATGTGCATTCGCCTCCTAATCTATCTTTCTCCTCAACTAAGAGAGTTCTAAGATTAAGTTGAGAAGCTCTTATAGCAGCAGGATAGCCGCCCGGCCCCCCACCGATCACCACAAGATCGTATTTATCAGCCAACTTATACACCAAAAATAATGTCTTGACATATATATAAAAGATGACGAAGATAGACATCGAGCAGATCTATTCTTGAGACTTTTCGAATCTTCTCATGCTATATATCATATGTCTAAAGATCATTATAGATCCTGATGCGACAAACACAAATGCAAAGAGATTAAGCCATGCATATCTATATGTTCTATAAATTATTAAACCATTGATCTCTACAAAACAATTTTTAAAAGGATATATTCTTATCAAAGTATTTAATGAGACATTTTGTATAATAACGCTTTTATTAGGATCAAGAGTTTCAGAGATGCTAATATTCACCGGGGGAGGCGTGTATATAGACATATTGACAGGCCCTGGACATCTATTTGTTAGATTCATCACACCACTTATGCTTTCACTGACTTCTTCTATACTTAACATGTTTTGTAAAATATCTGTGAAACCTTCGTCTATATTGATCTTTATGTCAAATTTTTTCTCAACGACCTCACTTATTGAAGAGGTCATGATCATTATTATTGAGAGAAGTATCATTAATACTCCTGT
>WYEN01000022.1 GCA_009903825.1 Desulfurococcales archaeon
GACGCTCTCAAGAATCTTCTTCAAAGCATCTGTATTACCATGAACATCAGATAACACAAGGATCTTCATGAAACTCATCATAAAAATATTCTTATGAAGACTATATCATTTAACATATGATATCATATGTTTCTTTCAATTCTATAATAGATCTTCAAGAAGCCTGGAAAAACAGTGATTATATACGCAAGCATGTACTTTCAATTCTATAATAGATCTTCTATTATCAGCCCCTCATCTGTACCTAATATATAGGAATTGTATGTGACTCCCTCAGGAATACTCCAGATGCCTTCAAAAAATTTTGTCTCATAATCTCTATACTGTAGTATATAAAGGTCTCTGACTATCTCTGAGAAAAATATTTTGTTCATAAAAATCCTCCTCTAATATATACGTCGGATATTATATATGTGACAATAAACCGAATAGATCATTTTGTTTTAAAAACTATGTTTAAGCTACTAAATAAAGGTCTGTAAGGTCCTAATGTTGTTATATCTCTGTAGGCATTTATATATTGCCAACCGCTCTCCTCAGCAAATTTAATTAGCTCATGTAGCGTATATATTCTAAGTCTTAATTTTATCTCGTCTATAAATATAAGATTTTTATCAACCTTCTTATAAAATAGCCAAGTGGTATTTGAGACTGATCTGACCGGATCAAATGAAGGCCTCTCTATTATGACAAGCTCATCATCTATCTCATTAAAATAGCTGACATCGCTGCCTAAGACTCCGGCTCTTAACACGGCCAGATCATAGATTACAGTGTTTAGAATAAGTAGATAACCACCTTCACTTGTTATCTTACGGATCCTTCTTAAAATATCTTTGTCAGTATCTTCATCATAATAACCTAAGATTGTGCTCCAATACATAAAAACAACATCAAATTTGTTTTTATCAAATTCCTCATCTATTTTTCTGACATCACATGTTTTGAAAAAAGTCTTGTCTTCAACATTATAAAGTCTAGCCTTCTTTAAAGCATCTTCTATGAAAACTGGTGAGATATCAACACCATACACTTTATAGCCGAGTTTGGCGAGATTAATAGCTATTCTGCCATTGCCACATCCAAGATCTAATACTAAAGATCCTTCTTTAACCCCTAGCGAATCTAACAATCTTTTTATGTTAAAAGCCTCTTCACCAGCTTTCTCCCATATTTTATTTAATACTCTCAGATACAACACGCTTTTCTCAACAAAAAGTTTATAAATCCAGTCCTCAGTATTACTCATCAGAGACTCTCTTAAAGTATTTTCCCACGTTAGATTTAAATATCACATATGTTTCTAAAGCCTGGGAAAAACTGATGATAACAATGATCTATTATTAGACATCATATTCTCGAGAATCATTTGAAAACCTCGTGTTAATTTAGCTAGTTGATAGATGAAAAATGTATTTGCATTTTTTGAATATTTTTAAGGGAGATAGATATAGAGCCTTCGAATGTATTTTTGCAGGCGATGATTATAACCTTGATAATATCCGCAACTATTATAGTAATAAACTTCAATATTTTTAATAATCTTACGAGAATAGATAAAAGTCTCACTCTACTTCTCAGCCTTATAGAACTTATATACTTCGTCAAGAACTTCTGAATCCTCTTCTTCTTAGTTTATATATCTCTCACAACTTATGATAATTCATAGACGTGTCGCCTTTGAAAATGATAATGTTTTAGTTCTTCTAATAATGTTTTCCTCTGATCTTTATTGTTCAATTTTTTGAACATTTTGTTCAAAGATTAGAGTTATAATTATAATATCTAATGATCTTAACGGGTTTAGAGATATGATGAAGAATAGGATCATAGTTTATATGCTGATGATATTTATCGCAATTAGTTTCTCAACTTTTTATCTGATAAAAACTTTTCATGAAAACATTTCTCCAGCTGTTGTCGTCAGAAGCTTGAGCATGTCTGAGCTTGTTGAAAAGATCAATAGTTTCACAATAGATCTATATGGACTCTCGTTAAATAATTATGTTGATGAGAATATTGTTTTATCTCCATTTAACATTTATGTTGCTCTCACAATGCTTTATGAAGGAACCGAATCTGATACTAGAGATGAGCTTGGAAAAGCATTAGGTCTTTATAACGTTGATGTTTGTGAGGCTTATCAACGTCTTCTCTCTATACTTCCGTTAGGCTCAGGCGGAGACACAACATTTTATATGGGAAATGCAGCATGGTTCAGAGGTGTTTTGAGAGAGTCATTTAGAGAAGATTATATTGAGAAAATAGAGAAGTGTTTCAATGGTGAAATAAAATATTTCGATGATATTGATCAGCTTGTTTATGAAGTTAATAAATGGGTTGATGTGAAGACTAATGGATCGATAAGGAGGCTTATTGATAGATCAGATGTGTCCGACTTTACAATCGCTGTATTAGTATCTGTAATATATTTCAAAAGCCTATGGCTGAAAGAGTTTAAATCATATGGAGAGATCAAGTTTTTGACTAAAAACGGCTGGGTCAATGTCAAAGCCATGGACGTCGCAGGTGATCATATGAAGATTGTTAGAGAAAACAATTATGTCGCCGTAGAGATCCCTTATAAAGACACCAGTATATCAATGATCATTATAATGCCTAACAATTTTACAGAATTCTCTTTGAGATATAAAGAATATATCAAAGATGCGTTGTATAAACTAGATATCTCAAGACCAGGCGTCTATGCTCATCTTATTATGCCTAAATTCAATGTCACATTTAATATAGATATGAATAGCTATCTTATGAAACTTGGCATCAGAAAGATATTTACTCCAGAAGCAGACTTAAGTAGAATGATCCGTGGAGGCGGAGGAGCTTATGTATCTAAAATAGTTCATCAAGCAGTGATAAAGGTCAATGAAAAAGGTACAGAAGCAGCTGCAGCCACTGGGGTCTTGATAGTCACATCAGCGATAATATATCCAGAGGAGGTGGTGATAAACAAGCCTTTTATATATATGTTAAGAGACAGCAAGAGTAAAGCGGTCTTATTCATAGGCCATATAATAGACCCAAGCAGATCAGAATAAATATTGAAGAAATAAGTAGAAAAGTTCAAGATCTTTATATGTATAGATCATTGTTTTCTATGACGTAATATTATGAATCTTATAATTATCATTATCATGATAATTACAGCAGAAATGAATATATAAAATAGATTATGAATATGAAGACTCTTAAAGATCTTATGTTGCTTAAGCTGAGAGAGTAAAGAAAAGTTGTTAAAGATTGATCTCCACACATATATATCATATTTTCAAAAGATCCTTCTGATATATTTTTAGCTTTTTCAATAGATACGTATGAGGTCTCATGACATCTAACAGCTTATTAAGAGATGTTTTGACATAGTTTTTTATAATAAGAAGAATTTGTCAGATTTTTATTTTTATCTTATCTTATGAATATGATTCTTGATATGATCTCTGTTAAAAGTGTTGCTATAACAGATCCTGTTAAAATAAGCGTTATTTTGATCGCAAGATCAATTCTTTTATCCAGTGAGTCTATTCTCCTGTCTAATGAGTCTATTCTTTTGTCTAATGCATCTATTCTTTTATCTAGTGTATCAATTCTCTTATCAAGATCATTTATTCTTTTGTCAAGATCATTTGTTCTCGCATCTATTGTTTTCATAAGATCATTCATTCTAACCTCTAGATCATCAATTCTTTTACTAAGCTCTCTATAAGAGCCTCTCAACTCTGACACTATATTAGATAGCTCTTGGATCCTGTTTTCAAGAGATTTGATCTCGCTTCTGACCATAGATTCTAGAGTCTTAACATCATCTTTAGTAGCAACATCTCTTAAGACAGCGTTTATAAGTGCAAGTCTTATGTCAGGCTCAACGATAATAAGTTCTGCAAGTCTTTTTCTAGCTTTCATATCTTTCTCAAAAAGATCAATAATCATATCAGCGGTCAATGAAGACAATATCACACCAAGATAATATAGGTTAGCTTAATAATTAACTATAATATCTATCTTCGATTCTACAATTAATATCAGATAATTCTCTCTCAATTTTATCAATAGATCATCTTGAGAACATAATTATACAGCCTCTCAGATGATGTGTCTTGAAAAGTGTGTGACTATAAGTTTTTCATGTAAAGTGTGTGCTGAAATCTATCATGTTGTTTCTATCTTTTAAGCAAGATACATCTGATATTAAGCTTAGAAATTCTGTCTCAAGAGATTAGAAAGATTTTACATAGAGCTATCATAAAGTCTCGATTATCTTTGTTATAATGTCCAGAGCTTTTTCTGCGTCTCTTACACATCTTACGGCTATTTCTTCTGACACTCCCTCTCCATAGTCTGCATCTTTTCTATAGATATATAATGTTCTGAGGATCTCAGCTACCTCGGTGAGACCTTTGTTTTCGATGGCGTTAGCCAGTTTGTCATCTCTTCTAGGTATATACTCGCCTAATTTTTTAAGAAGATCTTCTGCAGCTTTTCTGACAGCGAAATATGTTGCTGAAACAGCTTTATCATAACATCCAACCTCAAGATCTTTAATTGCTTGTCTGAGAAGCTCTTATGAACGTCTTGATGACATCCTCCTCATCTTCTCTCGCTATAAATGGATTGATAACGATTTTATCTTCATACTCCTTCTCGATTTCTCTCTTGATCCTCACGATCTCTCTTACAACATCAAAACTTTTGTCTTTCACAATGACAAGAACATTACTCTCATAAATCTCAGACCTTTCATCAAAAGCCAACAAAGCTGTGAAGACACTGCCCAGTCTCTCTGAGAGCCTCAGATAAAATTTAGATATTGCCGCCCCCCACATATCATTAATATAGATACGAAGCCTCTGAGCCTTTAAAGAGTTGCTTAACAAAGCAATACCCAAGAATCCTCCCATAAACATTATATTAATCAGATAAATTAAAATACACACTTACTTTCAATTCTATAAGAGATCTTCTCTCATTAAGTATCATTACTTTAAGTTTTTTTTTCTCAAGAGTCGCCTTTCTATTCTATAAAAGATCTTCGGTGAAACTATACTCCTCTAGAAGAAATATTACTGCCGCCGTCTTCTCTGACACATGTCTTTGTCCGTATATCTGGAGGAGTACTGCTGTTAGTGAGCATACCAGTGCTAGATAGATTAGATATATCAGGGTCTCTGTATCAATTTTTATCTCTCTATCTATCAGAGGGATCCCATAGAATGTGCCAGCTAGAGATGTTGCAAATAAAAACTCTATTAAGCTAGATCTGTTGTATACTGATACAAGTATTATCTCTAGGGCCCAT
>WYEN01000108.1 GCA_009903825.1 Desulfurococcales archaeon
GCTTTTGCTACAATGATCAGCACGGTTTATTGGCTCGGCAAAAAGTTTGGCGAGATTGAGGACAAGTTTAACGCTATTGATCAGCGGTTTAGAGAGATTGATAAAAAATTTGATGAGTTTGAGAATAGGATCTTGAGAAAGATCGAGAGGCTTGGCAATGCTTTCACTTTTTATCAAGAGTTTTTTATAGAGTTTTTAAGTAGAGAGGGAGTTGTGAAAAGTGATACTGCTGAGATCCTTGTTAGAGAGGCTCGTAGAGTTATGAGACTTGCTCTTGCCAATCCTCTTGCTAAAGAAGAGTGGGAGAAACTCAGAGAATATCTTGATAAAAGTGAGAGATGGGAGCTTACGTTGGATGAGGCTGACGAGTTTCTTGAGCTTGCTAGAAAAGTTGTTAAAGAATATGGCGAATATCCTGAGGCTTGGAAACTTCATATATATGCTACTATAGTGAGAGCATTGACGATAAAGAAATATGCTGAGAAGAAGGAGGAGAAGAGACAGGAGAAGAGATGAAGGATCCTTTTTAATGTTATTTAGCTATATAGATCTATTCTCGTTCATTTATACGTAGATCTTTATATAAATCTGTTTAATTTAAAAGGTGTCTCTCTTATTCTTTCCAAGACTAGGTCGACCATGATCTTTGCTGCTCCAGGAGCCTGTGTCCATCCAAGTCTGCATCCTCCGGTTGAGACATATATCTTCTCATTTATTCTGTCTATTATTGGTAGGCCGTCTGGAGTACATGGTCTGTAGCCTATTGATATGTCTATAACCTCTAGATCTCCAAGGATCTCTCTGGATCTTCTTATGATATCTCTTAAAGGTCTTGTCTCAACGCCTGAATCAGGATCGAATCTTGAGGAAATTTTTATCCATCTGCTGAATGGAGCCATAAATATCCCTTTCTCATCTGAATAGATCATGTTTCTAAGTTTAAAAGATGATCTTATTCTCAAACCATATCCTTTGAAAGGTGCTATAGGGATCCCTAGCGTAGAAGCCCAGTAGCCTGCGGAGACTATGATCTTTTCTCCTCTCAATATCTCCCCGTTGTCGAGATAAACAGCATCTTTATGAACATCCCATACAAATGCTTTTCTAAAAAAGATCTTTTTCTCAAGATCTTTCAACAATCTTTTTATAAAAAGATCTGTTGAGAGCTTGGCCACATCATGATAAGCGACAGCTTGTCTACCCATGATCTCTACAATCTCATACTTAGGATTCAAAGGATCTTTTCTAGCCTCTTTAATAATCTTCTCAATATCTTTAGCAATCTCATACAAAGGCTCTTCAGAATATTCAAAATCATTTTTCTCTTCAGCAAATGCACGATAGATTTTTCTAGAGTAGTTGTTTATATTTTTCACAGCATTAATAGCTTTATCAAATATGTCGCGTCTCCTAATCATACTCCTCAGATATATACGAAGCCATCCCGTGTTGATATATCTAAGCTCAGTCTCGCCACTTCTCAACATTTTTATATATCTCATCATATAACTCATAGAGTTGATCATGTTAGCACTAAACATGTTGTATTCAAGGATCCCTACAGCTGCTTTAGACCATGCGCCAGGCTCGTTATGATCTATAAGCGTCACTTTAAGACCTTCATTAACAAGGTGATATGCTATAAATAGACCGTATACTCCTCCTCCTACAATAATTACATCCATGTTGTCTCCTAATAAATCTACCTTGATAATAATATGATTTCGTATGATCTCTGTTTATCTATTTTATTCATAAATATTCAAATTAGGGATGAGATTTTGAATATTGAGAGGACTTTTGATCTTCTCAAGAAGATTTTAGAGGATTCATCAGATGATCTTAGAAGATTCTTTTATGAAGGCGTGAAAAGATCTTATGAGAAAAAAGATCTTACAATGATCTATCATTATATCTCTATGTTATCTCCAGATTATTATGGCACAGATCTTTTTTATACTTCAGATGGATATTACAAGAGTTATCCTAATAATCCTAGGATCTCTCTTCCAAAGCCTTTAGAGAAGGCTGGAACAGATCTTTTTGAAGTGATCAGGTCTAGAAAAAGTAGAAGAAGATATTCCAGAAAACCTCTTACTCTAGATGAGATCTCAACATTATTATATTATACCGTAGGAATAACTGGAAGAACATGGTGGGGAGGACCTAAGAGAGTTTATCCTAGCGCAGGAGCTCTTCAGCCTGTCGAGGCTTATCTGGTCGCGTTAAATATTAAAGATCTTTCTCAAGGAATATATCATTATAACCCTGGTGAACATGTCTTGGAGAGACTTAAAGAAGGTGATTATGGAAAGATTCTTGAGAAAATAGCATTAGATCAGGAGCATGTTTCAGAGGCTTCGGCAAATATCATACTCACTATAGTATATCAAAGAACAGCTTCTAAATACGGTCTCAGAGCATATAAATATGCACTTTTAGACACAGGATTCGCAGGACAAAACATATATCTAGTTGCAGAAGCTCTAGGACTGGCCACAGTTGCCGTAGGAGCATTTTATGACAAGGAACTTTGTAGACTACTTGAGATAGACTGTGAAGAAGAGATGCCTGCACTAATATTTCCCATTGGAAGAAGAAGTTAGAAAAATGTTTCACAACAGCTTTTTAATTATTATTTCTTAGCTATATAAGAACTGGCTGAAGAGATCTTTCTTCATTTATGATCTTAATCATATGATCATATGTATCAAATGATATTTCAAGGATCTTTCATATGAAAATGATATTCTATATATAATCACTTTTATAATTTAAGTATCTATAACATATTATAGGATGTATAAATGCTTATTGAGGAGTTTTTCGGTGCAAAATATAAAGTTGCTGTTATGATGGCTCTTGCAAAAAGTCATTATATAGGTCTTCCAGTGACACCTAGATCTATATCTAGAATATATAGAGTTAATCTATCTTTCGTATATAGATTCTTTAGATTACTTGAGGATTCAAAAATGATATTAAGAGTAGGAAAAGGATATGTGATGAGTGATAAAGGTTCAGAGCTTGTTAACATGATTATTGATATGATCCCTAGATCTGGTGATGATAAAATAGATTTTTTAAAAAGATCTCTACCTGACACAATGTATTATATTTTCACTCCCATGTTTCAGAGATGGTTTGGTTTTAGAAAGACTTTGATTGTCATTGATAAAAGACTGCGTGGAAAGATCAATATTAGATGTGATTTGTGTGTCACTGTCTATACTACTCTTCGTGGGAGAAAATATAGATTCGACTGGGATAATTATGTTTCAAAAGCAGATCCAGAGCAAGGATATGCTGATTTAATATCATATGATGAGTCTTGGGAGGAGTATATACCAGATATTTTATTAAATTATGATCTTATGGATCTAGATGAGATCATAGAAAGATCCTCGGCAGAAGGGAGAAGAAGAATTGCGACAGCATTAACATATTACAAAACTTTAGTCGGCAATAAGATACCTACGAAACTATTCGTGCCGAGGATGGTGGATAAGAAGTATATAAGAAATCTGACAGTTATGATCCCATACCTGTTAGATAACAGGATCATAGAGGCTAGAAACATATGAGAAAAAAGTCTGATGACGAAAAGAGTTTTCTGACAGAGTTTAAAAAAGAGATCATGAGAATCGTTCCAGACATAAAGATTCTTGAGAAAGAGGCTGAAAGGATCAGTGACAACATACAAGTTCTTTCCGATGACGAGAGACAAACTCTGATCCAGAGCTTGGAGAGAGTTTATTACATAATTTTTATATTAAAAGAGCTTACAGAATTTTTTAAAGAAAAAATCTCTTTTGGAGGAGGATCTATTTTAAATTATCTGTTTATATCATCAAAAGATGAGGCTCCACGATTTACATATGATCTTGATGCGAATTGGAATCTTAATGTATCAAATAAAAGAGAGCTTTTAGAAGAGATAGTAGTGTTTAACGCAGCCTTGTCTGAAAGATATAAAGTCAGACTTCCAGTTGATGAGAGAAGATATCTAGATCTGTATCAGGCTGAGTATGATATTGAGAAAGATTATTTCCCTGACATATTGTCTCTCAGAATGCCTGTGTTAATGAGATGGAGCGGTCTCGAGTTCTATAGATATGTTAGAAGTGTTGCAAATATAAATATGTCTTTTAATCTGATTAGAAGACTTAGAAAAATATTTGAAGAAGTTCTTAAGATCAGAGATGCAAAAATTGATTACATAAGATTCGAGATATCTTTTAAAAAAGATATGCCTTATAAATCATATGAGATACAGCTGCCTTTTGAATTTGGGAGAGAAAAGATCAATATTACCGTTATTGAGTATCAGATGGCTTCTAAAATAATAGAGAAGCTGGGAAAAGACTATGGTGATAAAATAGATCTTGCGGCTCATGATATTATAAAAACTATTTTAGATCTTAGGTATCTGAGATATTGTGATCTTAACGAGGTTGCCAGATATATAGATGTTTTATCAGAAAAATACAATGTTAAAAAAGGTGAGATTATGAAAAATATTGTTAGAAACATTAGATATGTTGAGAAGTATTTAGATGAATATATGAAAAAACAATATTATATATTGATCCGAAGAAAATATTCTTCACGAGAGATCATATCGATCGTGAAGAGTATGCTTAAAACATTAGGTTTATTCTCATAATCTTTATCATATTTTTGTAGATGCGATCTCTAGTAGATATAATGCTGTGAAACTTGTTATTCCAGGTATAGTGTCTATAATTATATATTCGTTAGGTGCGTGAGCTCTTCCTCCGTGGCCGGGCCCCGTCGAGATCATTGGGATCCCTAGTTTTCTTGTGAATAAATAGCTTGGTGCTGAGCCTGGGAGAATAGGTATCACATAAGATCTCATGTTCATATCTTCATATGTTTTTTTAGCAGCTTCTACATAAGGAGACTTAGGATCTGTCTTACTCCAAGTATAAGAATCTTTAATATCTATCTCCACAAGATCTGATAGACCAAGTCTTTTGATAAGATCTTGAAGACCTTTGATCACGTCTTCAGGCTCTATATTAGGAACAAGTCTAAAGTCAAGTCTCATCACAGCTTCTGCAGGAGTGATTGTTTTTGTGCCAGGCCCTGTGTATCCTGATGAGAAGCCGTCTATATTGACTGTGGGCTTGAAATAGACCGCTATATACCAGTCTCTCCCTCTGAGCCTCGGCTTAAAAACTCCATATAAACTCATAAGCTCCTCAGCTGGTGAAGCCTCTTCAATATCTTTAAGATACTTAAGATCTTCTTCAGTAGGTCCCACAGCCTTCTCCTCAAGCCATGGTATTCTAGGGCCTTCCAAAGGATCTATTAGATGAGAAGCTATCTTAGCCAGCACAGCGGCAGGATTATAAAGACCTCTGCTGAAGCTACTGTGGACATCATATTTTGACACTCTGGTTCTCAGCTCTATAAATACTATCCCTTTGTTTCCGAGAACTATACTAGGTTTTCCTCTGACCCTCTCTGATGGAAAGGCGAAATAAACTAGATCAGCTTTTTTCAACTCGTCAAATTTGTCTTCAACAAATTTAGGCATTGAAGGACTTCCAAGCTCCTCCTCACCTTCTAATACAAAAACTAGATTCACTGGTATTCTATCGATTCTAGACAAGATCTCTACGCCGAGAAGAGAGCTCATGAGAGCTCCTTTTGTGTTATAAGCTCCTCTAGCAATAATCTTGTCTCCAACAATTCTAGCCTCGAAGGGAGGAGCCTCCCAAAGCTCTAGAGGCTCGACAGGCTGAACATCATACATGTTATATAATATGACAGTTTTCTCAGCACCTACATCAAGTCTTCCATATACGATCGGATGTCCTCCATATGTTAATAAAATGGTTTTTGCACCGATTCTCTCAGAGATCCATTCTTTAAGATATGAGGCTGTCTCTTTAATGCCTTCTCCACTTCCTGAGATGCTGGGCATCTTAAGAAGTTTTCTAACCTCCTCGATCAGCTCATCTCTTCTTTTATTAACCTCTTCAACAACTTTTGATTTTATGTCTCTCATTTTTATCATATAGGAGAAATGTTTAAAAGCTAAAATAGATTATGATTTATATGTTTTTATTGAAAAATATTTTTGGTAGAAGATTATTATGGATCAGTCTTTAAGCTCTTTGATAATAAATATAATAGTTATAGCAGTTGTGATCATAGTGACAATCTTTCTATATCTATCTCTACATAGAATTCTCTTCAGAATGTTGTCTAGACGAGTCGCCAAACCACTGATCTCTGCGTTAGAGCTGTTTGGAGCGATATTTCTTGTATCAATAGTCTTAGGAGTGATAGGGATCTTAGCTGGTTATCATGAGATCTTCGTCAGTATCTTCACAGTTTTTGTCATAGGAATAATAATATTTCTCATAGGATCTAGACATGCCATTGAGGAATATGTGAGCGGCCTTTTCACTCCAGGAATATATGATCTTAAGATAGGAGATTACATAGAGATCGACGGCTTCAGAGGTCATATAGTTGCTATAGAGCCTACATCAATTATTATAAGAGATCCTCATAGAGATCTTGTTTATATACCATATACAAAACTTCTTCACTCAAGTTTTAAAAAATTCAGAGTTGAAGAAGGCCACGAACTTATTATACCAGTGATAATTCCTATGAAGACGAGCATCAATTTAAAGACTTTAAGAGATTATATATTAAGATCAGCCGAAGAATTAGGTATAGAAAATGTCAGACTAGGTATCGAGACTACTGGAGAGAGTAATATAAAAATTGTCATCAGAGGGATCATAAGAGATCCTAGGAGAGAAGAAGACATAAGATATGTTTTGTTAGACAAGATATATAGTATGATCCTTCAACAGTTATAAAGATCTTTTCAAATAAAGTTTTTGAAGATAATATAAGAATAGTCCTGCTATCAGCCATAGACCTATGACCCACATGAAAAAGTATTTCACCAAGATCACTATTATAAGAGCTGTTGAGAGGGTCGGAACTCCTATAACAGACGTTATAGGGATCCCTTTAATCCTCAGAGTAGAAAATCCTCCGTAGAGACTTCCTCTTCTAGATAATAGAGCCAGAGAAATTGATACCATGAGATAATTTATTAAAGAACCTATTGCATAAACCTCGAGTAAGACACTTATCTCTCCAATTAATATTAGAGGGAGAGAGATAATGAAAGCTGTTGTCAATGCTATATGAGGAGTTCTGAAAATCCTGTGTACAGAGCCTAGATAAGATGGCAATGTCTTGTATTGTGAAAGTATATATAATAGTCTTGAGAATGAGACATAGCCTGTTAATGAAGCCATTATCATTATCATGAAAATATTTATGGTGCTTAAAACAACTGTTATAGATGTTATGTAGGGCGTCTCTGAGGCTAATAGATATATTGCTAACGAAGGATCTGTAGTAAGATCATTGTAATAAACCATGTTCATGAGAAGTATCATGAGAGATATGCTGAATAAAGATCCTATAGATATCAGTAGAAAAGTTGCTCTAGGGATCTGAGTGAGAGGTTTTTTAGCTTCTCCAGCAAGCTGTCCTATACTGTCAACACCTGTGAATCCTCTTGAGGCAAGAGCAAGTGCTATCAACATGTCCACAGGATCTATTCTGTCCCATTTGAAAGATGGTGGTGTAGAGAAACCACCTTTTAACAACAAAAGGATCATGTTAAATCCTATTATAAGGATCCCTATGGATATTATGTCGATGACCGCTATTATCTTAGCAACATTAGCAGACTCTCTTATGCCGATTAGAGTTAGTATATATAATATAATAGATATTATTAATGCTATAACAATTAAATATTTATGATCTATGTGAAGACTATATATGTGAGAAATCATTGTAAGAAGATAATTAGATGCGTCTAATGTCCCGTATGCGATCATTATTATCTGATCAAGCGCTAAAAGCCATACAGATATAAACGCAATTAATTTTCCTAATGAGTAGTTCACATAAACATATGATCCTCCTGAGACTGGGAAGTGAGAGCCCATTTCACCATATACTAATGCTATTATGATCATTATTAAGACGGCGTATATTGAAATCAAGAAAGAATATTTTGCGGCATATAATGCTATGAAGCCTATCATAAGATAATATGTAGACTGTGAATCATGATGAACTAGAGAGTATATATCAAATGTGTCAAGCTCTCTGCGAAGCCAGTCTTTTCTAAGCAATTCACTTGATCAGCTCCATAAGGCTCTCTCTACGTCCAATAGCTATCAGATAATCTCCTTCTTGAATAATCTCATCCTCAGAGTTTCGGATCTCGTCAACACCTCTTAACAATGTTATTCCAATATTATATTTGTCCTCAAGATCTCCTATTTTCTCTCCGATGATCTTCATGTCTCCTGTCACGAGAGATTCTAACATAAAGATCTCTCCTCTTATAGGTGTCAGTCTAACAAATTTTAATGATAAAATCCTCTGGATCCTTCCAAGAACACAATGAGATAGATTGATTGTCTGAATATTCTCTTTCTCAGCCTCAACACTTTTCTCATCACTTCTCACAACAATGATCACTCTGGGCACGCCGCTCTTTTTGATGATCCTGGCAAGCTTCAGATTAAGATCCTCGTTATGAGATAAGAGTAATACTATCTCTATATTATAAAAATCTATGTCTCTCAAAAAATCTGATACATCTGCATCCTCTGAGATCTCCTCAAGATCTGATTGCTCTACAACATGAATATACACAGGTCTGTCAGTAAAATGATCTGCTCGATAAGGCAGTGTTAGAACATGAACAGTATATCCATTCTCAGTCAGTATATCTATCAGTTTATCAATAGTCTCATCAAAACTATCAAAGAGCAATATCTCTCTAGTCAATTGTTTTTTAGACCCATGTTAATAAAATTATTATTAAAAAGTTATATGTTTCAACTCATGTTTTTAACAAAGATCTTTTTGTTTAAAGGCTTCATAGGCATCTCTAGAGAAAAAATTTGTTTCAACGATCTTTTCTAAAGATCTTAAGAAAATATTTGTTTAAAAAGATTTATTATATTAGATATGTCAAAAACTATTACAAATATCTACAAAAGGTCTTCAAAAGATCTTTATGAAGAGCTGAAGGATAAAAGAATTAGATGTATGATCTGTGAGAGAAGATGTGTTTTAAATCCAGGTTCTAGAGGGGTTTGTAGAAATTATATGAATATTAATGGGGAACTTGTTCATATAGGCTATGGAGTTGTCAGTGCTGTCGAGAGCAGACCTATAGAGATCAAGCCTTTCTTTCATTATTGGCCTAATAGCACAGCATTGACATTCTCTGGATACGGCTGTAATTTTTATTGTCCATGGTGTCAAAACCATTTCTTAAGTTTCTCAGATCCTCCTATAGAGTCTAAAAGAATTTCTCCAGAAGATCTTGTTAGAGAAGCTGTTATAAACGGTGATGAAGGTCTTAACGCAAGTTTTAACGAGCCTGCAACATTATATGATTATATGCTAGATCTTTTCGAGCTAGGAAGAAGACATGGTCTCTACGTCTCATTGACTACAAATGGATATTACACCTTGAGCTCTCTTAAAAAACTTATTGAGACAGGCGCTGATGGATGGAGTATTGATATAAAAGGATGTCCTAAGATGCGTAGAGCTATTGCATCTATAGACCATGAGATCATATTTAGAAACGCGAGATATATACTTGATAATAATGGTCATGTTGAGATGGTTTATCTCGTAGTGACAAACACAAATGATTTTAAAGAATGCGTGGAGTGGATTATAGATCAACATTTAAAATATTTAGGTTCTCACACGCCTATTCATATAAACAGATATTACCCGGCAAACTATTGGAGAGAGCCTCCGACACCTATAGAGAGGCTTATCTCAATAGCTGAATATGCTAGAAAAAATGGTTTAGAATATGTCTATATTGGAAATGTGGGAGACCCGGAGTATGAGACAACAAGATGTCCTAGATGTGGAAAGATCCTTGTGAGAAGAAGATGGTATAGAGTAACATATTTTAATCTAGACAGAGAAGGAGAGACATATAGATGCCCTAGATGTGGATATAAAATTAATATTAAAGGAAGATATGTTTCATATAAATAACATTTAAATAACATTGGATATGAAGACGTTTTCGAAAATCATACCTTGACCTTTTAGAAAGAAGGAATTAGATCTTTATGTAAAAATATAAAATTATAGACTAAGATGTTTTATGCTATTTTTCTATTAACTTTTTGAAGAAATGTTTTCGCTCCCTCAATCAGGTATCTATAGTCGCTTGCAAGAGCTATAAAGTTGAATCCCATCTCAATCTTCTCTATTGCATCTTCTGGTGTGTAAGTCATTATTCCAATGATCTTTAGTTTATATTTTGAGTTCTCGACTATTCTTTTTAACGCGTCTATAAACACAGGATTTCTGAAGTCTCTGAATACTCCTAGCGATGCAGAAAGATCGTTTGGTCCTACAAATACTCCTGTAAGCCCCTCTATCTCTACTATAGATCTTATGTTTTCAAGTGCTTCTCTAGTCTCTATCTGAACAATTACTATAGCCTCTCTATTCCACTCCTCATAATATCTCTTTAGATCATAGAAACCATATTTCACACATCTTCTCGGGCCTACTCCTCTCATCCCCTGAGGAGGATATCTGACATATCTCAGAGCATTTCTAACATCATCAACAGTGTTTACCCATGGTATTATTACTCCTTCGACGCCTAAGTCGAGAACCTGTTTAATATATACAGGATCGTTCCATGGAACTCTTACGAGAGGAGTTATATCGCTACCTTTCAAAGCCATCAACATGATCTCAAGATCATGTATAGTCAATGGAGCATGCTCAAGATCAAAAACAAACCAGTCGAAAGACATGTTTGATAATATATCAACTATCTCAGGATGAGAAATAGTGATCCAGGCTCCTAATGATATCTCTCCATTTTTAATCTTCTGATGAAGACGAGACATAAAGACCACAACCATAAAATAGTTGAGATATAAGATAATATATTAGGATGAAAAACCGATTTGAAAAGCTGAAGAAGATTTTTATGATGATATTAATATCTATCATGATATCATTTTTACTCGATATCATTTTCACAGTCTCTCATGAGGATGAGATCTATGTTAACAAAGATCTTGACACATATACTATAATGATCAAAGGATCTAATGATGTCATAATAATACTTGAGTTTAACAATTCTGTCACTAGAGAAATAGTGAGACTAGTCTTTGAGAAACATGGAGAATATATTTATGGAAAATATTTTTATACAGATGAGAAGACTATAGAATATTATTCATCAGGTTTTATAAAAGATCTTAATGTCAGCATAGAAAGTTATAAAGATAAAAACATTATTATGTGTACAGAGTCAGGCTTATATATAAAGATCTATCACAAAATTTTTTGTCTACCGATTTTACAGTGGTATATAAAAAATGGTTGTATAATGATCTTTGCTGAATAAATATTTTATATCTTATTTTTATTAACATCTTTTCTCATCTTGAAATAATTTGCCACAACTGGTGATCCTATTAACAGACCTATGATATCGCTGTATACTCCTGGAATAATTAATGCTATTCCAGCAAATGTTAAAACTATTCTCTCAACAATATTATATCTTCGAAATAAATATCCTCCGACAGCTGATGATATGAAGAATATGCCTAACAAAACCTCTATATATCTCGAGATTATGATTATCAAGGCATCTGATAAAGATGATGTCAAAATAACTGGTAGAATTATAAGTCCTGTGCCTAGATATGAGTAGACCATTGCAGGAGCATATATGTATTTCGGTAGAGCAACTAACGCTGCCTTAACACCTGTTGTTATAGGATTCGTCCCGAATATTCCTCCTGCAGCATATGCTGATAATGCTACTGGAGGTGTGACATCAGCTAACATAGCCATATAAAATAGAAACATATATGTTGCCAGTCTCGCGGCAGTCTCAGGTATTCCTGTGCCAATGGCCAGCTGCTCTATCACTGGCGCCACTAGTACTGATGATAAAACAAATGTTGCTATAGGAGGCACTCCCATGCCTAGTAGTATTGAGAATGCTGTTGCAAACATTATTGCAAGAGCCAGATTATGTTGAACAAGATTTAATACTGTGAGAGAGAATTTTAGATGAAGACCTGATACCACAACCATACTCATGATCACATTTGCTGCAACAATAGATGCTCCGATACTAGTGAAATCTAGATAGCCTCTTATGAATCCCTCATGAATCTTTCTTAGGTTTCTTCTCATATCTTTATCTAATGTTGCCAGAACAATTGTGAATATCATGGCGAGAGCTACTGAGAGCTGTATGGAGTATCCCAGTAACACCATTATTAATATGAATATGGCGGGGAGAAAAACATGAAACTTATAGTATTTCTCACGTAAAATATCGAGGCTTATAGAGGCTCTTATTCTTCTCATAAGAAACTCGTTGTAAAACAAAATTGATAATGCATATAGAACTGCTAGTGGCGTAGCCATTATAATAACCCATATATATGGTATGTGAAGAAGCTCAACCATTATAAAAGCCACAGAACCTAAGATGGGAGGTGTTATTATGGCTAATGTTCCTGCATTGGCACATAATCCTGCAGCCGTAAGATCGTCATAACCTGCTTTTCTAAAAAGATCTTTTAAAGTTGCTGAGATAAAAGCTGTGTCAGCAGCGCCGCTGCCAGATATCATGCCCATCCCAATTCCCATGCCAACAGCTACACGTCCTACGTTAACAGGTTTATTTCCTAATAATGAGAGAAATGTCTTAGCCATAAACTCTCCAAAGCCTAGTGTAGAAAATAGTCCTGCTAATAAGAAGAAATATACTATATATTTCACAGCGACATTAGTGATCACTCCCCATAAAGCGGCCTCTGTCTCAATATATATTTTTCCTATAAGAAAATCTGGTGAAAACCCTGGATGACGCCATAATCCAGGGAACATATAACCATATACGTCGTAAAATATGAAGAGCATTACTAACAGAGGCATCTCAGGACCTATATGTCTCAATACATAGGTTAATAATGATAATGTTATTATCCATCCCATCGCAAGATCTATGTTAAGAGGATTAGTCCCTCTATAGATAAGATCTTCATAATAAACCACTAGATAAATCCATGGCAGAATATTAAGAAGAGCAATAATTATGTTAGAATATACAGCGATTTTATTAAATCTCTGAGGTAGTAAAGGAGCTGTTGATAATATGAGCATCGCTATGATCAGAATAACAGGGGTCTGCCAAGGATCCTCAGATCTTCTTGTTATAATGCTCTGGATCAATATTAATGTGAACCATATTATAAGCGCCTCAGCTACATAACTGATCGTTTTTCTTAAACGACCGTATCTGACTACTCCAGATTCTTTAATAAAATCATTTAGATATCCCACGAATAATATGAAGAATACTGCTGTAGCTCTAATAACCTGAGTCAGATCTAGAATTGATATTTTGTATCTATAAAACGGAGTGTACGGATGAAAAACTAGATAAACATGATATAATGCTGCGACCAGAGCGATTATAGATATTAAAAAAATTATGATACTTTTTTTAGACATATAGATCACTTGTTATTTTAATATCCCAACTTCTCTATAATACTTGAGAGCGCCTTCATGATAAGGTATTGTACCGTTTATATATAATAATGCTGTGTTCAGATTAGTGTCTTTAGCAGGTTTAACAGATCTTTGGAGTATATCGAGATGTTCAAATACTGCCTTAGTTATTTTATACACAACATCTACAGGAGCATCTTTGTGGCATACAAACATGTTCCAGTATGCAAGAGTCTTAGCATCTTCAGAGGCGCCGTAAACATCTTTTGGAATAACACCTGGGACAGCCACTCCTGGGAACTTCTTTATATATCCATCAATAATCTCTTGTGGCAGAGAGATCAGATATATTCTATCTCCTCTCTGTTTAAGTGCTGTAGCAAGATCTACCACGCTAGATGTAGGCAGACCACCGCTCCAGAAGTATGCATCTATAGTTCCATCTCTAAGAGCTGCGGCACTCTCTTCAGCACCTAATCTCTCCCATTTAGCAAAATCTTTTGCAGGATCTATGCCTACAAGCTGTAAAACTCCTAAAGCATTAACCTCTGTCCCAGAGCCTGGCGCTCCTGTAGAAACTCTCTTACCCTTAAGATCATATATAGATTTTATGCCTGTCTTCTCAGTCGTAATTATATGAAGATAATTAGGATACATAACCCATAAAATTGCTATAGGAGCAGGATTGTCTTTGAATTTAGTATGTTGTCCTGTATATGCTAGATATGCTGAGTCTGGCAATGTCGTAGCGCAATATATGATGCCTTTTGAAAGATCTGTTTTATCTCTGATAAGAAGAAGATTATCTATAGAAGCAGCCGTCTGAATACTTGTAGCCTCTATATCAGTATAATTATTGATTATTCCAGCAACAACTTGACCATAATAGAAATAGACTCCTCCCACGCCGCCTGTACCAATGACGACACTATATTTCACGCCGGGAGATGTGGTCGTAGGTGTTGTCACAGGCGTAGGTGTAGTAACTGTAGGGCTAGGTGTTGTCACAGCTCCTGGCGTTATATAAATAGTTGTTGGATAAACACTAGTTAATGTATAAGTAGTTGTCACAGGTGCGGGGGTTGAGACAAATATATATGCTATTAAGCCTGCTATAACAATTATTAACAAAACTATTATTGTATACAATAATTTGGTTGATGCCATCTAAAATCTCCTCGGATATAGAATTTTTATGAGACTATTTAAGCTTTAAAATTTATACATGATCTAAACTGTTTTTATCATCTATCACTAATATAAATATTTTTTATTAACATGTTTTTATATTGTTGAGGATTATTGTATCATGGTGATTATATTGGTGGATATAAATTTCTTATCAAATATTAAAATAATTGATCTTACGAAATCACTGGCAGGTCCTATAGCAACTATGATATTAGGCGACTTAGGTGCTGATGTCATCAAGATCGAGCCTTTAGAAGGTGATGAGACGAGACTCTGGGCTCCTCTTGTTGATGGTGAGAGTGTTTATTTTATGTCTATTAATCGTAGTAAAAGAAGTATCGCGTTAGATCTTAAGACTTATGAGGGTAAAGAGATTTTTTATAAACTTGTCGAGAAGGCTGATGTTGTTATTGAGAATTTCAGACCTGATGTTCCTAAGAGACTTGGTGTTGATTATGAGAGTCTTAGGAAAATTAATGATAAGATAATATATTGTGCTATAAGAGGCTTTGGATCTGATAGTGTCTATAAAGATAAGCCGGCGTATGATCTTTTGATTCAGGCTATGAGTGGTTTCATGACTACAACTGGTAGTGAGAATGATCCTCCTGTGAGAGCATCATTTGCATTATTTGACGTTTTCACTGGGATGATGAGTGTCATAGCTATATTAACAATGTTATTGAGAAGATCTAGAGAGGGTGTAGGCGGCTATATAGAGGTTTCTTTATATGATACATCTATATTCTCAATGAGTTATATACCAATGATCTATTTGATGACAGGTAGAAGACCTGGTAGATATGGTCATGCTCATCCTTCTATAGTTCCTTATCAAGCATTCAGATGTTCTGATAATAAATGGATTGCCGTGGCTGTGACTAACGATAGGTTCTGGAACAATCTTTGTGAAGCATTAGATTTAAAAGATCTTTGTCAAGATCCTAGGTTCAAGACTAATCCTGATAGAGTTAGAAACAGATCAGAGCTAATACCAATTTTAGAAAAAAAGTTTCTTGAGAACACAAGAGACTACTGGCTTAAAAAATTAGAAGAACATGATGTTCCTGCGGCTCCTGTATATGAGATTGATGAGGTTTTCAAAGATCCTCATGTCATTAATAGCGGACTGGTGATATCGATGTCTCATAAAAATTTGAGAGAGATTAAACAGATTCTTCTACCAGTAAAATTTGATGAGAGAAGACCTTCGCCGAAATATTCTCCTCCTGTATTAGGTGAACATACTATAGAGATATTAAAAGAGCTGGGCTATTCAGAAGATAAGATCCGTGAGCTTTTCAATAGAAAGATCGTGAGATGACATATTATTTTTTAATTTTATATTGATATGGTGTTAATCTCATGGATTATATGAAGTTTTTATCACATAGAATCTCTTGGATAGAGCCCTCTCCACTTGCGAAAGTTCTTGGGAGAATATCTGAGCTTTCTAAAGCAGGTTTCAAAGTGATATCTCTCGCAGCCGGAGATCCTGATCCAGATGTTGTTCCAAGAAAAATTTTGGCAGAGATATCATCATATGTTATTGAGAACATCCCTGGATCAGTTTTATATACTCCTACCACAGGCGTCGAAGATCTTAGGATAGAGCTTTCTAAATTTATTAAAGAATATGATGGATACGAGGCTTATCCTGAGAATATAATTATAACTAGCGGATCTACTGCAGCACTAGATCTTTTGATAAGAATATTGATTGATCCTGGGGATATAGTAGTTGTTGAGAACCCGAGCTACGTAGTATCTCTATATGCATTTAAACAATTAGGGGCGAATCTAGTAGGCGTAGACGTTTATTCAGATGGCATAGACACATATACTCTCGAGGATAAAATTAGAAGACTAAAGAATGAAGGCAAAAAGATCAAGCTTATATACACTATACCTACAGGTCAGAATCCTTCTGGAGCTACTATGAGTATTGATAAAAGAAGACATTTATTAGAGATAGCGTCTAAATATGATCTTTTGATCATAGAGGATATGGCTTATAACTATGTCGTCTTAGAAGGATCTTCTCCGCCGACTATTAAATCTTTTGATAGAGAGGATAGAGTTATACCCATAGGAACATTAAGCAAGATCATGGGAACAGGCTTTAGAGTGGGATGGGTTGTAGCAACAGATCTTATAAAGAAATATGTTGTCTCAGAGAAACAGCCTATTGATTATTGTGCGCCTGCAATATCACAGTATATAGCGATAGAGTTTCTGAGGAGAGATGTTCATAAAATCAGTATAGAGAGGTCTAGAGAGGTTTATAGAGTAAAGAGAGACGTTATGATCAGAAGTATTGAAGAGAAGATTCGTGAGGCAGAGTTTTCAAAACCTGTTGCAGGAATGTTTCTGATGTTGAGACTTCCTAATGTTGATGGAACATTATTTGCAGAAAATCTTATGGAGAAATATAAAGTGGCTGTTCTCCCTGGCAAACCATTTTACACAGATGATAAAGGAAGAGACATGATAAGACTTAACTTCAGCAGACCATCAATAGATGATATAAAAGAGGCTGTAGACAAAATAGGAGTATTATATAGAGAGTTGAAAAGCTGATTTCTCATCCATATCTATATCTGATCCCCATGCCTCCTCGAGGAAGATCCCATCTAAGGCTCTTAGGATTTGAGAGGATCCTGCATAAGCCGCATTCTACACATTCTTCATAATGCATCACAAGTCTGCCCTCCTCCTCGACATAACATCTCATTGGACATAGAAGTAGAAGCTGTTTCCTAGGAAGACCTTTTTCATCAAGGATCTCTATATGTCTCTCTTTATCAACCTCCCAAACGTTTCTTCTTATAAGCTCTTCAATTCTCATCTTCTTAGGAGGAGATCTTTTCATAACTTACTCACCAGCTTTATCATTACAGATAATAGTCTGAGAAGACTTATATTATTCTCACGCATAGTTTTTCTGAAGCCATCTATTATCTTAGGCTCTTCATAGTCAGCCTCTAGAATCTTCTCAAAACCTCCTGTTAGAAGTCTCGGAAGATCTTTGAATAAAAATTTTTCTCTCATAAGATCTGAGACTCCTTTATGTCTTAATATCTCGTCATATATATAGCTCAATTTTATCTTTTCCTCATATCTTTTCAAAATCTCTTCTGAAAAATCTTTTTTTCCAAAGGCCTCTAAAATTATCTCCGCCGCGATCTTTCCACTATAAACTGCTGTATCAACTCCGCGAAAGGTATATCCTGTGTTTACAAGAGTGCCTGCCGCGTCTCCAACTATTATCAGTCCTGGCATATAAAGCTTCTTAGGCATTGTCTCAACAGGATTCTCTATCACAAGTCTGCCTCCATACTCTATCACTTCTGCATCGCTCCAGAGTCTGTAGAAATAGGGGTGTGTTCTGAAGTCTTCTAGAACCTCTGAGACATGTTTATTCAGCTCTCCTCTTTCTACGGCGTCATATGCTGAAGATACTCTCACTACGATGCCTAATGATATTGTGTCTCTCATAGTGTATATAAATCCTCCTCCCGGAATGTTTCTTGTGACATCACCTATGACAAGCCATGAGACCCCTTCTTCATCTTCTAAACCGAATCTCTCGTTAATCTTCTCAGAGTTGAGTTTTAGAACCTCTTTAACTCCAAGCCCTATGTGTTCGGGAGAGAGTTTGCTCACTAAACCAATTTTCTCAAGAAGGATCCTGTTGATCCCTTCAGCATCAATAACTACATCAGCCTCAACAATATCAGAGCCGCTTCTCACTCCAATAACTCTGCCATTCTTTATCACGATCTCATCGGCTCTCGTCTTACTAATGATCATTGCACCAGCCTCCTCAGCTTTTTTAGCCATCCAAGAGACCAGTTCACTCAAATATGTTGTGAAAGCTACTTTTCTACCAAGTTTGTATTCTAATGTGACAACTCTCTCACCAGATACTAGACTGAACCTCTCGATAGAAATCCATCTATGAATAGGAGCCTCTCTATCAAGCTCTGGCCACACCTCTCTGAGAGGCTGTGCATATGCTTTTCCACCCCAAAGCTGTTTAGCCCCAGGCTCAGACCCTCTCTCTATGATAAGAACATTAAGTCCTGATTTAGCCAGTAAATAACCTGTGCTACATCCCGCAGGACCTGCTCCTATTATGACAACGTCAAATTTTAATGATGAGCTCATAAAGATCCTCTTGAAAAATATTTCTATTTAAATTATGACTTCAGCTGTCTCAGTCTCTCAATAATCTTCGGAAGGATCACAAATAGATCTCCTACAAGTCCGTAGTCAGAGATCTTGAATATAGGAGCCTCAGGATCTTTGTTTATAGCTATTATAATCTTAGAGTCTCTCATGCCAATAGTATGTTGAGGAGCTCCTGATATTCCCACCGCAATATATATGTCAGGCTTAACAGTCTGTCCTGTGAGACCGATCATACGATCTGGAGTGGTCCATCCAGCGTCTACAGCAGGTCTTGTCGCTCCAACCTCACCTTTTAATAATGAGGCGAGCTCTTGTATCAGTTTAAATCCTTCTGCCTTAGCTCCTCTTCCTCCTGCAACAATCACTTTAGCTTTCGAAAGATCTATTTTTCTCTCGATCTTTTGTATCTCTAAAACCTCTGTCTTCATAAGATCATCTTCTGAGACTTCTATGCTCCACTCTTTAACCTCTATTTTTCTGCCAAAGATCTTTTGAGGAGCCGGGTAAAGCCCTGGTCTGACAGTGGCTATGAAAGGTCTTTGTCTAGGAGATGCTACCACAGCTGACAGCTCTCCTCTGAAAACATATCTTATGCAGTGAATAGTTTTCTCAGAAACCTCTCCTGACACAGGATCTTTATAATCATCTATGTAAAGATCTATGCAGTCAGTTGCCACTGCAGTTCTCAATCTGACAGCTATTCTTGAGGCAATCTCTTTCCCAAGCGCTGTTGATATCATCAAAAGAGCCTCAGGTCTTGTTTTGCTCAAGATCTCGGAGACAGCTTTTGAATATGATATGACGTCATGATCCTTTAGCTTCGGATGATCTATTATATGAATAACGTCTATATCATATTCCTCAACATCTTTAACAAGCTTTTTCACATCTCTCCCCACAATTATTGCGCCTACTCCTCCTCCGAGAATTTTAGCAAGTTCTCTCGCCTTTGTTATAAGACTTAGAGAGTTTATCGATATTTTCCCTTCTACAACATCTAGATATACATAGACGTCTCTACTATTCAAAGATCTCTCACCTGAGAAGACTTACTCCGTCTCTCTTAAGTTCTTCAAAGAATCTATCTATCATTTTATCAACATCTTCATCTCTAAATATCTTGCCCAGTCTTTTACTCTCTATCTGTTTAAATCTAACAGTTTTTAAAACAATCTCTCTAAATTCAAGACCTAGATCAGAGGTCTTCCATATAGGGATCTCTCTTCTTCTAGCCATTATAGTGTCTCTCAGAGAAGGTATTCTAGGCTCATAACCTGTGTCGGCTATTGAGAGAACTACAGGCATTCTTGATCTTAATGTTATGAAGCCGTCTTCAATTATTTTTTTGACTATGATACTACCATTTTTTATCTCAAGGATCTTGTCTACATAAGAGATGCTCGGGATCTCCAGCCACTCGCCTATTTGAGAAGCTAAAACGCCCATGTTAGTATCTGAAGACTCTACGCCGCATAAGACGAGATCTACTCTCCCAAGATCTTTCTCAATCTTTTTTATTGCTTTGCTTAAGACATATGATTTTTGAAGTGTGTCGAATCTCTGATAATCAGGATCTTTTATATAAATGAAGCTGTCTACTCCCATAGCAATGATCTCTCTGAATATATCTATGTTATCATGATCTCCAAGAGATAAACCTATGATCTTTCCACCATATCTCTCTTTAAGTTGTAACGCAGCCTCTACAGCATATTTATCAATAGGGTTTACAACAATCTTCACGTTCTTAAGATCTAGAGAGCCATCGACTTTTAGAGTAGGAGGAGTCTTAGGATCTGGAACACTTTTTACTAAAACAATGATGTTTAGAGACATCATATAACGCCTCAGATTTTCTGAGAAAAATTATCTTATAAACTCTCTTCCCAAGACTTCTCTAGCAATTATCAGAAGCATTATCTCAAGAGCTCCTTCAGCCCAGTCATAACTTTTCACAGCTTTAAGAGCTAATGCAACTGGATTCTCCTCAGTATATGCATATGCTCCCATCCATCTCATTGCGTCATCAAGAGCTTTTTTAGCTGTTGTCACAGCAAAATATTTTGCGGCTGCACATATCTTTGTGACTTCAAATCTGTTTATTTTCCCCTCCATCTCTTTCTTAAGAGCCCACAGAGCTTTATAAGCAAGATTATATGCTGCCTCAGCCTCAGCCCAATGTTGTGCAAGTTGAAACTGTACTCCTTCGAATTTTGCTATGGGCTGTCCAAATGCTGTTCTCTGTTTAATATATTCAGCAGCTATCTCTAGAGCTCTTTTAGTTCCTACAGCATTTGCAAGCGCTATATATGCTCTGGCATGGTCAAAACCTTCCATAGCTATATAGAATCCTCTTCCCTCCTCTCCGATCCTATACTCCTCAGGGATCTTTACATTCTCCATTGCAAAACTTCCGAAAGACCATCCTTTTCTACCAAATTCTTTCTCAAGTCTATATGTTATTCCAGGAGACCTCATCGGCACATAGAAGAATGTCATTCCTCTATGTTTCTTAGTTTTATCAGTATATACAAGAGTCAGATGACCTCCTCCATCTGGAAACTGTTCTCTCGCCTCTCTGATGCCTGATATATACGCCTTCTCGCCGTTGAGAATATAATAACTGCCTTCTTTACGAGCCTCACTTTTTATCCCAGCAACATCAGATCCTGCCTGAGGCTCTGTAGTTGCGATCCCTATCCAAAGTCTTCCTTTAGCAGCTTTAGTAATGATCTCTTCATTAAACTTTTCGCTACCATATTTTGATGCTATATAACCCCATGACGTGTGAACTAGATAAGCTACTGCAAGAGAGAATGTGAGATCAGCTCTCACAATCTCTTCTAATATCACTCCCGCAGTTATAGGATCTAGGCCCAGACCTCCGTATTTCTCTGGAAGAACTACTCCAAAGACATCTAATTTAGCAAGTCCCTCAATGATCTCGTTAGGGATCATTCTTTTCTCTTCAAACTCTATGATTCTCGGCGCAATATGTTTCTCAGCGAACTCTCTTATAACCATTCTAAGATCTTCTTGTTCTTTAGTGAATTCAAAATCCCAAGGCATAAAAATATTCACCAAATAGAAATTGATTATTTATATTATAAGCATTCTAATATTGTTCAGATCATGTTTTAAACAAGATCTTTAGATGTTATTAGAATAAAAGCTCTCTTCTACCAAATCTGCTTCTCACAACGCCTGTATAAGGATCAATGTAGAGACCCCAGCTTATGAAAAGATCTTTTCCAATAAAAGCCTCGTAAAGACCTTCACCTCTCCTAAGATCTATTATATGAAAAATTGTTGATATAGAAATGACATATCCATTTAATACTGCCTTATCAACTCTACAAATATCTAATACTTTATATGTTTTCTCATCTATTCTCACATTAAAAGTCCCAAGATCTTCTGCATGTTCTCTACACCTAAGATCCTCAGCAACATCTATAGATAACATGCTGAAGCGTATATCAGGATCAATGAGAGCTCTTGCGTAGCTAAATCTATTCTCTCTCACAAGCCCTAGAAGAGATACAAGATCATTCTTCATAATATTCCTATTATTTATATCTATAAGGATATTATATGTTCATGATTATTCTGACATCACCGATGTCTAGATTAATTCTGTTAAAGCCTTCGCAGGTCTTCTCAACAAATCCTTTATAAAAGATCCTGTCTCCACTCCTAAGATCTGCGAATCTCATTCTATGAGAATACACATAATAAACCTCTTTTGATGACATATCTTCAGCAAGATATATCGA
>WYEN01000036.1 GCA_009903825.1 Desulfurococcales archaeon
CTTTAATAAGATCTTTGAAATAACCTACTACAACACCAATATCTCTGACTCCAGAAGAGACAAGATCATCAATAGCATAACGTATCATAGGTTTGCCGAGTAGAGGAATAAGATGTTTAGGTCTGGAGAAAGTGAAAGGTCTAAGTCTAGAACCTTCTCCAGCAGCCAACACAAGACCTTTCAAAACCGTATAAAACACCTAAATAATAATTGAAAACAAATATTTAAAGAATCATAGATAAACATCTTTACAAAGCATACATAAAGCCTGTGAACTCGGAAAGATCAAGTTTTCCTCTAGCTAGGTCGAGCCTGATCCTGTAGGCTTCCATATCAAGTGCCCCAAAGATCATTGGAACAGGCAGATTATCAACTAGAAAAGCTTCAACACCTATCTCTCTACCCTCGATCTCTACAACAAGATCACAGAAAAATTCACAAACGATCTTGTTGCCGTCAGCAGCTACAAACTCTCTAGGAATAAGAAGCTTCTTAGGAGTGCAAAGCTCATTTGCAACATCATTTCTAACAAAAGATCTGGCAGCACCACTATCGAATAAGACTGATAGTCTCTTAACTCCTTTATCGCCTCTTACCAAAAGCTCTTGTCTTATAATGCCCATATCTCTGAAACCTCTTCTACTAATTTAATCATCTTTAAATCAAATATAATAATAATGACGTTATAAAAATATTTTTGATCACCTGAAATTATAATCATATTGAGATAACATTTTTAGACAGAAAAAACTAAAGATTTTTTCCTATTGATCTATGGTTAGAAGATTTATGTTTTTGACAGCCCAGTTCTCAAAATATTTCTCCACAGCTCGTTTTGTTGTGAAGAATAATCCTAGATCTTTTAATGAGATCCTTATAATAGGAGCCTTATAAATATCTATAAACAGACCTTTTCTCTTAAGTTTTTCTCCCAGTCTCACTCCATCTGCTAATGCTCTCACTCCTATCCTAGATGATCGACTCAGTCTATCTCTTGCAAGCAATGTTGATATGTTTCTGAAAACATGAATAGGTATTATACTTTTATATCTTGTGTTAGAGATTATTGATAGCGCCAGTCTATTTCTCTCACCAAGATAAATAGGTAAGATGCTTCCTCTTCTCCCAAATGTTAGTCCTCTAACATGATAAGCAACAACCTCTGGGACAGAAATTATTTTATAACCGCAGCCCCACATCATAAGCCCAAGCACATTATCATCAGCATATCCAAAGAATTCATCAATAAAAAGCTTCTCACCAACACAATCTAGAATATGTCTGATCTTGTAGAGAGAGCATGACCCGTCTGCATATGAGATGTAGACAGGTTTTCTCAAGATCCATGGGTATTCTCTGTAAGATCCTAATAGGTAGGACGTTAAAAACTCGTTGACAAAACCTCCGGCAGAGTCAATAAGTCTAGAACCATATTTCAAGACGACACCTTGTAAACCAGCTGTGTCATCATGATTCTCAGCATATTCAACAAGAGTCTTAAGAGCTTCCTGAAGTATTATCGCATCATTATTAAGTAGAAGAATATATCTGCTGTCACTATCTCTAGCTTTAAAACCTATATTATTTCCACCAGCGAAACCTAGATTATGTTCTAATCTGATAATTTTTTTCTTAATATCTTCTCTTCTCTCTATATAACCTCTGATCTTTTCAAAACTGCCGTCAGTAGATCCGTTGTCAACTATTATAAGCTCGTATCTATCTCTAGGATAATCAAGCTCGACGATTGATTCTAAAGATCTTAAGACTAGAGAAATGATCTTTGACGAGTTATAATTAAGCCATATTATCGAGACTTTAGGATAGGCTATTTTGAGATCACCTGCTTAATATCATGATAATCTCATTTTCATTCCTCTATGACCTTTAATTATCATTTTATAAAAACATATGATCGTTGATGATGATCTCTATACAAGATGTTTTGCGAAGATCTGAGTTTATTTGCAAGTCTCTGAATATATGTTAAGTATCTGAGTATCATTTAGAGAGAGCTGTGTTCTAGTAATTTTATAAGCCCGTGTTCTGATATGATTTTGCTCAATTCTGTTCTTTTTCTTCCTCTGAATCTAATTAGTGTGTGAACAAGGATCTCATAGTAGGAGAATAAATCTATTGTTCTGATAATTGTGCATATATTAAGAGAAGGATTATGTTTCAGCAATATCTCTTTCAAGATAATATATAGTGTTAATAGAGATGCTGAAAATGGCGAGAGTTTCCACAGAGGTTTTCTTATTCGTGCTTGATGTTCAAAATATTCAATGCTCTCTAAATACGCATAGAAAACAAGTTTATATCTAGATAAACTTCCATAGTGAATAATATAATAGTCGTTTGACAGCTCTCTCACTGATCCATAGACAATAGGAAGCTCGTGAACGATTCCACGATACAAGACTTTATCTTTTCTATAGATCCTTATTTGTCTGTCAGGATAAGCCGGTCCGAAAATAATTTGTCTACATTTCAAATCATAATTCACTCTTACAATGCTAAACGCATCAATCATCTCTTTATCAGCCTTCTCTATTAGATCCCTCAGATCGTTCTTTAGTTTTCTTCCCAACAGCTCATCATCATCTAAATAAAGAATCCAGTTATAGCTTGCTTTACTTAAAGCAAACATTCTATCAGGCTCTACATGACCCCAAGGCTTTCTCTGAAAAACTTTCGCACCATAGCTCCTAGCGATCTCAACAGTATCATCATCACTAAAACCGTCGACAACAATAATCTCATCAACAACATCTCTAACATTCTCCAGCAAAAGTCTCAGTCTTCTACCAGAGTTTCTCGTGAAAGTTATGAAAGAGATCTTATTATTTTTAGAATAGACGTCGCTCATATGTTCTCAATAATAATGTTCGTAAGAACATGTTTATAATAATATGATTAATAAATTAAAGGATCATATATGCTTTATTTATAGTCTGATCCTGCCTTATTTTTAAAAGCTTCTTCTCACGAAGTGTTTATTTCGATATGATATATGCTCAGCGTTTTCTCTGTATAGATAGTCTCTATTTTTATCATTTTTATATCTATATATATCTCTTTGTACTCTTCGCCGAGTTGTAATGCTAATGATGCGTTGTAAAGATCTGGCTTTTCTATGAAGTCCACATATTGTTTGGTTATGTTGACAGGCGTCAATAAAATTGTTTTTGAGATATTTCTGAGTAGCATGAAGCTTATTGCTGTTATTAATGAAGGATCTTCTTGAATCGCTATTAGATTCTTAGGATCTCTTATAAATAGATGAAGCTGTGGATATAAACTTAGCGGGACTAAAGTTGTTCCCGATCTGTTTATGAGGATATCAGATATTTTTCTAAACTCAGAGACATTTGATATCGAAGGCGTCATCTTCCATGGATAGCCAGCTGCTGGAGATATTGATGTTGCTGGCCATATTCTGAGATATATACATCCGTTTTCAGTGAATATATATGCCGTGCCTAGAAGCATGATCATTATCGTTATAAGAGAAAGGATCTTTCTATCAATTTTTGAGAAAACCGCTATTGTATATGGTGTTAGTATTGTCATAAGCATCATATACCATCTATGCTGATCTGTTGGAGCTATTACGCTTAATATAGGCATTATAAAGATTATGAATAATGTTACTATTATTATTCTAGCTCTTACATCTATAGATCTCCATATCAATAATATCATTATCGATGGAGATAACAGAAGAAGAGACACTAAAGTATATATGATCGTGTTTATTGGATGATATTCTATGTTTCCAGCTACATATACTCCCGTCGGTGTTAATGTTGCGACTGGGGTCTTGGGATATCCTATGTACCATAATAATGTTAGAAGAGATAATGCTGATGTTGATATAAATATCGTTCTGTCTCTCCAGTCTTTTGATATATATGTCTCGTATAATAATGTTATTAATGAGATCACTGCTGAAGGCTCGTATGCTAATGATGCTAATGCTAGTGTCAAAGCTCTTTTCCAGGCTCTCGATTTTTTCTCTGAAAGATATATGTAACCTATCAATATTGTGAGCCCTAGCAGATGTCTATGCCATTGTTGGCTTTGTCCTATTATATATGGGTTGAAGATTATTACAAGTCCTGTTAAAAATGTTGCTATTCTTGATCTTGTTATTTTAAATGTTATTGCGCTTGATAATGTTGATAATATTCCTATCATGATCGGAGGATAGATTTTATAAAAGATCCATGGGTCAAGACCTGTTAAAGCTGTCAATCCTGAGACCCATGTTAGTAGTGGAGGAATATTTCTGTATCCTCCGAGCCAGATGTATGTGGTCAGAATCTTTGGTTGATAAACGAAATCTTTTGAGACAGATATATATTCGAGAGTGTCCCAGCCGATTGGTCTGTCGATATATTTAATCTCGGGATAAGCTCTTACTAGAAAACCTACTGCGAATATTATCACATATATATAATGGATCTTTGTTTTCTCAAGAGTGTTTCTTAGAGTATTCATCAAGTCATATAGAGTAGAACTTTTTAAAAAGATGATCGGCTCTTTATATATTGTGTGTATACTTGTTGAACCTAGTATTAGAAAAGATCCTGCCACAGCTCCTGTTGCCATTACAAACGACTCTTTATCTATCAATGAGCCTCCCAAGATCTGGATCGAGAAGCTTGTCATTAAAAGACTGTAGAATACAGATAATAATCTGGCGAAAAAAGTTATTGAGAGACCTATTATAGTGATTAGAAGAGTTGATATCAAAGGACTTTTTCTCCAGAATAGATATAAATCTAAAAAGCCTGCCAGACAAGATCCTAGGGAGAGAATCCAGAAAGAAAAATCTACAAGTCTAAGCCATGGAATAGATAAAGGAACATACCTCATGCTGAAAAAACCGTATAAAACAATAAATAGAGCAATAGATAATCCTGATATCAAAACTCTGAATCTAGATAAAAACATGAGCAACATAACAAACCCCAATCAGAATCTTTAGTAGAAAATATATAGATTAAGAACAAGATCTTTAATAGAAAAAGAGTTGTATCTCCTATCTAGATACAAAAAGTAATACGATCCGGAGAAAAAGATCTTTAGAGATCCCCAGCTATATCCTCCAGACAAATCTTCTCGTAGGATACAACTCTCTAGTGGCAGGATCGACCGCTAAGCCGAGGGTTTCTAAAGTCTCAGCACCAACACAGACTTCTCCCTTCTCCACTATAGCGGCCCAGTCAGGAGCGCCTCTACCCATGATCTCTATGAATACAGGCCCGACATCAACTTCTCTAA
>WYEN01000041.1 GCA_009903825.1 Desulfurococcales archaeon
CCTTCTAAAAAAGCTGTTGATCTTGCCAGAAGGACAGGTCTAGATCCTAGGTTTGTTGAGCTTGTTCTGAGAAATTCTGATGATCTTTTGACTGTTGTTCCTTTTAAAAGACTTGTTGAGAGAGGCTTTATAGATCTTATGTCTTTATCTGCGGATCCTTATGAGACTAGAAAGATATTAAATGAGTATCCAGTGTTTTTTATCACTAGAAGAGAAGGTATGATATGGAGTGACAGCGGTATTGATTCTTCGAATCTTCCGCCAGGCTATTACGCTGTTCCTGTTGAAGATCATGATGAGATAGCCAGATCTATAAGAGAAGAGATCTCAAAGACCTTGGGTAAAAAATTGCTGTAGTCATATGCGACACAGAGATTTTTCTAGGAGGCTCAATAGATTTTGCAAGAGGATCATATGGCATAGATCCTGTTGACAACGTAAGGGCAAGCCTTGCCCTTCAGGGCGGGGCAACGTTTATATTTTTAAGCCTTTCAAGAAAATTTTTATGATCGTGATGAGATGTATAATATTTTGAGGGTCTGGGGGCTAATGTCTCGGATGGGCATCCATGCCTCCAGCCCGATGATTATTATGATGAAAAAATTAATCCCTCACCAGAGGGCTAACACCCTAGACCCAGAGGTTCGAAACCTCGCCCTTAAGGGCGGGGAGGGGTCATAGATGTTTCGCATGCAAAGATCTTTATAACAAACCAAAGTATGGAGGAGTAGACATGATTGTTCACGAGATATGTTCAGCCTCATCACTAGTATTCAAACAGACCTGACCTCCTCTCCCGCCCTCAGGTCATCATTGGTCGTCATCCCTTTCAGGCGGATCATCGGTTCCCCTCATCTATTTGGGTTTACATCTGTCATCTGAGGGGCAGTCGGGGTGGCCAGAGATCCCCCATATATGTTTTGCTCGTGTGGTTGCTCATCCCGCATCTCGGAGAGGCTTAGGAGCAACCACATCTATAGACTCATCATCAAAAATAATTAACTCAAGAGAAATCATATATTTTTCTATTCATCCCCGCCCTAAAATATGAGGCTTTCAGTTGTAAGATATAAAGAATGTGAATGTGGTCTCAGAGAGGCTCTTCCTAAAACTGATGTCGCAAAGATCATTAGAGAGATAATAAGAGAGAATATAAGAGTGCTCGGGATCAGATGGTTGATAAATATCTTCAGAAGGATCATATGAATCAGATGGCTCTCAACGTCTTTAAGATCAAGACTTTCAGAGCTATTGATAGACTTTCACAGTCTCTGAATGATACAACTAATCTGTGAAGCCTTGGAGAAAGGTTTGAACATATAAATATGTATATGAGAGTTACTTCGAGGATGATTATAATGATGATTAGAGAAGCTCAGGAGATTATTAAGAGAAAATATTTTGAGAAAGATTCTGAGAGAGGTCTCTACGCAACATATACATGGTTTGTTGAAGAAGTTGGAGAACTTGCAGAAGCTCTTTTAGAAGGTGATAAAGAGAGAATTGAAGAAGAGATCTCTGATGTGTTTGCATGGCTTCTCTCAGTAGCTAATCTTGTTGATGTCGATGTTGAGAAGGCTTTTATAAAGAAGTATGTTGAGAGCTTTTCATAATCTTTCTCTCAACACTCTCAATCTTATACACAAGACTTATCTCTTTGTCAAATCTCACATCAATACTTATGTCAATAGCCATTCTCTTCACATCTCTACTGCTTAAGGTCTGGACAATCTCTTTTAATATATCTGAGAGCTGACTGAAATCATCGATCTCTATCGAAGTGTTGAATGGAGACAAGATATATCTCAGACCTCTCTTCTCAAAAATCTTTACGACCTCAGCCACGTAGCTGCTGAGACTTGTGTCGCCAGTTCCAATAGGTATCACTCTTAATGCTAAAAGGATCTTCATAACAGATCTCCTAATAATATTAGTCTCTAGAAATATAAAATATAATGATTATATTGAGAACATGTCTCGAATATGCTGAGAGACTTAGAAAGATCGTCTCGAGAAATACGTTAGATACTGAATGTATGATGTTCAGCGGTGGAATAGACACATCATTCATATTATTATCATATGAGAAACCTGAGAACCTAATGATCTTTACGACAGACCTCGGGGGCAGAGACATATCTTATGTTAAAAAGATTCTTGAGAAGATAAATATCAGAGAACATGTGATCATTAGAATATCTGAGGAGGAATATGAGGATTCTATAGACTGGGTTCTGAAGAATTTTAAGACGATAGATCCTGTGGAGGTCAGCGGAGACATAGTTCATTATATGACAATTAGAGAGGCTCTCAAAAGAGGATGTAGAAAGATCGTGTCTGGAGATGGTGGAGACGAGCTTTTCCTAGGATACAGTTTTCTATTATCAAAAGACGAGAGATTCATCAGAGAATGGATAAAAAAATACTCCGAGGGAGAGGCCAGGCTGCCCACAGTTGAGGTGGGGAGTAGATTAGGTGTTGAAGTTGTAACTCCTCTATATGTGGAGGAGACAAGATCTTTGGCTAGAGAGATCCCTCTAAGCTGTCTAATAGATCCTTCGAAGAGATTCGGCAAATATTTTATGAGACTATATATTGCTGAGAGAGGATTTCCAGAGATAGCTTGGAGAACAAAAGATCCTGTGAACACAGGGTCAGGATCCATGTATATGCTTCGTAGAATAGTTTCTAGATTCATCAGAGAGATGAATATAGAAGATGTTTATAAAGAGATTGAGAACAGGATGATGTTCAAACCTCCTACAAAGACACATACATATCTTGCGTGGAAAATGATCAGATCATCAGTAGATCCTCCTCCTATATATCTAGGAGAAGGATCTTGCCCAATATGTAGAAGAAGACTTGTAAACAGATACTGTCCATTCTGTGGAGCATATGTCGATGAAAACAAAATTATTCATCACTATACAGATGAAGAGTTTTAAACAGAGATTTTATCTAAAACTTTCTCAAATAATCTGTTGAATCAGATTTCATCTATAACCTCTCTAGGCTCTATATCAATGCTCTTCTTCTCAGTCATGATCTTGAGGACATGATGATATGCAGGGATCTGATAGGCGTAATATCTGTTTATCCATGGCTCTCTAGGGATCTCTGATATAATGTTTTGTGATGCTCCTATGTCTATAACAATGTTTCTTTTAAGCATCTCTCGAACGAGACTTTGTCTTGCATAATCAATGTTCTTAACGGCAGCCTCAAATTCTCTCCAAAGATCTTCTCTAAATATCTCGTGCACATCTTTATAAAGATCAAAAAGATTTCTAATGACTTCTTCTCTAAGCCAGTTTTCTAATCCTCTTCTCTTTATATAAACTATTGATCTAGGGTTTCCACCTGTCAACCTCCAAAGCAGAGAAGGATCTGTCTCTAGACCTATTTCTCTCAAGAGCTCTTTCATAGAGTCATAAGTTAGATTCCATATAAGAACCCAATCAACTTTTCCACCAACATAACTTCTCAAGCTCGACACAGTCGCATCACTAGTGAGAGCTATCACAGATATTCCTCCTCCACCTCTTCTTCTATAATCAGCATCTATATTCCTAAGATCATTTGAGAAACTCTCCAGCCACTGTCTAAAGTTTGTAAGCTCGTTTTCTTCAGATAATCTCACCTCATCTAAAACTATAAAAAGTCTTCTACCTCTTCTAGGAGTCTTAGCGAGCCATCGAGCAAGAACAGATCCTACTCCCAAAACTGTCACGCCTATAGACAAGACATGTGACACAGGATCTATCTTAACATCAGATTCTAAAGCAATTCTCTTAAAAAGATCTTTAAGAGACATTGGCATGCTCTTAATATAAGCCTTGGCAGTCTCTCTTTCCTCAGCGCCAACAATGATCATGTCGATATCTGTATCAACATCTTCTAAGGAATTATACAAGGCTTCGAAAAATCTTGTCTTACCACATCCTTTGGGACCGTATAACACTGTGACCCAGCCCGAGGAGATGACATTTTCATTCTCATCAATAATCTTTCTAGCCTCGACATCCCGATCAACAAATCTATATCTGCCAACACCACTTTCATCAATCTCATGTCTATGTAGTCTATCAATTACATTTCTCACTCTGTCCGAGGATTGTCCTGGGATATTATTATTATTAGTCTTCATCTTCCTCATTATATAAAGTTTATGTATCAAATATATGTGAAAATTTTATATCTGTTATGAAAAGAACTGGAATGATCTCTCAAAAGAATCTACTGTGGATAAGCTATCAACCAATAGTTTCTTCTAACAATTTTATACCCGATCCTTTTGTAAACTCTTAAAGCAGGCTCGTTGGATGTCTCTACATGTAAAGCTGCTAATGCTCCTGTTGAGACCGCCTCTCTAGTTATTGCTGAGGTGGCTGCTTTTGCATATCCTCTTCCTCTATATTCTGGTCTCGTATAGACATCTCCGATCATATGAATCTTGTCTAGAGTGAGATATCTAGATGCTATAGACACAAGCTTGTCATCAATTATGACGCCGTAATATCTTCTTTTTCTAAGGATCTCAAAAGCCTCCTCATAGTCTATTTCTCTCCCCATAGATCTCATGAGATCAATAAACACATCAATATGTTCAACATCTAATCTCACAGCAATGCTCTCATTATTGCTGGGAGAAAAATCTTTTTCGCCACATGTCATGTCATAATATTCTCTTCTCTCAATATTAGAGAAGCCGATCTCTCTAAGTCTCTCCTCTATCAACGAAATGATCTTTTCATCCTCATCATATACATGAACAAATGCTCTTCTATCTGGAGGAAAATATATTTTTGACAAAAGATCTTTATCAAATCTCCATATATGAACCCCATAAACTCTTGGAGATCTCCACACAAGAACATAAGAGACGATCTCTCCTTCAGATAATTTTAACACAAGATCTGTATTATCAATCTCGTGAAAAAGATCATAGACTAGATAACAGTGAGGAGGCAAAGGATCTTTGTCATAAAGATCTGATAGAGACTTGATCAACCCTCTATATTCTCCAAAGATCTCGTCGAGAGATATTATGCGTATGCTCATAATTGCTCTCCACAGATTGCTCAGCCTAGTCTACTCTCTGTATAAAAATCAGAGAGTGAAAATATATAAGCCGGCATATATATATAGGGATATGTTCATGAGACAGTTGTTATATAAACTAGCTGTATTTCTGATCCTGATGTCAGTCTTAAGCACGGGCTTCCTCATATTTAGATTGGCAATATTTGAGAATGAAGATTTTTATCAACAGCCTTTGAAGACGTATTCTCATTCTATTGCTGTAGTCAGCGAAAACATATCTATGATAAATGTTGTTCTAAGAGATCTTCAAAAGATCAATGTGAGCGTAAGTATATACTCTATGAGAGAACTTGAGAAAGCTTTGGAGAAGAATTATATCATGTTTTTATCAGATGCGATAGAAAAGATCTCTGGAGACAAAGATCTTGTTAAAAGAATAATTTTATCAGGCAAAACCTTGATCTTTGTTGATGAAAATCCTTTATCAAAAATCTTCAGAAACTTTACACCTAGAGAGATCCCGTTGACAGTTCTCCCAATCAAAGAGATAAGTGGAGGATGTGTTAAAGAGAATATCTCTAGATGTATAGTAATTGGAGAGACAGAAGGTCGAAAGACTATTGCTGTGGCAATCAAAATAGATCTTTACCCGAATATCAGTAGATATCCTGTCACTTACATCGGCTTCGGACCAGGATTTGAAGGAAGATATGAATCTATATTAACATATGTGATAGATTATTTAGAGAAGAGCAGTCTAAACAATAGAACAAGCGGCATCTACATGAAAAACTATTCTCATAATGTTATTCCCATCGTCTATGCACAAAATTATGTACAGTCGCCTTATCCATGGAGTCTGGTGGGCCAGTTTGCATATGTTGATAGCTACATATTTACTGACACTTTATATCCGCTCACAGTAAGATCTGAATACATAATATATTTCGGCTATGGTGGAAATGCTAAAGATCCTTATTATCCATATATAGAGATGTGGCATATATTCATTCCTCAACATAGAGTGAAGATTGATAATGGCATATTGCCACGTTGGGGGATAAGCTTTTGGATAGATATGCCTAATAGAATGTTTATAGACGTAAGTCTATTTCCTGATCAAGAGATCTTAATAATTTATCCTGGCGTGAGAACAGCGAATCCTCCTTCAATAAGCATATCATATTCCTATCCAACTAGCATAAGCATAACAGCGTCAGCCTCTAATCCTAATATTGTTGCTGACATAACAACCTACTACAGTTATAGTGGCTACTACGGTAGAGAGAGAAAGTATGCTGTCGAATATCTGTGGGGGCATGATCCAGGATTTCTAAATATCGGTCTGTTGAAAGAAGGATATATGTATTCTTATAGCGAGATAAGATCTCTACCTCCTCTCGTAGCAGATGTCAAGATAAGAGGCGTAGGCGTTCAGATCACGAGACCTCAAATCTATGTTCACTGGATCGAGCATTACTGGAGATTCTATATTCACAACACAAGCTACGAATACATCGACTACGGAACCTCCACAAGCTGATCATAGTATAGGCTTTTTCTTTTTAAATTCTTTATCTTTTGAACAAAATTTTTTCTGATGAAGAATATTGTTGTCATTGGTGTTCCAAGGACTGAAGGCTTGATAAGATCTTTTACTGAGAACTATCTTTATAAACTGTTTAATCTCTCAGATGTTCTTCTGATCCCTCTTCCAGAGAGTTTATGCAAAGATCTTGTGTCAAGATCTTTATCTGAAGAATCATATGATCCTATGATCTCACTTAGATATCTGAATGCTTCTCTGGAGAGGATCTGGAGACCTGTTCTTCAAATGATCATGAGGTTTGGTAGAGAAAGTTTTTTGTGGAGCAGAGGATTATATTGTTATCTCAAAGATGATTTTATAAAAACTCTTGAGGAGAGAGCTGTCTCACTTGGTTATCTTCTTTTTAAAGCTAATGTATATGGCAAGATTGATGTTGACGAATGGATCTTTTTATTCAGAGGTTCTGAGGAGAAGTTTGATTGGAGAGCTTATATAGATGATCTTCGTGAGAGTTTTGAGAAGATGATTATTGTCTCTGACAGCTATAGAGATCTTTACGAGATGAAGACATCATTATCTGACTATGATCTTTGTGTCTTATCAGAGTTCTATCCTAATCCTCTGGAGGCTCTTGATGTTCTAATAAATATTTTCAGAACATCTGATAAAAACATCATAAGAAATATGATTCTATGGGCAGTAGATTATCTAAACAGGATCAAGACTTCATATTCTTTTGACGATCTATACGAGTATTACAAAAGATCTTTTGAATATAAAAGTTTTATAAAGAGACTAGGCCTCGAGATATTTGAGGTCTCTTGTGAGAATCTCGTAGGATCATGATGATATGATCAGTGGGAGGAAGATTTTAATCATCAGATCATTGCGACCGAAAGTTCATCATCATAATATTATTATGTGAGATGCTCAAAAATTTTTAAATCTTCATCTCTCTTCTATAATCTTCTGACACAGCTTTTGAATGTTTTCTGATGAAGTCTTTATATACTCCTCTTCATCTTCTATAATCATTTCGAAACCAAATTCTTTAAAAGGATCTATTCCTCTCTTAATCGCCTCGTTAAGAGCATCTGACAGTCTAGGATAGCTTTCAGATGATCTGTATGATAGATAGAGAGCATATAAAGATATTTTAATCTCTCTCTGCCCAGTGATCTTTATATAGCTATTTATATCTCTACATCTTTTTCTTAAAGAGTTGTACAAAGCCTCTCTAACTAGCTGAACAGGATCCTCTTCAGAGCTCATCCAGCTCCTCTCCTAACAGCTCTTTTAAATACATATTATATCTGATCTCGTGGCCTATAGTAGTCTCAGGACCGTGGCCAGGGTACACGATCGTCTGTCTAGGGAGATTAACAAGTTTTTTAAGACTTCTAATCATCTCATGTGGAAGAGCCTCTGGAATATCTGTTCTCCCAATGCTCTCTCTAAATAATGTGTCTCCACTGAATAAAACAGGCTTGTCAATATTGTTCTCCACAGGATCTATGTATAAAGCTATGCTCCCAGGACTGTGTCCCGGAACCTCTAAAACTTTGATCACAAGATCTTTGATAAAAATCTTTTGACCTTCTCTAACAAAATAATCTGGCGTAGGAACCTGAGGAGCGTTTACACCTAGAAGTCTGTGTGCAATCTCATGAGCTCTCAAGATCATGTTAAGATCTTTCTCATGAGCCATGAAAACCGGTGAAAATCTTCTTTTTAAAGATCCTACTCCGAGAACATGATCAAAATGACCGTGTGTGGCAACAATATATCTAGGGTTTAGAGAGTTTCTCTCAATCTCTTTAAAAACAAGATCTATATCCTCATGCCATCCAGGGTCTATTATTAGAGCCTCATCATCTCTAGAGAGAATATAACAGTTGGTTCTGAGAGGGCCTAACACTATTCTCATGATCCTCAAAATATTTCATCCAAACATATTCTCATGTTAAAAGATTTATAGCTAAGTCTACACGAGTTTAATAACATCAGATGATATTTTTAGAAGGATGTGAGATGGGAAGGCCTGAATGGGTCTTCTCATTATCAGATTATCTTAATAAAGATCCTTATCATAAAAAACTTCTTAGATTATTAAACAAATTTTATAATAAAGATCCTATTGATCTTTCTCTTCTCGAGAGGGCAGTCTTCAAAGATCCTAATGTGGAGAAGGACTTCTTCATAGCATTCTTCAGCGACGACTTGTTGCTTGGTTTTGGAAGTATCATTTTGATGAGAAAAGATCCTTCTGATCCTCCTGAGAGATTTAGAGAGACATTGTTCATCAAGATATTTGCTGTAGACCCTCTCTTAGAAGGATCTTTGTTTAAAGATGTTTTCAAAAAGATCATTGGATATGCTGAGGAAAAAGCTTTGGAGAGGGGCGTGAAAAAGATCATGATAGGAGGATACCCTATATGGTATATCTATCCAGGAATAGAGATCGATTATTATGAATATATAAGTCTTCTAGAGAAGATGGGATACAAAAAATATAGAGAATACGTTAATTATGAGATTGATCTAGCAGACTTCTACGTTCCTCAGAGAATTCTAGATGTAGAGGACAAAGTATACTCTCAGAACATAACCATCCGAGAGGTCTATAGAGAAGAGATTGAGCGTGTATCTAATTGGGTTGGAAAGATCTTTGGAGTTGTGTGGGGCAGAGAAGTTGCTTTGGCAAAAGAAAATGATGATCCATCGATTGTTATTGCTGAAGATGAGAAAGGAGATATACTAGGCTTCTCAGCATACTCACTATTAAACGACAGAAGATTCGGCCCCATAGGCGTTGAAGAGAGATCTAGAAGATTAAGAATTGGATCAGTGTTGTTATATAGATCACTCTACGAGATGAAGATGAGAGGAGTGAGAATTGCAGAGATCCCTTGGACAGATCATCTGTTTTTCTATTCTCATATTCCAGGCATTCAGAGAATAAGACACTTCATATTATTAGAGAAGATCTTAAGATCATGAGAGCAGCTATCATTATATTGTTCCTAAAGAAAATAATTATATGAGATGACTAGTATCAAAGAGATAAAAGCTAAAATAAGTCTCAGAGACATTGAAGAGGCAAAAAAGATCAGAAGAGAAAAGGCCGATTGGAACTTTATAAATTCTCAGCCTCCAAAGATCAGAGAGGCTCTCAAATACTATGTTGAGACAGGAGATCTATATGTTGCATCAAAAATCTCTGGCTTAACCATTGAAGAATTTAATGAGCTAAGGATCAGGGCTAGGATACCTAATGTCGACTAAGAGAAGAATCGGGATTGCAGACACCTGTTTTCTAATAGATTGGGCGAGATATAGAAATAAAGATATACTATTTAAAATATTTGATCTAGTATTTATCTCAGAGACCGTTCTCAGAGAGATCAAAAGCGATCTCACAATATCTTGGATAGCATCTAAACTTGCTGAGAATAAGTTGGCGCTTTACACAGAGACTGATGACGAGATTGAAGAGGCTAGAAGGCTCGTCTTATTATCAAGAGAGATCCCACATATGATCTCTATAGATCTTCCCGAGGCTTTGTGTCTAGTCGTCGGCAGAAGAAAAGGTTTCACAGTTCTCACAGAGAACAAGGGAGCTATAATGGCTACAGAAGTTTTTGAAGAATATAAAGATGTTATTGTTTGGAGAGCTCTAGAAGTATTATTGGTTGCTCATCTAGAAAGAATGATAGATATAGATTGCAAGGATCCTCTTAAACATTTTAGAGGCTATCAGGAGGATACCTTACATATATTCTCTAATAAAGATCTTGATGAGGTGAGAAAAAGAATTGAAAAAGAGATATGTAGATGAGAGGATAATCAAAAAATGGCTTGAAGAAGCTGAAAATGCTCGTAGAATCAGAAGAGAGATGGCCGATTGGAACTTTATAAATTCTCAGCCTCCTAGACTGAGAGAGGCGTTAAAATATTATGTGGAGACTGGAGATATTAGAAGAGCATGTATATTTGCTGGGATGGATCTAGAGGATTTCAGAGACCTTTTGAGAAAAGCAAAGATCCCTGTTATAGTCTAACTAAGATACTCTGAAAAAGTTTTTGTAATCTAAGCCCGTATCCTTAAGATCTTCTCAACAATATTTGTTTAGCTTTATATCTATGATATATTAAGATGTTCTGAAGACATACAAGTGTTTTATAAATTTTATAAAAAAATTAAAACTAAATTTATAAGTTATTATACGTCACTTTTAATAAATGATGGTGTCTAAATTTGAGTATCAAACATAGTTATTTACTGATTTTAGTGATTCTCTTAATGACAATCTTGACATTAGCTGGCACAATAGTTATAGCAGCCGGTGAACAATAATTATTACAGTACAAGTACGCTCCTAAAACCTACTGGAGGTGATCTCGTATGATGAAAAAGAGTTTAAGATATAATTATCTCGCTAGTCCTATTAATGCTATTTTAGTTGCACTCATGATTACGATGATAATTTTAAATATTGATCCTGTTGTAATTTCTTCACAGAAGGATTCATTGAATATTGTCAGTACAATATACGCAGGTTATATAGCTGTTGATAGATATAGATATAACGACGTGTTTATTGATGTTATATATCTCAATCCAAGAATATATTATTCTTATAGAAATGCCTATGTGGTTTATCATACACAAAATTATGTGCCTTATGATCAACCTTTAGATCCTGGCTTTTACTCTATGATGAAAAGAGTTGTTGAAGAATTAAATTCTCTAGGTATACATACTGATCTGGTCACAAGATATGTTGCAACAGTTGTTGCGAAAGATTCGAATCAACATGTGACGATTATAGGATTGATAAATGGTACACAAGCTAGCTATATGATCGAAAGCTCTTCAGGAAGATCTGTTGTGAACAAGATTGATCTCTCGAAGTATATTGTAATTGAGAATAGAAGCAGAACATATCTTGTCATGAGCTACACAGGTCTATCTGATAATGAGAAGAAGAGAGTGATCGAGATCATTGGTGAGACTTTTAAAGGTCTTAACACATCTGTAATGATCTATGACTCAAAGGCTTTTGAAATAGAGAATGCTTATTATGATGACCTCTACATATTTGATAATAATAACAATCTGAAAAACATGCTGACAGATGCAATCATTAAAGCAGTAGACATGTTTAAGAAGAATAATTACAGCTGTTTCTCTTTCGCAGGAGGCTTAATGGGAGGATACTGGCTTACCCTAGGGATCACAGGTACTTACAATGATTGTTCTAGAGAAGTGATTAATTTTGTAAGAACATATGTTGATGAGATAAGAAAAATTGTTCCAGATGATAAACCGATATATATTGAGCTTCAAGAAAAAGCCGAGAAAATAGTTTTGCTGACTGAGCCTGCGAACAAGTCTTACAATATAATGACGATGACAATATTAATGGTGCTAGCCGTTTCGATACTCTCAATATTGATGTGGCGTAGCATTAGAAAAACGAGAGCAACCTAGATCTAGAGGTATAATCATCAAATTAAATCTTTATTTTATTTCTTATAATAGTGTTCTTAAGATATTTGATTATATTTTTATATCTGTGGGCATCGTTTTGAGTATAGATCCTAGGATAAAAATTAGGAAGGCCTCTGAAAATGATATCAAAGATATATGTAGAATAATGTTGTCTACAGACCCATATGTAACCCTGGGTTATACTGAGGATATGTGTGTTGATACTGTTTTATCAGGATTAGAAGAGGGCTGGACGGCTGTTGCAGAATATGAGGGGGAGGTTGTCGGCTTCATTATTTTCAGAGTTTTTGACGGGTTTCCTCTGGGAGGCTATATAAGAGCATTAGCTGTCGACAGAAGATTTCGTGGGAAAGGCGTTGGCAAAGCTCTCATGAGATATGCTGAAGAGATCATATTTAGATATAGAAGAAATGTTTTTCTACTTGTCTCATCATTTAATTATGATGCGATAAGATTCTATAGATCTCTTGGCTACGAGTTTGTTGGTGAGATAAAAGATGCTATTGTCGAAGGCTTTTCAGAGTATATATTTCGTAAGAAAAGATCTTTCTAAGCTATTTTTCTTCTCCAGAGATCTTATCGACATCTCTCTTCGGAGGTCGCGTGTAATATATTATTCTTCCATCAAGATATCTTCGAATAATATCTCTAGAGGCCTCCTCAATATTAGGCTCTTTATCAGTCTCATAAAACCATCTTCTTTTCAAAGCATATTCTCTGAGAATCTCCTCAGGATCTTCTGATGATACTCCAAGACTTTTCTCTAATGATCCCGGTGTGTTTGCTTGTATTCTTCTGATAAGTTCTAAAGCTATTTTGACAGGATTAGAAAGCTTCTCCGGAGGAGCAGTCCTGATCATTCTCTCTAGACTGTCATATTCTATAGACAACACACCTGGTGTATCAATAAAATATATGTCTGGAGAGATCTTGTAGAGCTGGACGTGTCTTGTGTATCCCGGCGTGCCGGGATACTTGCTCACGCCTGCAGATCTCTTCTTCTTTAAATAGTTTATTAATGATGATTTGCCAACCTTCGGAGCTCCAAATACTGAGAAATATATTTTCCCTCTACCCTCATACTCTCTAAGGATCTTTTCAAAACTTCTCAGCCCTCCCATCAAGATGCTGACTGCATAAGCCTCTAAACCTATTGATCTATAGTATTCAACCCATTCTCTAGCAACATCTCTAGGAACAAGATCTCTCTTGTTCAACAATAAGATCAGTCTTTTTCTATTTCTCAAAGCAGTATTCTCTAAAAAACGATTTCTAAGAGACTCTGGAACTCTTATATCAAGAATCTCAACTACGACATCTGATGACGAGACCACCTCAACAATCTCTTTCTTAGATAATAATCTCAGCTCAACATCTCTCATAGCCTGCTACCAGCCTCTCCCCCAAGGATCTTTCTGATCATGTCGACAAGATCTTTTTTATCAATCTCGTTTCTCTCCTGAGTCTCTGTATGATAGATCGTCACTTTCGAAGTCTCATATTCTCTTCTGCCGATAAAAATGATCAGTGGTATCATAAGTTTTCTAGCATATTCTCTCTGTTTAGAAACAGATCTTCTCATAAGATCTATTGAGACATTTATGTCATTCTCTCTAAGCATTCTAGCAACATCATATGCGTAACTCATGATCTCTCTGGACCTATCTAACACTACGATAAAAACATGTGTCACAGTTTTTTTATCAAATTTGAATATCCCAAGCTCAACTCCAGCGTCTATAAGTCTCTCGACACCTATAGAGCCTCCTGTCGAAGGAATCTTTTCTCCAGCGAATAATGCTATAAGATCATCATATCTGCCTCCTCCTGCCAAAGATCCTATTCTAGGCTTCTCGACGACAGCCTCAAAGATAGGGCCTGTGTAATAATCTAATCCTCTTACAAGAGAAAGATCAAACACAATGTTTATTCCACTTGGTAGATAAGAGATCATCTCATAAAGAAATTTTGTTCCTTCAACAACATCTTTATTATCTCTATACATCTCCTCAAGTCTCCCAAGGATCTCCGAAGGGTCTCCCCTAAGATCTATTGTTTTCATAATTTTTCTCACAAGATCCTCGTTAAGACCTATTTTCTTAAGCTCGTTCTCGACGCCTTCAACACCTATTTTATCAAGCTTATCAATAGCTCTATACACAGGCATAGGATCTGATATAGAAAGCTCTTTCTCAAAAACTCCTCTTAATATTCTTCTGTCATTAACAAGTATCTTGACGCTCTCGAAGCCAAATTCTCTGAAGACCTTCCACACAACCTCAAGAATCTCTGCATCAGCCTCTGGATATGGAGATCCTACTATGTCTACATCACATTGATAAAACTCTCTATATCTTCCTTTCTGAGGCTCTTCATGTCTCCAGACGGGAGCTATATGATATCTTTTGAAAGGCATTGGAATATGTCTATTCATAGCAACATATCTTGCCATAGGAACTGTAAGATCATATCTAAGAGCATACCATCTTTCGCTCCAAGGATCTTTGAATCTCCACATAAGCTTGTTCTCAGCTTCCTCACCATATTTTCCAGATAAAGTCTCTAGATATTCGATAGCAGGAGTGTCAAAAGGATCAAAACCATATCTCTGAAAGATCCTCTCGATTTTTGATAAAATCTTTTTTCTAAGAATCATGACTTCAGGAGGGAAATCTCTGAATCCTCTCGGTATGACAGGCTCGCTCAATATATCTCTCACTAAATAATGATTATATTGAGCAGAAAATATATCTTAAAAATTATATAGGCCATCTCTCCATCTTATAAGCATAGTCCCAGAAAAGATACTCATATCTCAGAGAAAGCTCGAACACTTTTTTGACCTCATCAATATTCTTAGGAGAAGTGTCTATGACATCTCTAATGATCTTTAGAAGCTCAGCATATTGCTTCGAGTAGTATACAGAAGCCCATCTTCTATATATATTGTTTCTATTATTCTCAAGCCTATGTCTATGTCTATACGCAATATCTAGATACGTCCACATACATGGTAGAGTGGCTACGAGACCTGTCCAATAATCATGTTCATATGCTGTGGCTATCATATGATTCATATATGCAATATTAACAGGATTAGGCTCAGTCTCTCTAGCCTCGTCAAGAGATAAACCTAACATGCTCAAGATCTCTTTATAATTAGCCAGCTCACCAGTGACAGTTCCGTAGGCAAGCTCTAGAGCGATCCTGGCTTTGTCAAGGTCTGGAGCTTTTGAGGCTATTATGCTGAAGACTTTTGTTAATGCAATAAGATAGTTATAATCTTGTTTCACATAATAGATGAACTTCTCTATAGGCAGAGATCCTTCGTAAAGCTCTATAACAAATGGATGATTAACAGTCTTCTCCCAAAGATCTTTGTATAACTCTCTTAATCTCTCACTCAACATTTTAATGCCCTCTAATCATCTTCTTACTCCTCTCATGATTCCTATGGAGATTGCTGAGCCGTATAAAGCTCCGCTGACCATAGCTGCGATAAGCCATAAAGTCATAACCTCTGGAGAGGCGATTGCCTGAAACAATATTGCGTCAAGAGCTACAGCAGGTATGCCTGCTAATGCTCCTGCAAAAGCTGCTACATAAGGATCCCATCTTCTATATCTTGTCAACACGTAGGCGGCTTCTGAGAAAAGTCCCTGAGCAACTCCATAGATAAGATTTGTGAAACCTCCTATAGTAGGTATCAACGTCTCTACTAATGCTCCTAAAGTCTCTCCTAAAAATGCTGAGAGAGGCCTTCTGATCAATGTTGCGGCCATAGGAGCCCCAATAAACCATAGGCCATAAGATATTAATCTGGCGAAGATAGGTCCTCCAAATGTCTCTCCAAACTCATATACAAACCATGTGGCATAGAATATCAGTCCTGACACTACAGCAACAACTGCCAGTATCGCATAATCTATTGATGTATATCTTAATCTAGTTTTATACTCGGCCTTAGCCATGGCATCACCGAATCTATAGACGAACATATGCTTATAAAAATGTTATAGGTTGCCTATAACAGATTTTTATCTATAAACAATATTTAAAACATAGAATATAAATGATCAGTTTCAACATAAGATCAGCTGGATATGTTGTTGGAAGAAGCGTGTTGAAAGATCTTTCGGGAGAAATTGAGGATCACAAGACCACAATGATCATAGGAAGATCTGGTGGCGGAAAGACAACTCTGATCCTTGCGCTGACAGGGATCTTGACAAATCTATTAGAGGGATGGGTTGACGGAAAGATCATTTTAAAACAGCTGGATCCTCTGGATCCTGAGGATTTCAAGATTATACCAAAGATTGTCGGCGCAGTTCTTCAAGACCCTGATAAACAGATCTCTATGCCAACGCCTTGGGATGAGATATCATTTGTATTAGAAAACCTGGGCTATCCTCCTGAAGAGATTGATCGTAAGGTTTCTCAGATGTTGAGAGAAGCTGGTTTAGAACATAAAGCTTTTCATGAGATTGAGAAGCTTTCAGGTGGTGAGAAGAGGAGAGTAACATATGCAGCATCTGTTGCACACGATCCTGAGATAATAATATTAGATGAGCCTACGGCATCAGTAGATCCTTGGGGCATAAAAACATTGAGAGATTTTGTTAGAAGATATAGAGGTGAAAAAACGATCGTTATTATCGAGCATAAACCTGATTATTTTATTGATTATGTCGACAAGATCATTCGTATAGAGAATGGTATGATAAAAGAGGTGTATAAACCTTCTGAGAGAGATTATCTTGAGAAAAAGTTCTCTGAGTATGATCAAGATTTGTCATCTGTGTCAAAAACTGTTTCTAATAATAAGATTTTAGAGACTAAAGATCTTGTGATAGGATATGACAAGCCTATTTTAAAAGATATATCAATAGAGTTATATGAGAAAGAGATTATTGTTATAACAGGAGCTAATGGAAGTGGAAAGACGACTCTTATGAAAACATTGATTGGATGGCTGAAGCCTTTTGATGGAGAGATCAAGATTTATGGCAGGCCTATGAGAAAAAGAAAAGATCTTTTGAAGACATTCTTTTATATTTCTCAACAGCCTGATTATATGTTTCTCTCAAACACTGTGGAGAACGAGTTAAGATCTGGCCGAGGCCTCTCAGAAGAAATTTTAAAGATGTTTCCTTGGAGAAATATTTTGAAAGAGAATCCTTATAAAATAAGTTTTGGTCAGAGAAGATGGCTCTCAATATTGTTAGGACTTGTTTATCAAAGAAAGATTCTTATGATAGACGAGCCGTCCGCAGGTCTCGACCCAGATCTTTATAAAGATCTTGTGAGATTTTTAATGTCGCTGGTCGATAAATATAATATCTCGCTGATAATATCTACTCACGACCCCAGGATCATTAGAGATCTTGCTCACAGAGTTTATCACATAGATCATGTTAAAAACAAGATTGTAGAGATTGATAAAGAGAAGATTCTTAAGATGATGTATGAGGCGGCTATGTCATGAGAAAACCTTCTTCAATGATTACATTCATTTATGCATTGATCGTTTCTCTACTTGCGTTTATGATTAAAAGAATTGATCATCTTATAATTATTGGCTCAATGAATCTCGTCTCTGGAGCATCACTTGGCTTCAGAAGATTCAGAGGATTAATTATTCTTTATATAGCAGGCGTCGTAGGTCTTTTCATAAACTCTCTTCTAGTGTCCAACAGAGGAGAAGTTGTATTCTCATTGGGATGGCTTGTAGTCAGAGAAGGAGTCTTAAGATCTGTGGCGGATATATTCTTCAGACTCGGAATGATCTTTGGAGCGACACTTTTGTTTCTATCATTAGCAGAGCCTCGTGAGTTTATAAAAGATCTTGAGAGATATCTGAGGCTTCCTAAGGGGGTTGTCTTCTCGATCTTCTACGCCTTAAGATTATACCCACTGCTTACGAAAGATCTTGATGAGATAATGCTTGTAAGAAGTGAGAGAATGAGAAGAAGAATGATCATTACTCCCGGAGATGTAAGCAGTCTAGTTGTTCCACTTCTCAATATAAGTCTTGAGAGAGCTGTATGGGCTGGGATAGCTGCTGAGATGAGAGGACTGTCAATTAGAAGACCTGTTTATAGAGGAAAAAGATTTTCTACAACAGATCTTTTGATAATAACATTTCTGATGATTCAGATCCTTATAATAATCTTTATATAGGTTGCTCATAAAATCTATTGAGAAGAAGGTGTCTCAAATATGGTTATGAGAGATTCTTTAGAACGCTACGCAGTATATATAAAGGATCTTGTCAAGATATTTGGTAGAGATGTTGTCGCAGTAGATCGTTTGAGTCTATATGTTGAGCCTGGAGAGATATATGGTTTGATAGGTCCTAATGGCAGTGGCAAGACTACCACTCTGAGGATCATATCGACATTGTTGAGACCTACATCTGGAGAGGTATATGTCTTTGGAATAAATGTTATTAAAGATCCTATTAGAGTCAGGTCTATAATTAATTATCTTCCAGAGGAGGCTGGAGCATACAGAGATCTTACGGGGCTTGACTTCATAAGATTCATGCTTTCACTAAGATTCTCAGGCCCCAGACTTATTCAGGCAGTTGAAGAGGCTGTTTCAATAGCTGACCTCGGTAATGATATTAAAAGGCCTGTGAGAACATATAGCAAAGGTATGAAAAGGATCCTTGCTTTAAGCACTGTGTTGGCATCAAAACCTAGACTTCTGATCCTTGACGAGCCGACCTCAGGTCTTGATGTTGAGAAGAGCATAAGAGTTAGAGATCTGATCTTGAGATATAATAGAGAACATCAGATCACTATATTCTTAAGTAGTCACAACATGCTTGAGGTGGAGTATCTATGTAGAAGAGTAGGGATCCTGTATAAAGGGAGGCTGATAGCAGAAGGATCTCCCGAGGATCTTAAGAGGATCACCCTATCAAGAAATCTTGAGGAGGTCTTTGTGAAAAAGGTGGCTGAGATTGGCAGTTAAGATCCTGCTTGAGAGAGAGCTTAAGCTCATAATAAGAAACCCAGGCTTCATCATAGGACTCATATTTATAATAGCCTTCTACAGCTTCATAGGCAAAATGACTGGATACGCTGTTGAGACGAGCGTCAGAGAGATGTATACAGCATCTATAGGAATCATCAATAGAGACAGCTCATTATTTGCTCAGAGACTGGTTGAGGATCTTAACAAGACTTTCGGCGGAAGGATCTATAGTGTCTCCTCAGTTGAGGAGGGCTTGAGAAGATATGGCTATGTCCTTGTTGTTCCAGAGAACTTCTCATTGATAGAGAATTTCACAAACAGATCTCAGGTATATTTATATCAGAAGATTGATAAGATCCCTAGCACCACGACTTTAAGTACTCAGATGAGTAGTCTCATAGCAGGTTCTATAAATAATATAATTAAAGATCTTTTGATCAAGATGAGAGGTTATTCTCCTGAGGTCATGAACAAAAGCGTTTCAGTATATTCAGAAGTATTGTTTAGAGACAAATTTATTAGTCAGGGAGTTCTCATGTCTATAACAGGATTCTCAATGTTTCTAGCGTTTATAACAGCATTTATAATGATGATGGTGGGAACATTCTCAACACAGCTCATGGTTTTTGAGAAGATTGAAAAAGCATTTGAGATGCTTCTTGCACAACCTATTCATAGAAGAGATATTGTCATAGCCAAGCTTATATCATCTGTAGTCCAATCACTTCTTATGGGAGCTGCATATCTCATAGGAATGTTTCTAATGTTCACATCAATGGGATCAGCAGCAACATCTTCTTCACAGCCTTTTTCTTCAGAGAACTATACGATAAGCTTCTCTATCAATGATCTTATTGTATACACAGGGGCTGGAGCACAGATCCTTCTTCTCATAGGTGTGATACTTGTGTTAGGAATGATCTATGTCGGAGCCCTAGGGATCATAGCAGGACTATTGGCTAGCGACGAGAGAAGTGCTGGATATGTCGGAGGCCCTATAGCATTTTTCTTTCTCGGAGTGGGATTCGCTATGATGTTTATAAGTCCTCCACTGGATTACACAGTGGCATTTATATCAAGTTTTGCAGTTGTTCCAGCAATTGTCTATGTGATCACAGGCTCGTTATTAAATGACTATATGTTTATTATGCTTCCGCTCATAGGAGTGTCTATACCACCTATAATTCTCATCATTATAGCATCAAAAATTATTGATAGAGATATTGTCGTGACAGGCCTGAGGATCAGAAGAAAAATGTTGAGAAGAACATAAGTGTGTTCTCAGCTGAATCTCTCTAAAATATATTTTGCAAGCTTCTCAGCACCATCATCAAAATTTTTAGGCTTAATCTTTCTACACTCCTCTATTCTCTCAAGCATAATCTTAGGGTCAAGCCTGTCTTCATAACATACTCCAAGCTTCTCAGCAAGTATTCTCCCGTCTTCAGCACCTGCTGTAAGTCTCCACTCGGGGTTTGGAACAATGATCACAGGTTTTTTATATGTCAATGCTGCGTCAATCACTGTCTTGCCGAGATGAGATATAACTAATGATGCTCTAGCGATCCATCTATTGATCTCTGGGTCGAAATCAAAGATTATCCATCCACGCATGTTTTTATAAAGATTTTTATCGACTCTCCCAGTCTGAAGAACAATATTCTCAAGACCTGTCCTGGCGATGACATCAAAAAGCTCTTTAAAACCGTATGTCCCGGCAGTCACCATTATAAATCCTTCGTCTCTGATCTCATACTCAGGCTTCTCATATAAAGGTCCGAAGAAAACTCCTTTCGGAAGGATCTTTTTTTGCTCCTCCCATTGTAAAACAGTTAGATCAGATATATACGAGAGATATTTTGCTGAAGAGCTCGGCCTTGTGAATCTTACTGAGCTCTCGATATTTATAATAGGCGTCCCTTTGATCTTTGATATGATTGCTGGCGGAACGCTATGGTTAGATCCTGTGCTCACAAAAACATCTATATCTCCAACTCTTCTCATGCTCTGTATAAAAGCCTTGGTCATTCCAGTCAAAAGTTTTAGAAAACTCTCGTTAGGTCCTCTAGCTTTTCTAATCTCTATCACATCACCATATCTCTCAACCTTACTTCTACTCCAGACATCTCCCTCAGGAACATAAAATATCATCTCAGCTTCTCCCACAAGTCTTTGTGCCAGTGAGACTGCATATCCAGTGTGTCCTCCGCCGCTTGCAGTTATCCCGATCCTCATTTTAAACCCTTTAGAAAATGATTATAGAAGATATATATTCTGATAAACATGTTTTAGATGGCTGATTTATTTTGTCGAGACCTGTTGAAGAGGCATCTGTAAAAGGTTTTAGAAGAAGTTTTCTATATATTCTCTATGATCTTTTCAAAATAAAACAGACGATCTTGTTGGTTTACGTAGGGATCTTCGGATATCTTATTGCAGCAGGATACTCAATAGATCTTTATAAACTTGTTTTGATAATAACAGGTCTTTTCACAACAATCTCTGGAACAACAGGTTTCAACATGATCTATGATGCAGACATTGATGCTATAATGATGAGAACAAGAGACAGAGTGATTCCTCGTGGAGACATCTCAAGAAGAGAGGCTTTTGCAATATCTTTTCCAACTCTATTGATAGGATTGATAGTATCATACACAGTCTCTCCATTATTCTTTGTAGCTGCTTTGATAGGCTTCATAATTGATATAATAGCATACACATTGATCACTAAGAGAATAACATGGATCAGCGTTGTAATAGGAGGATTCGCAGGCGGAATGCCAACCTTCGGAGGATATGTTGCACACACAGATAAAATAGATCTTTACGCAATATCTCTCATGCTCATTGTAGCATTGTGGAGTTCTCCACATATATGGTATATAAGTGCTTATTACAAAGAAGATTATATAAAAGCTAGGATCCCTACTTTATCAGTCGTCAAAGGAGTAGGAGCCATGGCTAAAGTCTCTGCACTTATGATCGGGATCATATTTTGCGTGATAATCATAGATCATGTGGCAGGCGGCTTTAAAATGTGGCTCAGTCTCACAACATCAGCTGTCATGACTATCATTCTTATAAAAAGAATGTTGACACATAATGATTATACTTCTAGAAGTGAGATTAGAAAAATATTTAAGTTTCTAAGTCCTTATCTGGCATTGATATTTCTAACAATGTATTTAGACAAGATCTTTTTTTATATAAACTTTTGAGAATGTTATAGACAGCGTCTACAGGAGTGATCATGTCTCTCAAAATATCATTAATATTCTTGAGACGATATTTATCAGGATCTTTAGAAAGATCCTTTATT
>WYEN01000066.1 GCA_009903825.1 Desulfurococcales archaeon
GCCATTCTTGCAAGAGATTTTAAAGAGATCCTTATTAAGAAAGGTGTTGATAAAGAGATTATTGAGAAAGCATCATCATATTATAAAAAGATCTCTGTCATTGAAGAGGCTCTGAAGCTTGCTGAAGAAGATCTTGTCTCGTCAATGCATGATCCTACGGAGGGAGGATTGCTGGCAGGTCTTGCAGAGCTCGCCTACGCCTCTAAAGTCTCTATAACAATTTATGAAGATAAGATCCCTATGTCAGCTGAGACAAAAATTATATCAAAAGCTTTTGATATAGATCCTTTGACAATGCTAAGCTCAGGAGCATTGATCGCTTCTGTGAAGAAAGGTTTTGAGGAGAAGGCTTTGAAAGTTTTGAGAGAGATAGACGTTGAGGCATCTATAATAGGTGAGGTTGAAGATAGAAAAGATTATCTCGTGAAGATAGTCTCAAGATCTGGTGAGAGAATTCTGAGAGACGTCTATATAGAGGATCCTGTCATAAAACTATTTAACATATTTATAAAATAGTTTAGAAAATGTTGAATTGAAATGAGCCGTAGAATAACAAGCAGAAGAGCATATGAGTATCTGGCATCTTTGGCAGAGGCTTCAGACACTGAATATGTTTCTCTCAAAAAGATTTCTGAGAGACTTAAAGTGAAGCCTTCATCAGCTTATGAATATCTTGAGAAGCTTGTCTCATTAAAATATGTTGAGAAGATCGGAAGAGGAAAATATAAGATCACTGCAAAGGGATTAGAGGAGCTTGGCCTCAGAATGTGGGCTCACGGAGTATTAGAGACATATTTTCATAAAATTCTTAATATAGAGCCTGACAAAGCATGTTTAATAGCGTCTAGAATAGATCATATCTTTCCTATTGAGATTATCGAGAAATTATGCATCATTTTAGGACATCCCTCGAAGTGTCCTCATAATCATAAGATCCCTCATAAAGGAGTTTTTGATAAAAACGATAAGACGCTCATGAGCTGTTTTCTAAACAATGTTGATAAGAGAAGATCTGTAGGAAGAAAATAATGAAGATAAGATCATAATCTCCTGATCTCTATAAACCTTTTTTCAAAATTTATTTGCGCAGGATCTATGTTAAAAGGAAATCCTCTAACAACTCTCAGTCCGGCAACAACAGATGCTAGAGAGACCGCCTCCAAAGGATCCTTTTCTTCAGAGAGATAATAGACTATCGAGGTTAGAAAAATATCTCCACAACCAGTCTCGTCGCCATCAACACCTTTTCTATAAGAGCTCACGTGAAAAACTCCTAGATCTTTTATATTGACTATAGATCCTCTCCTCCCCATTGAGATAACAATCATGTCTCCCTCGCTAAGTCTCATCAAGATTTTCGAGGCCTCAACAGGATCTTTAGAAAGATCCTTAATCTCCTCATTGCTTGCATGAATAATCCTCACGTCTCTCAAAAGATCTTTAGTTTCATCATTAAAGACGTTTATAACAAGATTCTCGGGACCTAGTCTTCTGACGAAACCCTGAAGGTCTAGGGCAACAAAAAATTTGTTCTCAACAATTTTTCTCACAAGCTCTTTTGAGATCTCGTTGAAAACCGGAGATATGATTATCTTTGAAGATTTTTCAAAGAAAAGATCTTTGATATTAATGTCGCATCCTCTCTTTAAAAGATAAGATCTTCTAAGATCATTCTCATATCTATGGATAAACATGAAGCTTTTGTCACATGAGGATTCATAGACTATTTTATTGAAAAGCTTCTCATAAGATCTTTTCAAAAGATCTTTCGTGAAACCATCTATAGAAGTAATGATCTTGTAGTCAGCATTCAACATCTCAAGCGTATATCCAGAATAGTATGCTGGTCCTCCGAGACTCTCTTTCTCAGAGTCTCCTAATATTATTATGTCATGTGTGAAACTTGATATGATATAGATCTTATCTTTCTTCATCTTCCTCTTCTTCCTCTTCTTCTGTCTCCTCTTCTCTCTCAGAGACAGAGATCTTTCCCCACTCACTGCTTTGAGAATGTGCATATATATGATGTCTAAGATCTTCTTCTGAGAAGAAATACATAGGTTTCTCAGGAATGATCCTCATGCCCTCTCTATCTCTAGGACACAGCTTGTCTATATTAACACATAGAGGACATATTATGAGACCAGTGGACTCATCTTTACACGTCTCGATCACTCGACCTCCTACATCAATTTTTATTCTAACCCACTTAGGAGTCCATGAGTACATTAAAATCCTCTTAAAAAGCTCTTGTTCGAGAGATATTAAAATTGTATGACCAAGATCTTTTCATGAAATTATCTCTGAAAAGATCTTTTCATACTCTCTCAACTGATCAAATATGCTCAACGGCAAAGCTCTTCCTCTAACACCAATAAGATAAAGATCTTTACTCATGAGATGATATCTAATCTCATCAGAGATCTTTTCATCAATATTATATGGAAGCAGATGAGATATCACAAAGCTTCTCTCAAGGACAATCTCTTTATCATCAGAATAAAGTCTGGCCCATCTAGCTTCTGCAACAGCTCTTGAATAAACATCTGGCGGAGGCGGATATTCTTCGCAAAAACTCATCTGAAGATTCAGAAGATAATGATCTTTTGGAGCAACATCTTCAAACATGTTGGATATGTTGAGAAACATATATGTTCTAGAGGCTCTGGCCCCGTGAAAAACTATCTGATCTTCCGTAGAAGATCCTTTCACACCTAAGCTTACGCTGAGAACCCCAGTCCATCTAAGTCTTCTCAAAAGATCCTGTCTAGTCTCAATAGAGATCTCGTCTCCTCTTAATATATCTAAAATCTTGTTCAGAGGATATGATGCTATCAACTTTTTATATCTAAGGATCCTTCCATTTCTCAGAAAAACAATCTTATGATCAAGATCTATTTTTCTGGGAGTGTAGAAAGTATATTCTGCACATCCTGCCAACACACGATTTTTAACATAATCTCCAGAGTTTCTTATCATACATATCTCATCAAGATCTTTAGGAAGCCACCAAGGATCGACATTTCTCCAACAAGCAGTTTTTCTCCTAAGATCTCCCTCTTTAGCAACACGGATCCTGGGTTTCACACATGCTACCTCAGCATCTATCTTGGAAAAATCTTTTACAATATCCTTCTCTAACAAGATATAGAATTTCTCTATAGAGAATCCGCCGGATCTATATGTTCCAGTATAGACCCCTGGCTCAATAGATTGATCGATTGTCATCAGATTTTTGTATCCATAGAGACAGAGCTCTCTTATCAATGGAATTGTTGAGAAATCAACTCCTAAGACAACAAGATCTTTCTCTTCGAAACTCATCATCTACTGCCCATAGCCTTGGCATTTGCAGAAATCATTAGTACACAAAGATCTTTTTTCAACACGATCTCAACAACGTCAGGATCTATCCTAGCGATATGATAAAGATCTTTCAGATCATCTCTACATAATATCTTCACATCAAGACCTTCTCTATGTGAGAACAAGCTTCTTAAGATCTCAAGTCTCTCTCTGGTATCGATATCTACAATAGCTGTATAAAAAATCCTTATGCTAGGACCGTTAGGACCTGTCACATAGCTGAGCCAAATCATTTCTCATCTAATATATATAGAGTTTTTGTTATAAAATAAGTGATTATGAGCTTAGAAACCTCTGAAGAAAAAGATCTTGATGAAAAGATCATATCATGTCCTGTGTGTGGAAGAGATGCTGTTAGAAGAGAAAGATCTGTCGAGACATGGCTGGGAGTTATAAAAATAATATCTATAACATGTCAACACTGTGGCTATAGACACGTAGATGAGATTCTTGTTGAGCCACGTGAATACGGTCCTGAAGAGATCATTATACACGTAAGAAGTCAAAAAGATTTTAGAAAATATCTGTTTAAATCTAGATCAGCATTCATAGAGCTTCCTCAGTTTGGAATAGAGATATTTCCAGGGCCAGATGCCAGAGATGAGATAACAACTGTTGAAGGAGTCATCGAGAGATTCATCTTTAGATTAGAAACATTATGTAGAGATACAGAGGATCCTTTGAGATGTCAAGAGATCGTTGATAAATTAAAGAAAAAAATCGATGAGGAAGATCCAGATCTTCTTATTATAATAAGAGATCCTACCAGGTTCTCTAGAATAATAGACATAGGATCTTTATAGCCAGACTCATGTTTAGGCAGCTGTTAAAATATATGGGAAACATTTTTGCTAAACTTAAATCTACTCATACTCTAGATCATTCAATGTATAATATTGATCTAAGATTATTTGTTTAGAACCATATATATGAAACCTATATAGTCAGCCGTCTCTTCTGCCAATACTTCAGGAGTAGAACCTATGTGTCCAGAAGATCTTTCTACTCTTAAATAGCTTTGATGACCATATTCTCTGAGTTTAGCATGAAACTTAAAGGCGTGTGCAGGATGAACTCGGTCGTCATTAAGTCCTGTGTATATATACATAGGAGGATATTTTTCTCTAGGTCTTATATTATGATATGGAGAATATTTAAGCAGATATTCTCTATCCTCTGAATTACTTGGATCACCATATTCAGGAACCCATGCTCTTCCTATATAAAGTTTATCAAATCTGAGCATGTCTAACACTGGATAGCCTATGACAGCTGCATTAAATAAATCAGGTCTCATAATTGCTGAGGCCGCAACTAATAGTCCTCCATTGCTTCTACCATGAGCAACAATTTTTACATCTCCTAATTTTCTCCTAAGATCTTCTGCTACAGCTATGAAATCCATGAAAACATTAATTTTTCTCCTCCCGGCTCCATCAAAATGCTATTTCTCGCCATGCTCAGATCCTCCTCTTAAGTTAGTGACTACAAGAGCCATCCCGTCATCGATTAATGGTATAGCCCAAATATAGTAATTAGGTGTGAGAGCTATTCCAAATCCTCCGTATCCATATAACACTATCTCTCTAGGATCTAATCCTTTTCTCTTAATTATGAAATAATGTATCCGTGTCCCATCATAAGAACTTGCGTAGCCATGTTCAACCTCAAAATCTTTATGAACTCTAGACTCTTTTATAACAGAAACATTCAGATCTGAAGAGATCTTAATCACTTTATATCTCTGTAGAAAAGATGTCAATTCGATCAGAAGCTCATTTTCAACGCTTTGATCAACATATATATTTATGCTCGAAGGATTCTCGGGAACATAAGATCCTATCATATTCCCATTAAGATCATAGAATCTCAATTTCTCAAAGTATTGATCAGCATCTATATATACTGTTATAAGCTTATCATTTAAGACGGCTGCAGAGCTCATGTACTCGTTAGATTCAGACACTATCTCTTTGACAATGTTGCCAACACATAGGATCCTTCCTAAGCCATCTCTATCATATGCTCTCACAATAACACAGTTATTTACATAGTCTATTGGATAATAAAGATGATCCCCACCATAGATCTTTGACCACGTCTCAGGTCTCATAAGATCTCCATAATATATAGTTGAGCTTCTCCAGCCATACATTACATTTATGAGAGCCTTCGATCTATCTGATGAGCTTTTAAGTGATATGAAATAAGATGTTCCTACGCCCTCTCCGAAGATCATCTCATCTCTGCCAGATTCTCTGATAAAAACTCTATCGCAAGGTGCCTGAACTCCGTCAGGACATCTCTCAGACCTATAAAATTTGACATAATAATATCTTTCTCTATTTAGAAACACGATACCATGAATAGAGCCGTCGATAGCATCCACATGTTCGCCGCTTTCAACATCAATTATCTCTAGTCTACCTACATCTCTACCTCCTTTAGAGTAGTAGTATGCCAGTAGATCGCCTTTATAATCAATATAGTAGTTAGTTATTATCACGTCTCTACCTAGACTACTTGATGTAACAAGATCTTTAGTCTCACCATCTCTATATATAATTCCTATTCTATAATCTCTAGATCTAGACATGAAGAAATATCCTTTAGAAGAGGCTTTGAAAAGATAATATAAAGGCTCTTCATATAGTCTCAGAAATCTCTCGTAAAGTCTTGATCTATAGTCTGACACTATGTTTCTAGCAATCAGATCCTGATTATTCACCCATTCAATAGTTCTCTGATCATTAAGATCTTCGAGCCATAGATAAGGATCTTCCTGCGTAAAGACACCACATTATCTTAATATACAATTAAAAAGTTTTGTCTAAAACAATCTACTTGATGAAAATTGCAAGTGCTTAGATAAGACATCTTTAACAACAATCTGACTCCTATCAACTGACAAGTTTATCAAGAGATCAGGAAGAGGTTGATCATTGTTTTATATTGGTATCGAATTTCAACATACATCTTTGATAAAAGTAGTCTGTTCTAATATCTTTCTAAGAGAGGTCTCCGCATATCTACAGAAAGAATCTTTTTCCTCACATTTTTCATCGATAAGTCTCTTAAGATCTTTTATCTCGTCAAACAGCTCTTTTATATACCATCTATTGTTCACATATTTTTCTCCCACGATCTTAGGGTTGCCCTCGGCAAATCCCTCTGGAAAATACATGTCTCTAACAACATAATATCCTTTAGAGATTAATAAGACTCCGAGCTTTGTCGTTGCTGGATGAAAACCTTTATCAAGAAGATTCATTGTCTCAACATCCCATACATATGAGATCATGATTCTAGGACATTTTCAAGAACATAACTAGCCACGTCAATAACATTGCTCAGCACATCATATATATCTTGAGCCGATGCTACAACATTGATCTCTGCACATGGAGCATAATAATCTCTTCCTGTGAAGATTGTTAAGAAAATAATGTTGCCACCGATCATTATCTCAATCTCATACACCTCTTTTATCTTTCCTCTAGAACATCTTCTAATGTAAGCTCCCAGTCTCGTCTTTAGTTTGTCACATATAGACTTATCATCTATTGTTACAACACTTTTTATTAGATATTATGAATATGTTAAAAATTATTCAATTTCTTCAGTTGGATGTGTATAATAATACTCTTTAATCTCTTTCTGAAGTCTATCATAATAACTGCCGGGTTTGTTCATTCTAGGTCTCTTAGTCTTAAGATCTCTTCTAAATGTCACTCCAAGTGTTGAGAGAAAACTATTCATACTTTTTCTAAGTCCTTTAGGCTTCTCAGCATAACCTCTCAAGCCAGGCTCTCCTTTGAAGACTATAACTCTATCAGATATATAATCAATCATGCTAAGATCATGATCAACGACTATTGCAGCAACATTTCTATTCTCAATATCTCTTCTAATAGCTTTTGCAACAGTGATCCTCTCCTCAACATCTATATGTGCAGAAGGCTCATCAAGTATATAAAGATCTGCTTCCTGCCCTAATGTTTTTGCTATGGCAATCTTCTGAAGCTCTCCGCCACTTAGATCTCCAAGTCTCTTCTGAAGAAGCCTATGGATCCCTAGTCTTCTTGTCACATCTATATAAAGCCAGCTGTCAGTCTTCAGAAGATCTGGCGCCTTTTCTTTCAGAAAGCTCTCAACAAGATCTTCTTCAGAGCCTCCTATACTGTTTGGCGTGATGAACTGCGGCTTATAACTTATTCTCATTCCTATAGTGCTTGTGAAGCCTTCATCAGGCAAAAGCTCTCCCGCAAGGATCCTTACGAAGGTAGTTTTTCCAATAGCATTAGGTCCTAAAACGCCTACAACCTCTGATCTATAGATCTCTCCCTCCTCAGCTTCTAACAAGAATTCTCCTAATGATTTTCTTATAAAACTCCATGTCACAAGAATCTTTTTATCACCGGCTGGAGTCTCTTCAAAAGACTCTTTCTCTAAAAATTTTATCGGCTCCCTACGGATCAACATGTTCTCCGCCGGCAGATAGCCTTGTAGAAAATGATTTATGCCTGCTCCAACACCATATAATTTTGAGAAGATCCCGTATGCCCCAGGCTCTCCATATACTATCGATATATAATCAGATATGTAGTCTAGAACAGCAAGATCATGTTCTACAACTAAGGTCTTGACGTTTTTAGGAACAAGCTCTCTAATGCTTATGGCAATCTTAAGTCTCTCTCTAACATCAAGATATGAGGAGGGCTCATCAAACATATAAAGATCTCCTTGTCTTGATAATGCTGCTGCTATAGTAAGCTTCTGAAGTTCTCCTCCGCTTAGCTCACTAATTTTTTTATCAAGCATAGAGCTCATTGACAAAAGATCTATAAGATCTTTTGATACGCCTCTCTCATCAACTTTCTTAAGAACATCTCTCACATAACCTTTTACATATTTCTGAACAAGCTCCACCCTCTGAATCTTATGAATCACTCTGATCTTTTTGTCTGCAAGCTCTTTAAAATGATTATAAATTTCTGAGCCTCTGAATCTTCTTAAAACATCTTCATAACTTATCTTTTTATCAGGCTCCCCCAGATTAGGAATGATCTCTCCTCCAAGGATCTTTAGAGAAGTTGTTTTTCCAATGCCGTTTCTACCTAATATCCCAACGATCTTTCCTTGAACAGGTGTTGGAAGACCATACAGCTTAAACTCGTTAACACCATATCTATGTACAACCATCTTCTCCATCTCATCAGGCAAATTAAAGATCTGGATGGCTTCGAAAGGACATTTCTTCACACATATTCCACAGGCAATACAAGTAGTCTCGTATATAACAGGCTTGCCATCTCTATCTCTGCTAGCCTCAATAGCTATGACTCCTCCTCTGTTAACAGGGCAGAACCTTATACAAGGCATTCCACCACATTTATCTGGATGACAGCTGTCATAGTCAACAACAGCTAGTCTGGCCACAGAGATCCTCCCAGAGAATTTTAAGTTCCGAAGAAATTATTAAAAAACAGTCTTCTTAGGAACAGTCTTTCTCTCTTCTTCAGCTCTCACTTTAATTATTCCTAAAAAGATTGCACAGCTAACACAATAACATCTTCTCACAGGATACTTAGGGATTATAGCACCTTTCTTCTCAAGCTCCTGAGCAAGCTGAGGATCCACTGGAGAATACCATCTAGTCACACAGATAGCCTTGTCCTCAGGAACAAGAGCTCCACACTGATCACAATGTATTCTTCCTATATATCCTTTGTCTCCTTTATGTCTTCCTCTACTCTCTCTCTTCTTAGGCATCTAACCGCCTTATGATATATAATGTTATAAAGCTTATATTTTAATCATGAATAGATGAAGTCTCTCTCCATATCTAAAATAAATCCTTATTTAAGATACTATCATATTAATGGTTGAATAAAAATGTTTTTTATAATAGTGATCGGGCCTGCAGGCTCTGGAAAATCTACTTTAGTAGCATCTTTAAATGACTGGCTAACGACTCATCACATGGATCCCGCCACTATAAATCTTGATCCAGCTGCAGAGTCTCTTCAGTATACTCCTGATTTTGATATAAGAAGATATGTTGATGCAAGAGACATAATGTATAAATATAAGTTAGGTCCTAACGGAGCTCTTATAACAGCTGTTGATCTGATGATAAACTATGTGGAACATGTGAAAGAATTTATTGAGAATAGAAAAGCTAATTATTATCTCATAGACACGCCGGGACAAATGGAGATTTTCGCATTCAGACAATCAGGTCCTGCGATATTAGACGAGATCATAGGTGACAGAAAAGCTGTGACATTATTTCTCCTAGACATAACTCTGGCATCAAAACCATCGTTATTCGCCTCACTACTCTTTCTAGCAGCCTCAGCATATATGAGGATCAGAAGACCTCAGATAGGTGTTTTATCAAAAACAGATTTATACCCCGAGGAGCATATTGAGAAAATAATGTCGTGGATAGAAGATCCTTATCAACTGCTCTCTGATATTAGAGAAGAGAGAATAGGATTAGTAGAAGATATTGTTGAGACACTTATAGAAGCAGGTGCACAGACGCTTGAGATAATCCCTGTCTCTTCATTAACATGGAGAGGTCTTGACGAGCTTTATGCAGCAATTCAGAGAGTTGTTGCAGGTGGAGAAGATTATTATACTGAAGAGCCTTCAGAAATATACTGATAAATTATTAAACTCAAAAACAGTTTATACTGATTTTTAATAAAAAGATCATGTATATTTTAAGATCAGTTAACACTCGTAATCATCAGGAACTTTAGCTCTGAAATATCTGCCTGTCTCAGGACTTTTGAAAAGACCTAGTTTAACAGCTTTTCTATTCTTAGGACCTACGCTCCAGACTTTTATAGGAGCTATCTCAATTTCTTTCCCAGTGGTCTTATCAACAACTTTGACAGGTTTACAGGTCATAACATTATTCACCAAATGAGTAATGATTTTGAGAAAATATAAATTTCCTCAAAAAGATCATTAGCTCTGATTTTAATTATGTAGATAGATAATTCTCTGAAGAAAGATGTTTTTAAACATATGATACAAAGATCTTTAAAATTAAATACATAACATTTAAAATAAGAACAAGCTTATAATTGTCTAGTAGGATCTAACGACTCTTCCTGTAGCTGTTCTGGCTTTGGCAACTATTGGAAAACCACAACATGGACATACAAATCTTTCGGTGAGAACCAGCATGCTATAACTGAAATATGCTCCACATCTCCAACATACATAGCATACCTCATTCTCTCGACAGCCTATTGAGGGGCTTTTAATCTTCTCCTGAGCTTTACACACACACGCTCTATAATCAATGTCTCTACATTCAGATATTTGATATGGTGTTCTCAATATAGCTCCCACATCTAATAATATCTATGAAAAACAATTATAAAATTTTTTGATCCTAATAAATATTGATGAGAGAACAAGAGATTTCTAAAAATCTTCTTATAAAGATCCCTCCTAGAAGAAGAAACAGATTTATAGTTCATATACCAGCATCAGTGATCAGTGTTGAGAAAGGAGTTTTTAAAAAAACTTTTGTGGCAGGTCTCATAGCAAGAGCTTGTGGAATTTTTCGTGTTGATATAATTGATATATACAAGGATCCTGATGCCGAGAGCGAGGATGTAATTTTTCTCAAGAAAATTCTCGATTACATAAGAACCCCTCATTATCTCAGAAAAATTCTCATACCATTAGATAAAGATCTTAGGGGAGTAGGAGTTCTGCCTCCATTGACAACTCCTAACCAAGGATCTTTTGAAGAGACGTCTAAGAATTACGAGATTAGAGAGGCTGTGATTATTAAAAAAAGTAGAGACAAGATCTGTATGGAGGCAGGTCTTTCAGACAAGATCTGTGTTAAGAGAGATAAATTGCGTAAGAAACTTGATGTGGGAGATATAGTCTATATAAAGATCAGAGGAGAAGAATTTATTGATTTTATTGATGAAGATTTTCTAAAAAGATATTACTGGGTTTTTGATGTGTCAACATCTGATAGTCTCAGAGACTCTTTGAGAAAATATGATAGTTATCTCCTGATCTCTACTAGAAAAGGTGTTTATCTAGATGAAGAGATCTCTAGAAAGATCCTAGAGATCTTTGATAAAAAAGATCTTTCGATAGTATTCGGATCTCCAGAGAAAGATCCTGATGAAATTGCTGAGATAGAGAAATGGGATCTAAACAAATTAATACATATATCAATAAATACTGCACCACTGCAAGGAGTAAGATCTATTAGAACATATGAGGCTCTCTACATCACATTGGCATTATTAAACAACATAATATTTCTATCAAAAAGCTTCTAAGTCGTCAAGTTTTCTATTAATGATCAGGAGATATATTAAGTTTTTATTGGTAGTGCAAAATAGTTTTAAGCTGAGTAAATAATAAATTACCCAGTGTTGAGGTCATACAATGGCTCGGAGAAAACAGAGTGCTCCTAGGAGAGGTAGCCTCGGCTTTAGACCTAGAAAGAGAGCTTCAAGAATTGTGCCTAGAGTTAAAACTTGGCCTGAGATATCTTCTGAGACTCCCGTATTGTTAGCCGCGTTAGGCTATAAAGTTGGAATGACACATATGATAATTATAGATGATCATCCTAACAGCCCTACTTATGGCAGAGAGATCTTTATTCCTGTGACTGTTATAGAGACCCCTCCTATGATCCCTCTCGGTATAAGATTTTATGTGAAGAAACCTGGCTACGGTCTTACGACATTTACTGAGGGATGGATCGAGCCTCCTAAAGATCTTGAGATAGAAAGAAAGATACCAACTTTCAAACCTAATGATCTTGATAAGATCCTTAGAATTGTTGAGGAGAATATTGAGAGAATAGCTAGAGTATCTGTTATATCAGCTTCTCAACCGAAGCTTGCCGGCGGATTAGAGAAGAAAAAACCAGATCTTCTTGAGATAGCTGTTGGAGGAGGATCAGATGTTAAGTCAAGGATTGATTATGCTGTTAAAATACTTGGCAGACCAGTCTCTGTCTCAGAGATATTTAAAGAAGGATCTTTTGTAGACGTGCTGGGAGTAACAAAAGGAAAAGGTTTTCAAGGCGTCATAAAGAGATTCGGGGTAAGAGAGCTTCCTAGATGGCATAAACATAGAAAAGGCTCTAGAAGAATAGGCGCCAGAAGTCCTGCTTTTGGAGCAGTTTCAGAGGCTCCTCAACCTGGTCAGATGGGTTTTCACAGAAGAACTCAACATAATCTTAGAATAATAATGATTGGAAAAGATCCTCAGAAGATCAATGTTTTAGGAGGTTTTCCACATTATGGTCTTGTGAGAAGCGAGTACATAGTGTTACAAGGATCTGTGCAGGGACCTCCTAAAAGACCTATTGTATTAAGATATCCTGTCAGACCTCCCTCAATAGTTTTTGAAGGTCCTCCAAAGATAGTTTATATCTCTCTAGACTCTAAGATGTGAGGTGCTCATATGGATCGAGAGATGTTAATATTATATACAGAAGATCCTGGGGAGGCTCCTATATACAATCTTAATGGAGAAGTTGTTGGCACAATAAAACTTCCATTGTTTTTCGGAGCACCTGTGAGAAAAGATGTTATAAGAAGAGCCTTTCTCTCAGCGTTGACAGCAAGAATACAGAGACAGGGGAGAGATCCTCTTGCTGGAAAAAGAAGAGTTGGTGAAAGCTGGGGCATAGGCTATAGTGTTGCTAGAGTCCCTAGGCTTGATAATGGCAGAGCTGTTATAGCCCCAATGACTCGTGGAGGTAGAAGAGCTCATCCGCCTAGGGTGGAGAAAAACGTGTATGAAGATATAAATAAGAAAGAGATGAAACTAGCTATAATATCAGCGTTGGCTGCGTCAGCTAAGATAGATTTTGTCAAAAAAAGAGGTCATGTGATTCCTGAGAATATTCAGAGAACCCCAGTGATTGTATCAGATGATCTTGAGAAGATCTCGAGAGCTTCTGAGGCGCGTGACTTTCTAAGAAAAATTGGTTTGTGGAGAGATGTTGAGAGAGTTATGGAGAGAATAAGAATAAGAGCCGGCAAAGGTAAGATGAGAGGCAGAAGATATGTTGAGCCTAAGAGTTTTCTGCTCATAATCTCTTCTCCAGAATCTCCTGCTTTAAAAGCTTTCAGAAATATGCCTGGCGTAGATGTCACATGGCCCGGAGGCCTGGGGATTCATCATCTTGCGCCAGGTGGAGAGCCTGGCAGACTTGTCATTATTACACAGACAGCTCTCAACATGTTATCTGAGAAGTATATGGTGAAGACATTATGAGCTCCATAGATCTTTATAACATAATTATTAGACCTGTCTCTTCAGAGAAGGCTTTATCGTTAATAGAAAAAGAGAATGTGATTACTTTGATAGTTGATAGAAGAGTTAATAAAAAGATTATTAAAGAAGCTGTCGAAAAGATCTTTGGAGTAAAAGTTGTGAGTGTGAGAACACTTATAACAAGAGATGGAGAGAAAAAAGCTTATATAAAGCTTAGCAAAGAATATAAAGCAAGCGACATAGCTACTAGACTAGGAATGTTATGAGGTGATTAAATGGGTAAAAGAATTCTTCAACAGAGAGCTGGCAGAGGATCCCCGACGTTCAGATCTCCATCTCATATTAGAGTAGCTCCAGCTAAATATCCTTCTCTAGAAGAAGTCAGATCATCAGAACTTCTCGAGGGATATGTCAAAGAGCTTGTTCATGACCCTGGGAGATGGACCCCTCTTGCACATATTGTTCTTGAGAATGGCGTGGAGTTTTATACAGTAGCTGTAGAAGGGATCTCTGTAGGCTCAAAAATTTATCTCGGAGAGAAAGCTCCTCCGCTTTTAGGAAGTATAAAGCCTCTTAAGACAATACCTGAGGGCACAAAGATATGTAATATAGAGCTTCTCCCAGGAGATGGAGGCAAGATTGCTAGAACCGCAGGTAGTTATGCTGTTGTCATAGGAAGATCAGGTGATAAAGTCATTGTTCAGTTGCCCAGTGGCGTATTGAAAGAGATATTAGGAGAGTGTAGAGCGACAATAGGCGTGCCAGCAGGCGCAGGAAGAACTGAGAAACCTCTTCTAAAAGCTGGAGCCAGTTATCATAAATGGAAGGTAAAAGCCAGAAAATGGCCTCGAGTTAGAGGAGTAGCTATGAACCCCGTCTCACATAAGTTCGGCGGAGGATCTCATCAGAGTCCTTCACACCCATCTACGGTATCTAGAACAGCTCCGCCAGGAAGAAAGGTAGGTCATATTGCTGCTAGAAGAACTGGTAGAAGAAAGAGATGAGCACTACAATCTAGAACAGTCTCTGTCTTCTAAATTCTTTTGTTCTCCCGTTATCATATAAATATAGTTTTACGTCTGGAAAAAGTCTCTCGATCTCTCTCAGAAAATTCTCGTCATCATCATGAACTTCTTCAATAACATATTCTCTGGCTAGTCTCTTTAATACTTCAAGCTTGTATATATATGATTTTCTATAATCATCATCTTCTCTTAAGAAAAGCAGTTGATAATGTACTTCTTTTAAAACTCCTATCTCTCTCAACTGTTCTTCTGTAGCTTTTCTAAGTCTCTTAGGTCTGCCACTTATTATGATCACCCTCTTCTTCTCATTAACACATCTAAAAATGTTTTGTATACCAATTTCTAAAGGAACATCATATTTCAAAAGATCCTCTGAGAAGAATGTCTGCCAAAATAATCTTCCTTTACGAGGATCTGTTTTATAAGCAATATCATATCTTTTTGACACATCTAGCAATACTCCATCTATATCAAATATACATACTCTTCTCTCCCATAATCTCTCTGAGCTACTCATATTTCTCTGAGATTTTCTAGGTCTCTGTTAATATATTTTTCAAAGCTTATTATAATGATCCAAATAATTTCTCAAACGTCTCTTTAGCAATTGAAGAACATTTCTCAATATTTTCATATATCTTATTTAAAGCGCTTTCTCTATTAACTCTGTAAATATATTTAGGTCTCCCTTTGACAGCTTTGCCGGTTGTCTTCTCTCTAGAGACGAAGCCTAGTGAATAAAGTTTTGATATACTTCTGCTTATACTTGCTTTGCTAAGATTAGTCTCTCTGGAAAGATCGTCTAAAGTCACAGAGTGGTTTTTTAAAATTTTTAATAAAATGATCACGTCTGTCTCATTGAAATCGTAAAAGAATTTCAAAACCTCTATAATAGACACTTCTTTACCCGAAGGCAATCTACATCTAGGAAGATCAAGATTTATCTTTTCTACCATTTCTCTCAAAAATATATTACATTAGAAATAATATAAATTTTAAAACATATATTTAATACTACAAGACTTATTATTTAAATATCAATATGTAGACTAGATCTAGTTAATAATCTCTTAGAGTTTTCATTGACATGTCTGCTCTCAATAGTTTTTTAAATGATTTTAAATTTAGCATTAAGAAAGAGGATTAAGATGCTCGTAAAAAGTCTTAGAAATATATTTACATCAAGATCTTCTGAAGGTCCTGGGCTCATAGATATTCTCAGAGGAAGAAGAAGAGGAGTATATGAGAAGCTCTCTATTGCTAACACAAGAATAAAACAACTGCTTATGAAGATAGAACATCAGTTAAATGTGTTAGATGAGAGAGAGAGAATTTTATTTGATAAATTAGTTCAGATGATCGAGTATAAAGATAATTTAAGAGCTAACATAATAGCGTCTGAGATATCTCAGATCAGAGGTATTAAAAAACATCTTCTGGCATTCAGCGTTGTATTAGAAAACATATCTATAAGAATAGAAAACATGATCTTTCTAGGGACTATATCAAAAGATCTTCCGCTTATAATAAATGTGGTGAAAGAGACCAGAGACGTTGTCAAAGGATTGTTCCCGAATATGGAGTATGAATTTGCTGTGTTAGAAGAAGATCTTAGGAATATTACTAGAGAAGTAGCTGGAGAAGTTTTACCAGATACTCAAATAAGCTATAATACATCATTGTCTTCAGAGGCGAAAAAGATTCTAGAAGAAGCATATCTGGTAGCTGAAGAAAAGATCAAGTCATCTCTTCCAAAACCTGATAAAGATAATAAAATCTCTTTAGAAGAGACTAAAGGAAAGATCCGATGAGAAGATATTATTTTTCTATTAAACGTCATCGGCCAATAGATCTTATTTCAAACTCGAGTTAATTAATAAAAGAGTAAATATCTAGACACTAAATATCTATGGATAAGATAATGAGTGGTGATGTATTAGTCTCAGCATGTAGTCTTGATCCTGAGAACTATATAATGTCTCTCTCTAAATGTTGCTCATGTGATTATTTGAGAAATTATTGTGCATCATCTCACTTGATCAACAGATTTTTTGTGAAAAGTCTTTTAGAGAAAACTTTCCCCGAGGAGTATGCTAAGGATCTTCTTAAGAATTTATATAATGATCTTGTAAAGATCTTTGGGGAAGGACGTGATAAATATGTTTTTTATGAAATTCTCTATAGCAGAGCTTCTAAAAAAATTTATCTAATAGATCATAAGATCTATATAATAGATTCTTATGAAAGTTTTAATGATACGATTCTTGAGGAGGTCAATAGAATAAGAAATTTATCACAGATATTATCAAAAGATCTTGACGTAGAGCTAGGGATCTTTGCTACAAAAGATCTTATTTTTCATGGGGTTATATATCCTTTTAATATAATTACTGATGAAAAAGATCATTTTATAATAGAGATGTTTCATAAAACATCTAAAGATTATTCTGCGAAATATTATGTGTCAAAAGGATCTTTTGAGGTCATAGAATATTTCGTTGATCCTCGTCTTCTTAAAAAGACAGATTCATCTCTAGAATTCATAGATATGATTATTAAAAAAGTTATTCTTCTGAAAAAATTTTTTGAAGAATGTCAAAGAGATCATTATTATGACATGATCTTTTGGTATTACTCTGAGCCTCTGTCTAAACCTTTGATATATGGTGTCTTGAATTTCAACATCTGATTCTTTCTGTTTTAACACATTTTGTAAAGTCTTCATCAGCTCTCTTTAAAGTCTCCAAAGTTTTGCTGAAACTTTTTGAAATTAAAGTAGATCTTTCTGAGATTCTTTCGACTCTCCTAAGATCTATTTCAATCTTATATGTGGGAATATATGCTGCCACATTATATGGCGAGAATATTATTCCATATTCTCTGTTGCGGATCATGATCATTTTCTCTTTTTTATCTATAAATATGCTTCCTCCAAAACCTAGTTTATAGATGCTTATATAATGATCTGTCTCTGTGAAGACCCATTTCCTTCCACATACTGCTCCAGAAATCTTTATATTCTTATGTTCTTTTAAACACATAAGTTTTCTTACTACATTATTTGAGAGTGTTATCAGTTCTTTTAACATTCCTATTATCTGAACATCGCTTCTTCTAAGTTTTGAGACATCTATCTTCTCAACATTCTCGACTATTGATCTAACGATCATATCTATGTCGCTCATAATATTATGACCCAAACAATTCTGAGATAACTCACTTATAAATCTGTATAAAATCTTTAGATGATATGAGAGAAGATTATGTGAAGATTGGTAGAGAAATCGTTTTAAGATTATTAGAGAGATACTCAGATAAGATTAGAGAAGAGGATTTCTTGGCAGTCTATGTATCAAAAGATCATAAGGATCTTTTCACGATCCTGATAGCGACAATATTAACTCAGAACACCAGTGATAAAAATGCTTTGAAAGCTTTTCATAATCTTATGAAAAAGACTAATGGAAGAATTGATCCTGAAAATATTCTCAATATGGACATCTCAGAGCTTGAGATGCTTGTTAAACCAGCTGGAATGTATAGAAGAAGAGCCAAGACTCTCATTAATGTCGCCAGATTCTTTATCAATGAGAAAAAGAGTATTGAAAAGATGATATTAAGTAGAGAATGTGAAAAACTTAAGGAGAAGTTATTAGAGATCGAAGGCGTAGGTGAAAAAACAGTTGATGTGGTTCTTCTCAACATAATGAGCTGTCCTTATTTTCCTGTAGATACTCATATAATGAGGATCACTAGAAGACTCGGTCTGGTAGATGAGAGGGCCGGCTATAAAGAGATATCTAGTTTCTGGAGATCTGTCGTTGATGAAGTCTATTATCTAAAGCTTCATCTTATTCTTATTCATCATGGAAGAACGATCTGTAGAGCTATAAAACCTTTGTGTGAAAAATGTGTTATAAAAGATCTATGTAGATATCGAGAGAAAACCAGTTAAAACTTTATCTAATGATTTACATAAGATCTTGATAAAGCTTAAAAATTTTTTAATTGATATTATAGAGGGGGTGAGGGGGGTGGGGGCTGATGACTCAGGCTCTTCAGAGAGATATTTTAAGAGAGAAAACTACGCCGAGAGTAGTTGGAAAACACGTATATGGAAATTTATATAATTGTGATCCAAAGCTTCTCTCAGACCCTCATTATCTTGAGAATATAGTTAGAGAGGCCTCAAAAATAGGTAACATGAGGCTTCTAGATATAAAATATTGGAAGATAGGAGAGGGAGTATCTATTTTAGGAATTATTCTTGAAAGCCACATCTCTATCCATACATGGCCTGAATATAGTTTTGCTACAGTAGATGTATACTCATGTGGTGCTCACACAGATCCTGATAAAGCCTTTGATTATATAGTTAAGGCGTTAAAAGCTGAGAGCTATGAGAAGAGATATGCTGATAGAACATTAATATAATTTTACAGTACATTAAGTAAACCATTAAATTTTTTTGAAAAAACTTTTTCATAACACAAATATTTATAACCCTTATCAAATAATTAATTATGGGAGCCTGGTCCGGTCCCCACCCCCTGATCAGAGTTATAGGTTTTTGAGAAACATGATATAGGCACCGGATCAGGCTCCTGAAACACTTCCGTATGATTCTAACAATTCATCTTTTTTATACTTTCTCCTATCTCAAGCGCCATGTCTATGTCTCCGAATGTTGATATATAAAAGATCTTTTTCCCATAGTTCATGCAGATCTTTCTTACAAGATCTGATATGAATTCTATATTTGTTTCTTTTATTAACGAAAAATCTTCTCTTTTCAAAGCCTCAAGGATCTTACTAGGAAGTTTTACTCCGGATCTTTCTATGAGAAATGATGCTATTCTTATATCAGAGATAATGCTAATCCCAGGTATTATCTCAGGTATATCGTTTTCATTCAAAAGATCTTTGTATAGTCTCATTATTCTAGTATATGTCTCCGGTTCAAATATAGGCTGGGTCACAAAGAAATCTGCACCTGCGTGTTTTTTGATATTTAATTTATAGATCTCTGGCTCTATAGGATCGAGATACGGGTTTAATGATGCTCCCACAAGGATCTCTCTAGGTTTCTCCAGAATTTTTCTACCACTATAATCTCTGCCTAAGTCAGATATTAATCTGGTTAAATATATTATTCTTGGAGAGTCTAGATCCCATACGCCATAGGTTTTCTCCTTATGAAACTTCAGGTCTCCTGTTGTTGCTATTATAGAGTCTATGTTGAAAACTACTGCTGATGCCACTATAGATGTTATGGCGTCTCTATCATAATCTCTACCAGTGATCTGAAAACCTACATGTTTGTGTGGATAGATCTTTTTTGTAAACACAGCTAATGAAAGAGGATCTGGGAGAGGTCTTCCGCCGGGGTTTTGAACAAAATCTATTGCATCATATGTAGAGAATATATGATCAAGATCTTTCTCTAACTTCCTCGGATCTATATCTCTAGAAGCAACATATTCATATATGAGATAAATCCTGTCTTTAATTTTAAGTTTTTCTCTAATATCTCTTTTAATAGGCTTATGATCTCTTATTTTAAACATTGAGTCAAGTTTTAATTTAAAAAGATCTTTTTCTTTACCATATTTCTTTAAATTTTCAAAAGCCTTTATCCACACACACTCCAGCCTAGGATCTTCACATCTAGATCTGTTATATCCTCCGCAGGGACCATTGATCATTTTCTTAGGACATGACAATATATACACTGAATAATCTATAAGACGGAGATTTTTTATGTTTTTATCATGAGATGACAAAAAAGTTGTAGATAAAAGAGTATAACAAAGATCTTTAGTTGAGGAGCGTGAAATGGATCCTCCTATAATCATTGGAGGAGGCTTTGCCGGATTATCAAATGCGTATTTTATACAAGGTTCGACCTTGTACGAAGAACATGATAAAGTGGGTTTTCCACAGCATTGCACAGGCCTTGTAAGCAGAAGAGTTATCAAGATCTTAGGTTCTTTAGCTGAAGAAACTATCTTAGGTTATTATAAAAGAATTGTTATAAAAGATCTTGAGTTAAAGACTCTGTCTATATTAAATGTTAGAGAAGGCGTTTACAGAGTTGATAGAGTTAAGCTAGAGAATTTGTTAAAAGAGGAGGCTGAGAACAGAGGCTCTCTGATCATGATGAATAAAAAAATACTTGATATAAATGCCTCATCTAAAGAGACTTGTATATCCATTCTCGACTATTACGATCATGATGTTAAAAAAACATGTTTTAGCAACAGAATAATCGTTATTGCAGATGGGGTCACAGGCTTTATATCTAGGAGATTCAGCAAGAAAAGCAAGGATCTTTATTTAGGTCTACAAGGTTTTCAAGAGAAAGGCTCTTATCATATAGATCCTGAGGAGATAATTGTATTCGTTGATGACAGGATCTTTCCAGGATACTTTGGATGGGCGATACCAGTCTCAGAAAGAAAGATGTTGATAGGAGGCGCATGGCCTCTTAAATATCGTGATAAAAGAAGGCTGATGAAGCTTTTCACAAGGATCCTTATGAAAAAAGGTGTTATCAAAGATGAAAAAATATATAACATGTTCGGAGGACTGATAAACAGAGACTTTGATAAGACATTTCACAAACCTAATATCGTGTTGGCAGGAGATGCTGCAGGTTTTGTAAAGCCGTTTACTGGCGGAGGTCTCTACACATCTTTGTATCAGGTGCTGAGTATAAAGAATTCCTTAGATAGAGCATCTGAATACACAGATTTTGAGAACTTATATATAAGACATCTGAGACCTATTATTTCTCAGCTTTATCTTCAGAGAAAATTTACAGAACTGACATATAAAATAGGCTTAGAGAGATTCGTCAGAAATATTCTGAGAATATCAGATATTTTTCTCGGTATAGAGATTGACTATGACTATTATATCCTCCCAAGATCTTTAAATAATATCTAGGATATTTCGTCAGCTCTTCTCCAGATCTTCTTCTTTCACAGGCTTCTCTTCTAATCCTTTGATCACTATATCTCTGCCCCACTTCTCATAATGTTTTATAACTATCCATATTCTTACAATTCTCTCGTAATCAATACATTCTGTCTCGAAAATTTTTCCATCAAATGTCTCCACGATGATTTTTGATCTTCTGATCTTAGGCTTGATCTCACAATCTATCAGGTCGGCTTTTCTCAGAAGACCGTTTATGGCGAGACCTTCGATGTCGAGATAATGAACTTTCTGAGACTTCATATATTCACCAAAAAGATATGAAACATAGAGTTTATAAACTGAATAAGCCTATAAATAAGGACGTGGTCAGAAAACCGATGATGTTCTGTCCAAAATGTGGAGGAGTAATGGTTCCTGTACAGATAGAAGGGAGAAAAATATTTAGATGTACTAAATGTGGTTATGAGATGCCTGCCACACAAGACAGTGTACAGAGCTATGTGACTACAAGCAGGATCTCTTCAGATACAAAAGTAAAAACCTCTAAGATAAGTGAGTCTTCATCTAAAATATCTAGATCTATAGAAGAGATAGAGCAAGAGAAAGAGGAGTTCTATGAAATATTTCTTGATTTAGCTAGTGAAGAGAC
>WYEN01000020.1 GCA_009903825.1 Desulfurococcales archaeon
TTGCTAAAAGAGATATTGCAATGCTGATAGTCACACATGAGATAGATTTTGCAAAAGATATAGCAGATAGAATAGTGATAATCGAAGATGGAGTGATAATAGAAGAAGGAGAAGACGTTCTGACGAATCCAAAGACAGAACGTGCAAAAAGATTCTTAGGATATTTATCTTCAAAAATGTGAACTTATGTATTACTCAAGATCATAAATTCTCAATATGGATCCGGTGGTACACCAGAGGTTTTATATCATATAGATAAAGATTTTAAGCATTGATATAAAGTTATTCTGGTGATTACTACATAGAATTAGATTTATACAAAGGCTTTGGGCTTCTACTTATTACGATGAGTATTATATTGGGATTGTTCACTTATTTTCTATTAGGTCTTATTCCTCTCACAGCTTTATGGATAGGTCTTTTAATAACTGGGCTTTCTATTCTTCTCACACCGTCTCATGCTCCTAAAAGATCTAGAGAGATATCTAATCTTATGAATAAATTATTTATTAATATAACACTTTTTCTTGAGGCTCTGAGAATATCTTCTTATAATCTTTTTAAGACGCATAATGATGAAGTCTTTATATATTTATCTAGAGAAGAGATTCGTGAGATCCCTAAGGAGGCTGAGAAACAATTTATAACATATGTATATGGGGCTCCTCTGATAAGACTTGTGTCTCCAATTAATAGAGATCTTGTTAAAGATTTCACAGAACCTTGTGTAGCTATTGATCATATATTGACAGAGTATCTTGATATTGCTGATAGAGTAGAATGTTATGATGAGGAAGATAAGATTATGCTTAAGATATTTAGACCTCTGATATCTTCATCATTTAAATTAGAAAGATCTTTAGGAGGATTATATGGATTAATAGCAGGATCTGTCTATGCATTATTGAGAGGAGATGTAGAGATCAGTTATGTAGAGACTTCTACAGATTTTATATTGATTGGAATGAGGATTAAAAATGATTAGCAAGGATCATCTTTCAAACACACTTTTAATAATAATGATCACGTTAACAACATGGGCTTTCTGGAGTATAGGAGAACATAGACTAGATGTTTATATAAGCATGTTTGTTTTAGAATATTTAATTATAAAAATGATGTTAAGACCTAGAAGAATTTTTATAGACATATTACAGATAGGATTATTAATAATATTTCTGATATTCGTATCAATAAGAATATATGAGGTATTGATCAAGTGAGAATTCTCAGGATACTCACAATAACAATATTGTTAATAATCATCTTTTTATCACTAGCACATGTTTTCGCCATATTAAATATTCCTAGACATATAGATCCTTCCACAGCGCCAGAAGAGATCTCTTATGAAAAAATTCTTTATCTAATGAGTATGTACTCAGAGCATATTTCTAAAAAAAGTTTTGTGTCTGCACAAGATGTTATAAAAATATTTAATGAGATTTATCTGCCTCCAAATATTAGAGAGATGTTTAAAAGAGTGACAGATGTTATAAATAAAATAAATGATAATCTCAGCTATATAAACTCTTTATTAGAATCTGTCGAGAGATATATTCAACAAGGATCTTTGGTTAAAGCTAATGAGACTTTAAATATGATCTCTACGAAATTTGATGTTCTTATGGAACATATGATTCAACTGAATGAACTTGTGAAAGATCTTAGGTCTAGAAACATGATCATAGGATCAGGTCTTGAGAAGATTTTTATTAATATAAATAATACTTATAATGATCTTTTGAAAAAATATTATGATCTAAGATCGAAGCTTGAATATTTAAGTTCATCAGGTCTTATAGATACAAAGATTTTATTAGATGTTGAGCCGAGAGAGATTGAGACAGGAGATCATATAAAGATCGAGGGTTTTCTCTTAGATGAATATGAGAGACCTCTTAATGATAGAACTCTCTCTATACATATCGGAGAGAATATATTATATGTAAAGACTGATTCAAAAGGCTTTTTCAGTCTCATACATAGAGTTCTTGTATATAAAAATTATATTGATATATATGCTGAATATGTTCCTTCAGAAGCTGATAGAGAGACTTATAAATATTGTAGATCTGATGTTATCACTATACACATATTATATACAAGACCTGTTATCAAGATATTTACTAACGTATCTAAGATTCTTCCTGGCAGAACTCTTTCTATAGATATTGAGAGCGACACGCCAGTCTATATAAACTTGACCTCTCCACTGATCAATATAACATCATATTATCTTAATTATTCTACAACATTTTTTGTAAAGATCCCTGAGAATATTTCTGAAGGAGTATATTATATCAAAGTATCATCATATCCAAACGGTTCTATAGCTCCTTCAGAAGCTATGACCAGCATATTAATCTATAGATCAGACCTTGAGATAATGATTATAAAACCTGATTTTATTTTGATACCAAGTCTCTCAAATATTATAGAGATTATTCCATCAATAAATTCGACAATAAACATAAATTCTCCAAATGATGTGTCAATAGAATATTTAGGAGACTATAAATATAGAATTGATATACCACTCCACTATATCTATACCTATGTAGAATTTGATATAACCATATTGCCAGAGGATCCTGGCTATAAAACAGCATATCTCAGCCTCATAATTCCTGTGTACAATATTTTTGTCATGATCTCAGGCGTTTCAATAATAGCTGTTGTGGCCTTTGTAGGATTAAGAAGATATAAAAAAGTTGTTTCTCGGAGTAGTGTTATATATGAAGAGCCTGTGAAATATGTAGCGTCTTACGAAGAGAAAAGATCTTTCGAATCTTCTGATATACCTTTATTAAGTCAGTTAATAACTCTTATTGAGAAGATCACGTCAACAGTCTTTAGCAAAGAATTGACTTATAGAGAATATCTTGAGATGATAAGACTAAAAATTTTTCAGCCGATATATGAGGTTATAAAAAGCGTTTTTCTAAAGATCGAGGGCTATGTATATGGAGGACCTAGATATAAATATTTATCAAAAGAGATCAATGCATCAGTCAGAGAATTAATTGTTAAATTAAAAAGTCTTGTTGAGGAGAGATCCTAATGAGAACATATGTAATTCTAGGATCTTTGATCTCTATCATGATCATTTTCTTGATAATATATTATATTCCTTCTACAGATGATTTCTCTCCAGATAATCCTTTATACAATGGATTATCTGAGTTTGTGAATAGATATAATGTGACAAGAATATCAATACAAGATCTTGATCATATCGAAGATCATTCTATAATATTTATTATAGGTCCTGGCGGAGATTTTACTTCTCAAGAAATAGATCTTTTGAAAAAATATCTTTTGAGAGGTGGAGTTGTTTTTATAGCAGATGATTTTGGGACAGCACAGGAGATACTAAATCTTTTGAATACAAATGTGAGTTTCTACAGAGGCGTCTTAAAAGATCCTTTGTTTATGTATAGAAATTCTTATCTTCCAAGAGTAGATGTTAAAATAGGTGGTGAGAGTCTTCATCTATATATGAATTACGGTACAGCGTTGAACATCTCAGCTGCTAAAAAAGGTAGTTGTAAAGGATTTTCATCTATATTTAGTTATATTGAATTGTATGATGAGAAAGGAAATATAACAGAGAGACTAGACGGACCTCTATGTATATTTTATAGCATGAGTTTTGGAGAAGGAGTTTTATATATATTCTCTGACTCAAGTATTTTCATAAATTCAATGATTGATCTTGGGGATAACAATGTTTTTATCAACACTATCATATCGTCTAGACCTTCGTATGTGATTAGTGATAAATGGAATATGAATCTTTATACTAAGACAAGACTTTATCTAATAGATCTAGCGTTTTTCATATTAAATTCAGTTTATAAATATCTGATGATCTTCACGGGAGCGGTCGTGATTTATATAGTCTTCTATAGAATATCTATGAGAGGTGTTAGAAAAATAGATTCTGAGAAGACGTTGAGAAAGGTTTTAGAGAAGATTCTTGAGAAACATCCTGATTGGGATAGAAAGGTTTTAGAGAGAATTATTGAAGAGGAGAGAAGACAATGAATAAAGATTATTTTGATATGATAAAATCTTTGAATCAGATCGCTGATTTCATAAGTAGATACGTTGTTGGATTAAAAGATCTTTTGCAACTATTATTAATAGCTTTATTATCAGAAGGTCATATACTGATCAAAGGGCCTCCAGGAACAGGTAAAACTCTTACTGCAAGATTATTATCACTTTCTATAGGCGGAGTCTTTAAGAGAGTTCAGATGGTTCCTGATATTCTGCCTTCTGATATCCTAGGATCTTTTTATTATGATCTTCAGAAAGGTCAGTGGATTTTTAGAGAAGGACCTATATTCTCTAACATATTGCTAGTCGATGATCTTACTAGAGCTCCTCCGAGAACTCAAAGTGCTCTTTTAGAAGCAATGCAAGAAGGAAGAGTCTCCATCGAAGGCAGAACGTTTGAACTTCCCAAACCTTTTCTTGTTGTAGCAACACAAGTAGAGACTGAAGAAGGTCTGGGTGAGGGAGTTTATCAGTTGTCGCCTACTCTTTTAGATAGATTTGCATATTCGTTCAGAAGTTATTATGTAAGTCCTGAAGAAGAGATTAAGATATTAGATAGAGTAGATGATATTGATGATATAATAAGATCTAGTTTTATAAAACCGATCATGACTACAAATGATCTTATTAAAATACAGAGTCTCACAAGAGATGTTTATATAGATCCTAAGATAAAGAAGTATATAGTTGATATAATAACTTACTTTAGAAAAGCAGAAGATCTTGTTTTAAAACCTAGCACAAGAGCAACTATATGGCTTTTAAAAGGTGCCAGAGCATTGGCGTTGTTAGAAGGCATGAAGTATGTCATACCAGATCATGTGAAAAAGATCGTTTATTATGTTCTTGGTCATAGAATTCTTCTTAAAGAAGGTTATTATGAGAAGATCGATATATATGATTATATAAGAAAAGTTCTTTCAAAAATTGAGGTTCCTAAGATATGAA
>WYEN01000072.1 GCA_009903825.1 Desulfurococcales archaeon
CTCTCTATATCAGCAATATATTTCTCGACCTTAGATATCTCTCTCTTCAACATATCAATATCTATTATGCCATCATAAAATGTCATCTCATGTAGATATCTCTCTCTGGCTCCATATCTATCTCTTATTCTAAGCTCCTCGATCCTTGGATCCTCATTCTCAAGTTTTTCAAGGAGTTTTCTTCTCTCCCAATGACTCGTAGGGACTATATCAAGTTTGTGAAGTATAAGCGCGTTTATTGCGTTTATGACTGCGTTCCACATCTTCTCGGCTGCATCACATATTTTATACTGATCGTTTGTTTTAAGGCCTTCTTCGAATTCTTCAACACTTTTTCTCAGGAAGTTTCTGACGTCATCTATGAACATCTTGATCCTTAGGATCTTTTCTGATCTCATCGTCATTATAATGTCTCTGTCAATATATATAAAACTGATTTCAGTATGATTTTTAGGTGTAAAGTTTGAGTAGTGAGCCTGATAGATTCGTGTTGCAATATTATGATGTGAAACTGTTTTTCGGGAGAAAAATTTTAAGAGAGATAAAGCCTTTCATTCAGGAGTACAAGAGATTCGGCATATTAACTGGGAGAAGCTCTGCAAAAATATCTGGCGCGTATGATGATGTAATAAATCTTTTGAGAGAGTTTGATGCTGAATATATTGTTTATGACAAGATCTCTCCTAATCCATGGGTTTCTGAGGCTGAGAAAGCAGGCGAGACGTTGTGGAGAGAAGGTGTTGAGGCTGTGATCGCTATCGGCGGTGGAAGTGTTATTGATGTTGCTAAGGTCGCCAGCGTGATAGCCAGCGGCGGCGGAGGATTTAAAGATGTTTTCAGAGGTCGTAGACCTAGAAATATGATGCCTCTCATAGCTATTAATCTGACGCATGGAACCGGGACTGAGATAGATCGTTATGCAGTTCTCACAACAGATGATACCAGAGAGAAACATGGTCTAGACATTAGATATCCTACGATAAGTGTTGACGACCCTGTCTATACAATATCTCTGCCGAAAGATCATACGATCTATACTTCTCTAGACGCTTTTTATCATGCTTATGAGGCTGCGACATCTAATTATAGAAATATATTTGTCGAGACTTTGTCTCGAGAGGCAATCTTTATAATCAGAGAAAATCTGCCTGTGTTATTAAAAGATCTTTCTGATATAGAGAGAAGAGCTATGCTACTCTACGCATCAATGATCGCTGGGATAGCAATTGATCAAAGCTCTACACATCTTAATCACGCAATAGAACATGTCTTAAGCGGGCTCGAGCCTAGGCTGCCACACGGTCTTGGACTTGCATTGACAGGGCCTAGAGTCGTTTATTATACTCATAAAGTGAGACCCATTGAATCTGCCAGGATCCTTAGGACTTTAGATCCTAATATAAAACCTTTGGAGGAGGATGCTGAAAAAGCTATGAGAATAGTAAAAGAGTTTCAAGAGTCGTTAGGTGTGACACAGAGACTTGAAGACTACGGCTTTTCAGAAAATGATTTCAAAAAGATCTATAGCTATCTGACGGAGAGACTGAGATATCTATATGAAGACTCTACGCCATTTCAAATCTCTGAGGATATTATCAGAGACATAATATCTAGCGCGCTTTAAAACAATCTCGCAAGCTTTTTTATATATTAAATAGATGTTTTGATTAATGGGCTTCTTATAGCAGTCTCTGAGGACATTATATGTTAAGATGTTTAGTCATTATATCAATTCATTTTATAAATGATCATGGTTATTAGAAAAGTGATTTAATATTCAGCTTGTGATATTCTTGATCAAGAATCTATTGAAAAATTTCATAGATTAAGATCAGTTTTCATTTCTCATAATGAATCTTTAACTCTGACATTTATACTGAGAGTTAATATAATCTTATAAAACTTCATAACATGTCCTCACGGAATATGTTGAGAGATGATTTTATATGAACATATATTTGAAAGCACTAATGTTTCTTCTGATCTATGCTTTCCTTCATTTGAAATGCAACCCTCATAATATAAAGATCCTGAGGTCTATCTGTATCATCGATGAATCAATTTTTCAACATATTAAGCTAGGGTTCTGGTCGTATATCTTCACAAATGCAATAGAATATTTTATCGACGACGTAGATTTTCGCGACATAGATATATGGCTTTTTCCAAGACTATTCTCTTCATCTATGATCCCTTGGCTGATGATCGTCATATGGTATCTGGCGCCTGCATTATTTGACAGAATAAGATCTTTGATAAAAATGATTTTATGGGACATATTCGCAACATATCTCTCAGGCGTTTTTGCAGCGTTAATTGAAAACAGCTTGAGCAAAAATCTCTCTTCAGAATTTAAGATGTTCATCCTCATACTTCTTGCTACATCAATTTTTCTATACATAAGATTCACATATAAAAGGCCTTCAATAGATCTATTCAACATATAGAAACAATTTAAAAAATCAGATCATTAGCAGCTCAATTGGTCTCAACCTTTTTGAAACAGGATCTATCTCATAGCCTAATGCTTCTAATGTTATGACCCCTCCCCGCCTATAAGGGCGGGGTTTCGAACCTCTGGGTCTCGGGTGTTAGCCCTCTGGTGAGGGATTAATACTTCCATGATCATCGGGCTGGAGGCATGGATGCCCAGCTGAGGTATCAGCCCCCAGACCCTCAAAATATTATACATCTCATCACGACCATAGATATCTTCATTGAAAGGCTTATAAATATAAACGTTATCTCCCCCAAGGGCGAGGCTCGCCCTTACGTTGTCACACCTAATACTGGAAGATCTGTAGGTTCGCCGAATACAACCGGCGCTATTACACGTCTGTTCTCATATTCAATTACAGCTCCTCCAATATCTCTCTCAATAATCTCTCCACTATAAGTTCTAAATCTCTGTCTAGAAACAGGTTTAAGTCCTAGCCTCTCGAGAGTTTGACGTGGAATAGAAGTGAATAATGCTCCTGAATCTACCAGAACCTCTAGATCCTCCCATTTCATAAGATCAATACTATATATCCTGATCTTTACATATGTGAATCCCATGAAGATGTCATCTCCATAAATATCTTAAGATACATCAATAAATTAACTTAGGTAATCTCATTAAAAAATCCTCAGATGGGTAACTCGTCTTCATAAATCTGTTGAAACCGGTTTCATCATTGGCATCAACATTAAAATTGATATGAAAAAATAATAAATTATTTTGATGATGTTCTCAGGCTAAAGTTTTTGAAAGATTTCATCTATTGATTCTCAAAGGTTTATTATTTAGATAACATCATATATATCCTTTCGGAGTTTATTAGAATCTGGTTATTATGAGAAGAGTGATGTTGAGGTTTTCTCCTGATGTTGAGATAGAGTTTGTTGATAGAGAAAAAGGTATCAGACAGATCTATGATTTTGCTGAGAGAGGCATGAGAACTCCTCTAATAGTCTTCGGGCCTGAGGGATGTGGAAAAAGTGCCTGGCTTAGACAATCTGCTGAGATTCTTAGAGAGAATGGGTACGAGGTTTTATACATAGATCTTTTCTATAAAGAGTTTACAGCCATGGTCAATATTAAAGAGGTTATTAATAGACTGAGTCAGACAATTGCTGAAGTAGCGGACGTCTCTGCCATCAAAATAATTGATGTAGTGATCTCTATAGTCATAGACATGATCAAAAGATATAAGATGAGAAAAATTGCTGTGTTGATCGATGAGATTTTTCAGGCTATTGGATTAGATAAAGCTGAGACTTATGTAAAAACTTTGTTAAATCTGATCGAGTATCCGCCGGCTTCGTATGAGAATATAGTGATTATCATGACGACAAGTGAGGGAGTGTCTAGATGGAGGATCGGGAGACACAGATGGGCTGATATTTCTCCAATGTGGAATATGAGTAGAGAAGGTTTTGAGATTTTATATATGAAGATCCCTGGTGAAAAGCCTTCTTACGAAGAGGTGTGGAGAATTACAGGAGGAAATCCTTTTATGACGTCACTTTTATATTTAAACAGATGGGATCATAAGAAAATCATTGAGAAAATTATTAGAGAAAAAGCTCTCTCAAGAGATTTTATTAATAAATGGAGAAGATGGCTTGAGATAATTATTAAAGATATTGATTTTGTTAGTGAAACTGATTTTCCTGAGGATCTCAGGAGAGAACTTATAGAGAGAAATCTCATAATATACGATTTGTATCCGAGAAATAAAGATCTGTGGATAGATGATCCTCCTCCAGAGAAGGATCTTGAGATTGGAGTCGGAAGATATGTCGCCTGGCAGACCCCTCTACATAGAGAAGCTGTGAGAAAAGCATTAGAAAGCCCATGAGATGCCATAAGATCTTTCTATAACTTAATTAAGAAACAAATAGTAGTAAGATCATGTGAGACAACACAGAGTTTTTAAGGATCTTTTGTAGATATATAGCGTTTTTAATATTCTCCTGCCACTCCCAAGGCTGTAAATGGCAAGACGAAAATATGCTCAGAGAGAATGAGACATAAAACAGAAGAGCTTTATTTAAGGAACAATAGTAGATTGTATATTGAATATTACTATATGTTAGATGCGGAAGAGATTAACTTTTAAAGTTTAAAGATCAAGATCTTTTATTATTATTTTTCGACTCTGTTGATTAAATATTTTATTGAAAGATCTCTGTGAGACATGTGAAGAGTTAAGGTCGCCTTGTTTGTCAGTATCTGTATATCTTCACGTTTTTATTTTCTGCATATCTCTCTACATCGTCTCCGATCATTGCTCCTGTGAGTATTAATATAGCTGGTTTTTTAAATCTCTCCTCAACTATTTTAGCCATCCTCAGCAGCTTGTTAACATGTTTTTTACTTGGCTTAATCTTGACCTCAACAATATAGATGTTTTTATCAGATTCTACAAATAGATCAATATCGTATCCATTGATCTTTAGATTTCTTCTTCTAAAAATAACATTTTCACCACGAGACCT
>WYEN01000044.1 GCA_009903825.1 Desulfurococcales archaeon
GCATGGCAAAAGATCTTCCTCTACAGACATCAGTATTCTCGCATGTTGTATCACTGATTCTTTTGACAGCTCTTGTCATAAATCCTTTGTCGAGAGAGAGTGTTCTCTCAGCATCTGTATTAGCTCCTTTGGCGGTCTCAACTTTATATGTATTGACTTATGCTCCATGGCTTTCATCAATAACTCATAGATTTCTTAATTATCTTGTGATACCTATAGTGTTAAGCAGCATTTATATGTTTATGAGAAGACCTAGATTAACAATGATCATTCTGATGATTCTTCTGATCATTTCTGTGGCAACTCTTTACAATACTTTCACAGGCAAAGATCCTTTGATATTTTATTGGAGATATGTTGATAAAGATCTTGCCTCAACATATTTTATCAAGAACTATGTTGTGGGCAATGTTTTAGGCAGTGTGAAATATAGTTATTTGATGGGAGAAAATATAGTTTCAAGCGATTTTACATCTCTATCTCATGTGTTAGAAAGATGTATCTCAAGCGATAAATCTTTTATAATAAATTCTGAAGAGATCATATATGGAGTTCCTCTTTCACCACTTAATTATCTCAGGATTTCAAAAAATCTTTTCACATGTAATGATCTTTTTTATAACAATTTATATAATTATATCTTCAAGTGATCACGATGAACATTCTAGAGATGTACAATATTTATAAGAAAGTTGGTGGAGAAATTGTTTTGAGAGAACTGAATCTTGTGTTGAGAGAAGGTGTGATAATTGCTGTCAGAGGTAGAAGTGGTGTTGGAAAAACTACTCTAGCAAAAATAGCTTCTTTAATATCAAAACCTGATGATGGGATCATAAGATTTATGGGGGTGGACGCCAGAGGTTTAAGAGATGATGAGCTTTCAAGTTTGAGATTAAAATATATCGGCTATATAGATCAGGAGTGTATATTGTTGGAGAAGCTTACTGCATGGGAGAATGCTGAGATATCTTTAAAACTTTTAGGTATCGAAAAGATTTTGAGAGAAAAAATTCTGAGTGAATTATTTGAGTTGTTAGGTCTGAAAGGTCTTGAGATGAGAAGACCTGATGAACTTAGTGGTGGTCAGAGACAGAGAATTGTTCTTGTCAGAGCATTGTCTAAAAGACCTAAGATGTTAGTTGCTGACGAGCCTTTTGCACATCTTGATGATGAGACTATTAAGATTGTTATGAGAGTTATCAGAGATATGACGAGAGATATTGGAATGTCAACTATTATAACAACAACTGATTTACACACAGATCTTGATGTTGATGAAGATTATATGTTAGAAAACGGATTTTTGAGAAGAAGATCTTGAGATTAGAATCTCAAGTTGAGATTAAAATCTCAAGATTTTTATATGTATATAAAGATTTTTATGTGGAGAATCATGATATGCCTGATCTATTGACACACTACGTGGCGGGACTTCTGATATCTAGCAGAATATTAAGACTTAGATATGCAATGTTAATAGGTTTAGTAGGTCTCTTGCCTGATATAGATGTTTTATTCAGGATCCATAGATGGATCACTCATAGTCTCGTCATAACATCAATAATCTCTCTCATAATAGCTGTGATAACGCTATTCTTCTTCAGAAGATATCTTCAGATAATGATTCTGGCGACAATATTATATATTCTTCACATAATACTAGATCTTTTCACAGCATCAACACCTATTCTCTGGCCGATCTATAATAATGCGATGATGATAAAAATAGGTGTAGGCGGAATATTAAGATCTGATAAAATCAATATAGTGTTTAACAGCACATTATATTATGAGCCTGCAGACTTCTCACAGAGAGACGAGATCGAGGGGCCACTGATATCAAGCATAGGCGTGATTCTGACTATAACTACTGTGATAATTTTGCTGGTAGAATATTATCATAAATATCATCATAGAAAAAGCAGCGTACATACATAACTTCATAAGCTGTTAGAAATATCATATGTCGCTTATATTATATAACGTTCATGAAAAGATTTTTTAGATAGCTGTTTCAGAAGGATCTTAGATATTTAGAGAGATCGATAGGATGAAGATGTTTTCTCGTGTAGACTAGTTATATTTTATGTATTTTTAATTATATAATAGATGATGATCTTGAGTATTAACGATGATCCTGATAGAGCGCGTGTGGTGAGAGTTTACGGGCTCTTTTGATGAAATAGATCTTTTGATTAAACGTAGCAAAATTTTTTATGAATACGCTCTCATGGCCTTCGAGAGAGGAGATTATGATATGACTCTTTTTATGTGTGAACAATAAGCGCAACTTCGTATTAAAGCTGTTCTCCTAAGATTATTAGGGTATATTCCTAGAGATGACCCCCTTCCCGCCCTAAAGGGCGAGGTTTGTACTTATGTTATCATGTCTAGAGTAGAGTTCTTCGGAGAATGGTCTATAGAGGATCTTACGAACACTGTTAATCAACTCTCAGAGGTATATGGCGAAGAGATCATTCTTTTATGGGATGACATCTTGGCGTTTTATACTCTCAATGAAAAGGATCCTAACAAGATAATAGAGAAGCTTGATCTTTTCAAAAAACTTCTGAATAAAATATCCTCAGAGATATGTCGTGAGAAATAGATCATTGTACATCAAGATCTTTTGAGAAACTTTTTATCATAAAAAGATCAGTACTTAAAGATTTCAGATATGCTACTAATAATAGATAATAGATAATAAAATAAAATTTAGCTCGCCATATAATATATTAGGATTGTAATCATGAGGCGTGTTCGTGTAGGCTATATGAGAATTAAAGAGTTTCATGGAATAGTGAAGATGGAGATCAGACCTATCTCGAGAGAAGAGGCTTTACGTATATTAAAAGGCGGTGAATATGCCTCTAAAAATAAGACTTCTGATAAAAAATAGGGAGAATAATAGAGAAGTTGTTACAAAAGCTCTTGTTAACACAGGTTTCACAAGCGATGCCCATGACATAATGATCCCTACGTTTGTGGCTGAACAACTTGGTTTCTGGCCGACGCCTCTTAGAGAGATTATAAAGATCTCTTTAGAGACAGGCGGAGGAGTTGTTCAGAGTTTTGTGATTCCTCAGGCGGTATTAGTAAAGATTCTTACAAATGATAGAGTTAGTAGAGAGGTTACAGCGAATGTTATTGTTAATCCATATATTGATGAAGTTTTGATAAGTGATTATCTTGCTGAGGAGCTTGGCATACAGATATTATATCCACGAAGAGGTATATGGAAATTTGTAGATGAAGAGAGATTAAGAGAGAGTGAGGATTGCTGATGAAATGGTTAATTTAGTTGAGAAAGTTGAGAGAATTGTCTTCTCAAAATAAAGAGCCTATAGATCTTATTATAAAGATCCAGACTTATAGACTTAAAGAGCTTCTTAAATGGCGTGAATATCTTAATATACTTGTTGAGGCTGTCAAAAAAGTTTTTGATGAAAAAGCTGAGGTATATGTCTTCGGCTCTGCTGTTGAGGATAGACTGACTGTTGAGAGTGATATTGATGTTGCCATCGTGATTGAGAAAGTTCCTGAGAAAAGTGTCGAAAGAATAAAGCTGTTGAATGAGATATGGAGTTATATGGAGGAGAGAGGAGTTCCATGGTGGTATCCATTTGAGATTCATCTGGTCACTCGTAGAGAGCTTATGATGTTAAGAGGATCCAGATTCATCAAGATCTTATGAGTTTAACGATTATTATCAAGATCTTTTGTTTCTTCAGTGAGTTTTTTAAGGATTTTTGAGAAAAATATTTTGAGAAGATTAGATGAGCGATATCTCTCATGAAAATATTTTGTTGAAAGATCTTGTTGAGAGACTTAGGGAATGCTCTAATATTCTTAAGAATTTTTTTAAAGAAGAGTTTCTCGGCATGATCCTTTTTGGGAGCTGGGCTCGTGGTGAAGCTAAAGCAGATAGCGACATAGATCTTTTTATATTACTGAGAAGTTTAAAAGGTTTTGAGACCAGGTCAGAGATTTATAAAATATTAGCTAGATGTGTTAAAAAACCTGTGACATTAATAGATGTTCGTTATGATGAGCTTTTTAGAGAGAGTATTAATTTGACTCCTCTTCTTCTGAATATTCTTTATGATGGAGTAGTGATCTATGATGAGACAGGTTTATTGACAAAACTTGTGGCTAAGACGAGAGAATTTGTTAGGTCGACAGGTCTCGTGAGGTATAAAACTAAAGACGGCAAATATGGTTGGGAGAGAAGTGATAAGAAGCCTCTTGAGGTTGTTAAATGGAGTTTAGAATAGATCCTGATCATGAGATCAGTTATAGAATAAGATTAGCAAAAAATTATTTGAGAGATGCAGAAGAAGCTTTTATACGAGGAGATTATAGAAATACAGTGGCATCCTCACAGCTTGCGGCTGAAAATGCTGCTAAGGCTATCATTATTGTATATAAGATCTCTTGCGACATCTGATGGAACAAGGATCTCTGGCTCTAAAGTCTCATAACCGCTTTTTATTAATGCTATGACTTCTTTCTCAGCGTTTTCTCTCGCAAGTTTTATTCTCAGTCTTATAGCCACTTCTCTCATCCTCGTTAACAGGTCTGATCCTTCCGATCTTTTCTATGACAACCTCTTTTAAGTAGCCTATCTTATCCATAGGAGCCTCCATAAATATGAGAGAGATAGCATATTAATATGTCTCACTCTTATATAAATGTGATGGATAAGATTTAAATATCATGATCATTAAAATTTTTTGGGTACACATCTAGTGTCTGATCATCTGATTGATTATATAACAAAGGCTTTTGATGATGATCATTCTCATAGTCTTTATAAAGATTCTTTTGTCAGAAAAATTCTTGAGAAGATTATTCTTCCAGATGATTTTGATAAGGATCTTGTCGAGTATTATATAAAAAGATCTGTTAGAAATGGGAGTTG
>WYEN01000012.1 GCA_009903825.1 Desulfurococcales archaeon
CACTCGACACTGTTGGTTTCTTCAGATATAGAGCTTCTGAAAAAACTTGTCAAGCCTAGAATAGATCGTGTGTTAAAAGGAGAGGTGACGCCGGCAAAATATAATCCAGCAAATCTATCATCATTCAAAGACATAGATGTGAGAGAAGTCATGAATATAATCATAAGAGTATTAGAGAAAAAATATAAAAATATTGTAATGAGAAGATTCAGTGAAGAAGAGAATGTTCTAGTGGAAAAACTATACCCTATATATATTAGAAGAGGAGTATTTCCTAGGACAAACTTGTGATCTAATATATTTAAACCTCTTATTAACAAAAGTTTTCTGAAAAAATTTTAAAGAATGCAAGATTTATATAAAGTGCATTCCTAATGTGGTTAGATAAACTATTTTATAGAAAAGTTTATATTTTTCGATAATAATTATGTAATGAAACATGGTGAATTTTATGCCAGGCGGATATGTTGGTAGAGTAGCATTTATCGATCTTAGCAAGAAGAAATATCATGTAGAGCCTCTCAACATGAATTGGGCGAGACTTTATATCGGTGGTAAAGGAGTCGGCGCAAGATATTTACTTGAATATCTACCTCCAGGAGTAGATCCCTTGTCGCCAGACAATTTATTGATTGTTATGACATGTCCAGCCAATGGGACCATGGCTCCGGCTTCTCCTAAATATCCTGTGATCACAAAATCTCCTTTGACAGGATTCTGGCTCGACACACACTCTGGCGGAGCCACTGGTGTCGAGCTTAAATATGCTGGTTTCGACGGGATCATAATAAATGGAAAAGCTGACAAGCCTACGTATCTATATATTGAGGATGGAAAGATCGAATTCAGATCTGCTGAACATCTATGGGGAATGAGAGTTAGTGAAGCTAGAAAAGCCATCAAAGAAGAGCTTGGAGATCCTCAGGTCAAAGTTATGACCATAGGTCCCGCTGGCGAGAGACTTGTGAGATTTGCAAACATAGACTCTGAGGGGAGACAACATGGGAGAGGTGGTGCTGGCGCCGTCATGGGATCGAAGAATCTTAAGGCTATAGCTGTCAGAGGCTCTGGAACTGTGGAGGTGGCTCTTCCAAAAGAATTTGAGAAAATTATTGAAGAGATGCGTGAGAAAGATATATTTAAGAATCCAGAGGCTGAGTTTGGTATCAAATGGGGAAGTATTTCATTGGGATGGTTCACTAATGAGGCTGGTGCATTACCTACTAGAAACTTCCAGACAGGTCATTTTGAATTGTGGAGTGGTATAGATGCTATTGCTGTCTCTAAAGTCAGAGTTAAAAGAGCCGCGTGTAGACAATGTCCTATAGGATGTCACAACTGGATTTATATACCAAGTGGAAAATACGCTGGAACATTGACAGAAGGGCCTGAGTATGAGACGGCAAGTCTTTTAGGATCAAACCTAGGCATAGGAGACATAGGTGCTTTAGCAAAACTTAATTATCTAGCTGACGAGCTTGGTCTAGACACTATAAGCTTAGGAGGAGTATTAGGATGGGCTACAGAACTTTATGAAAGAGGGATCATAAGTAAAGAAGATACTGGAGGTCTTGAACTCAGATTTGGTAATGACGAGGCATATGTATATCTAGTTGAGGCTATTGCGTATAGAAAATCTCCTTTCGCAGATCTATTGGCAGAAGGAACTAAAAGAGCTTGTGAGAAGCTTGGGAGAGACTCTTGTAGATATGCTGTTCATGTCAAAGGACTTGAGCTTCCAGCATATGATCCTAGGGCTGCGCCGGCTATGGGCCTCAGCTATGCTGTTGCAGACAGAGGAGGAGATCATCTGAGGTCATGGCCTATAGGCCCAGAGGTATTAGGCAGATACTGGCTTGGCGCAAAGCCTATACCAATTGAGAGGTTCAGTCCTGAGAATAAGGCTATAATAGTAGTTCAACAAGAGCATCAGTACGCCGCGAAATTCGCTCTGGGTGTATGTGACTTCTGTTGTTGGGATAATGAGAGGCTGAGCCTCTTGACATGGGCTGTAACAGGTTTTGAAGAGTTTAAAGACGTGCGTAATTTTGAGTTGGCTGGTGAGAGGATTGTGAATCTGATCAGAGTGTTTAATGTCAGAGAAGGCATGACAAGTGATCATGACGTTCTTCCACCGAGGATTCATGAGGATCCACATGTGTCAGGACCTACGAAAGGCAGAGTACTGCCTAGAGAATGGTTTGAGAAGATGAAGAAAGAATACTATCAGATCAGAGGCTGGGATGAAAGAGGCAGACCAACAAAAGAGACTTTAAAGAGAGTAAACGTTGATGAAGGAGTATTTAAACATGTGGGGTGGTGACACATGGCATATAAAGTTCTAGTGTTTGACTCAAGCAAATGTACAGGATGCGAATTATGTGTGTTGGCATGCAACTATGTTAAGACTGGAGTATTTGGAACACGTGATGCAAGGATCCGTGTGTTCTCGTGGAGAGATACCGGAGACTTCATCGTTTTAGGATGCTATCACTGTGATCCCGCCCCATGTATGGAGGCTTGTGGCGTAGATGCTATATATAGAGATCCTAAGACTGGCGCTGTGAAAATAAACACTGATAAATGTATCAATTGTAAAGCATGTGTCTATGCATGTCCATATGGAGCCATCACTATCGGAAGCAATGGAAAAGTGATTAAATGCGACTTGTGTGATGGAGATCCTGCATGTGTGAAAGCATGTCAATATGGAGCCTTAAGATTTGAGGAGGTCTCTAAAGTAGGTGTAGACTTCGCCCTTCAATACGCTCAGACGCTTAAGACAAAGACTGATATATCCAAAAGAACATGGTCAGGAATAAGACCAGTCTAATTAATATATTCTATTCCGCGAAATCTTTTCTCTAAATCATATATAGTTTTTTTCTCTCTAATAAGATCCTCAAAGATCTTAGACTTATATGATGCCAAATACAATCCCATGCTCTGCCAACCAACTATTCTCCCAGAATCTTTCTCATATAATATTATGTTCTCAATCTTACCAGCTCCCGGGGCTTTCATAATTATTTTTGCTCTTCCTAATGACAATCCCAAGCCTCTTGCTTCGAAACTATTTATTCCTAGTCTTATAAATATTGTTTTCAAAGTCTCTTCAACTTGATACACTAGAAAACCTTCATATCTCTTGTTCTCAAATATTGCTTCAGACAACATCTTGGCTGAATATGATGCTAATATTCCCAATGGTCGATACACATATTTTTTAGTTATATAATCTATGGTGCTCGCACAATCTCCTATAGCATATATATTCTCATCAGAAGTTCTGAACTTGTCATCTGTGAGAATGCTGCCTCCAGGGCCGTTAGCAAGTTTCTCAAGCCCCTTCGGTATATTTGGCGAAACTCCTATAGCAAATATGATAATATCAGTCTCTATAGTCTCTCCGTTTTCAAGCACTACTTTTTCAACACGTTCTTTACCCAAGATCTTTTCAACACTTGTTCCGCCAACGAATCTTATTCCATGCATCTCTAATCTTTTCAACATAAGATCTGCTAGAGGTCTTTCAAAAACTGTCATTCCAGGTCTATCTAATATGTCTATCAACACTACTTTCACACCTCTCGATGATAATGCTCCAGCAGCTAACAGTCCTATCATTCCTGCACCAACAACAAGAGCTTTACTAACTTTAGGAAGAACATTGTTAATGTTTATAACATCTTCAAAGGATGTGAACGAGAATATATTCTTAAGATCAGCTCCTTCGACATTTAGTTTTCTCGGGGAACTTCCAGTGGCAATAACAGTCTTGTCATACTCTATTTTTAAACCTTTTTTAGTCTCGATAACTCTTCTATCTTTATCAACATACACCACCTCGTCATTAATAAATTCGACGCCTTCTCTCCTAAGATCATTCTCAGTATAAATTGTATACTCTTTAATATCTTTTACATCACGTATTAATGCATATGACAAAGTCATTCTGCTATAAACTACAGGATCTTTAGAGATCAATAGTGTCTTAAGATTTCTTCTAGAGAGCCTTATAGCAGCCTCGCCACCAGCTACTCCACCACCTACGACTACTATATCATAATATGATCGGCTCATAATACTATCCTTAGATGTTTTTGAAGAAAAATATTTATTTTATTATAAAAGAATCTTTCTAGGGGAGTATTTGAAGATCATAATAAGATTATATGGTCAATTACAGATCGACTATAACACGAGAGAGATTGTTGTAGAAGTTAATGAGAATAATCTGACAGTCAAAAAACTGCTGGACATAATAAATGAAAAGCATCTTCCAGGGATCTTAGAAAAGATTTTTGGAAGAAACACTCGTGCAACTCATGTCTTATTGCATAATGGAACAGCTGTTAAAGACCTTGAGGAGAAGATAAGTGATGAAGATGTAATAGCAATATTGCCGCCGGCAGTCGGCGGGAGATGTGAATAAACAGATTAATTATTATTTACCAAAATTTTAGAGATATAAATGGAAAATAGATCATCAGACGATCCATCTTTTTGTTTAAAATAATAATAAGAGACTATGCTATTCTACAAGATCCTTCTATAAAATTCTGTTCTTCTTTAAGTGCTTTATTATATGTAATAATATTATAATTTTTATTTTACGTATATAATTTGTTGCATGGGTATGTTATATGATGAGTTTTGAGTCTTTGTTTGGTCTTCCAGCTTTAGATGCTTGTGTAAAAGCTTCTTCAAAGAATCATCTTGTTTTTATAGTAGGATCTTCTGGAAGTGGCAAGTCTATGCTTGTTAAAAACTCTATTGCTGTTCATCTTGAGAGTGGTCGTGGCGCTGTT
>WYEN01000068.1 GCA_009903825.1 Desulfurococcales archaeon
GATGGATGTATAATAATATAATCGTAGTCTATATCTAGCTTATCTAATATCTCAAGAATTTTGATGATAATCTTCTCAGACGCTTCTCTTATATCATCTAATGGAGATGCCAGATGAATCTCTCTCCAAGGAGCATGAACTCCTATTGATATATTATAACTACTAAAAACATCTTTAAATCTCATGATCCATGTATTATCATCAAGATCTAATAGGCTGTCAATATCTATCTCGACATGATCCAGTCCCTGTTCTATGAATTCTGATGTTAATTCCTCAATTCTTGACACATCTTTCTTCCATACTGAGTATCCTAACTTAATCATATTTGAAAGATCCTCGTGAGTTATGTTGATGATAAAACATCCATTATTACTCTCCCCACTTCTAGAAATCTCTCTGATAATCTCTCAGTAGAGCTGAGGATGCTCACACCTTTAATAAGATTATCACTGACTACCAATACGCATGAGGTCTTTACATCTCTAAGTCTGCCGATGACTGCTAGAACTGCACACTCCATCTCTACTGAGAGTATATTTCTCTCAGACCATCTCTTGACAAAATTAGGATCTTCAGCATAGAAGGCATCTGAAGAGAATACAAGTCCTCGAAAAACTCTGTTAATTCTTCTCTTAAGCTCTTTATATAAAAGATATGTAAGCTCAAGATCATTTGTGGCGGAATATGCCACATAATTTTCTAGATACATACCTATCGTCCCTCCCATATTATAAACAGCTCCTTCTGCAACAATCACATCACCTATATCAATATCTTCTCTCAAAGATCCTGTTGTGCCTAGTCTAACAATTTTTTCTGCACCTAACATTATGAGTTCTTCAAAAACGATTGCCGCCGAAGGCATTCCAACGCCGTGAGTAGCTAAGGTGATCTTCTGATCCCCGTAATATCCTGTCACAATAAGAAAACCTCTATGTTCATTAACTATCTCAGGATCTTTTAAGAGAGTCGAGAGAAGCTTAACACGCCAAGGATCTCCTACAGCAATAATATTTCGAGATATTTTATCTGGAGAAGCTCTTATATGAATAGGCTTCTGAGTTTTCTCAGGCATCTTTTTAGACCTTGAGATTTTCATACACCTAAAGATTATTATTATGTTATTTTTTATTTATGATATCATATTCGTCTTTTATCTCTCCAAAGATCTCTTCCACAAGATCTTCTAAAGTCACAGCTCCCAAAAGATTATTATTATGATCAACTATCACAGCCATGTGAGTGCCCTCTCTTCTCATGATCCTAAGAAGGTCGTGAGCCTTAGTCTCAGGATCAACCTTTATTATAGGTCTCAAAAGATCTTTTATATCAGATGTTTTCTCAACATTTTTAATCAAAAGATCTTTCACATGCAACATTCCTATCACATTATTCACATCATCTTGATACACAGGATATCGTGAGTGGCCATATTTCTTAAGAAGTTCATATATTCTGTTTATATCCTCATTGACAGAGATCATCACAAGATCTTTTCTAGGAATCATGATATCTACAGCTTTTAAATCCATGAACCTCATTATCTTCTCAATTAATCTCCTCTCTATTCTGCTAATGACTCCCTTCTTCTGAGCTAATTTAAGAAATATCTTCACTTCTCTCTCGGAAAAACTCTCTTGATCTTTATCATAAAATTTTTCACCTAAACTCTCTGCTACTACTGAAGATATTGATGACACAGCTCTCAAGAGAGGCATTATAGATCTTATTATTTTATGAAATACAGGTGCCAATTTAACAGCGATCCTCTCACTATATCTTATTCCAATAGTCTTAGGTATAGATTCTCCAAAGATCATTATTACTATAGTTCCTATGACTAAAGCTAATATAGAGCCTAGATCAGAACCATACAAATAGATCATTATCTCAGTAATCATTACTGAGAAGCCTGTGTTAGCCAATGTATTTAAAAGTATTATAGTGTTCACTGTGGCATCAGGTGTAGTAAGAAGATGCAGTGCAGACAAAGATCCTTTTACACCTCTTTCTCTCATTGAGATAAGTCTTATCTTATCTGAGGAGAAGAGAGCCAGCTCAAACATTGTCACAGTAAATGATAAAGTTATTAATATGCCTGCGACAAGGATCTCGGCAACAAATCTATCTATACCCACTTCTCAGAGGTCACCTCAGCTTTGCAATATAATGTATTAATACGATAAAATATAAAGTTTTATTAATAGGCATAGTTCTAATGAATCATGTGTGCATCATAGTTTTATGAGCAGGTTTTTTAATTAATTCTTTCGGGATCTTCTGAACCTGGATCGCAGCTTGTATCTGGATCATATATTGAGGCACACCCGCAGGATCCACACCTATTCTTACTATAGAGACTATGTTAGGCTTAACTTTAAGAATACTTCCATCATCAATTTTCACATTGATCCATGGGCATTCTCCAGAGATCTTTGCTTTAACAAGTTCTGGAAAAACATGATTCCTCTTCTGAACAGATATATATCTAAGTTGAAAACCTGTTCCCACAGCATATATAGGCACTCCTGTGTTAGGATCATAGCCTACTCTAGCAATCTGACCTATATAAGGTTTTATAGCTAATACTGTGCCATCCTCAAGTTCAGCTGTCATCCAGTCACATTCGCCTTCAACTTCAAAACTCATGATCTCTGTCTCTATGCTCAGAACAATCCCCACTAATATTTTCTTAAACAAGCTTTATTTAGAATATTGTTTATATGATAAAAGACTTAATATTTTATCTGATAATCTATATATGGAATCAATAAATAGATCTCTATCTAATATATGAGGGATCTCTATAGAATCAATTTCTCTAATATATCTCACAAGATCTTTTGAGAGAGGCCATGTGCTTATATTTGTATAATCAATTTTCTCTAGAGAATCTATATACAAGATCATTTTAAAAACTTCTCTAAATCTCTCTCCGCTGTAAATAAAAACTCTTCCAGGAGCTATGATCAAGACAAGATCTGATTTTAATGAATATATATTTGGAGAAGCAACATCATTAAAACTTTCAATTATCAAAAACTCGTGTTTATCCTCTAAAATCTCTAGACATCTATCAGTATCTATTGATGCCTCCAAAATTTTCTTATAAAACTCTTCTGAAGAAACAGGCTCTGGCTTAGGCTCAAGATTAGTAGATAATTTATCTATTGATCTTCTTAAACTGTCTGAGAGAAGTCTATATCTATCTTCTATAATGAAGTGAGTTGTCTCAACATAATCTTTAGATACACAACGTGTTAATCTACTGATCACAGCTAGTTTATATGTGTTGATCATACTCATGTTATTATAATAAAGATCTATTGTCAAAAACTTCAGAGGATCTAGAGGTAGAGTAGCCATGTTAAGAGGATTAATCATCTCAATAGAATCATTAGAGCCACTATATTTCTTAAGCTCAACAACATCTTCACCGACAAGCTTTTTATATGACATACTATATTCATATGTATAAGGCTGAAGCCAGAGGCTGTGGCCAGCGACAGGTTTTGACACGCCTATGTCAAAACCTTTTTCTCTTAAAATTTTAGCCAGATATTTCGCCACAGTGGTCTTCCCAGAATCATATGATAAAAGTCCTGACACAAGAATCTTAATTTTGCCCATGTCTCTCAATAATCTATGTATATCAGAAGATAGAAAAGTTGTTATGCTTATAATCTTATCAATAATGAATTATCATGTGTAGACAATGCCTGCACCAAGGGTCTCTGGCAGAGAGAAGTGGAAGTATAAGAAGTGGTTTACTATCGTCACGCCAAAGATTTTAGGAGAGATCCCTGTAGCAAATGTTCCTGCAGACGACGCCTCTAAAATGATAGGGAGAAGTATAGAAGTCACTTTATATGATCTCACTGGAGATGTTACACAGCTACATATAAGATTTTTGCTACAAGTTGTTGATGTTCAGGAGAATATTGCTAAGACAGTTTTTAAACAAGTTTATCTCTCGAGAGATTATTTGAGAAGTCTGACTAAAAGAAAAAGTAGTAAGATCACTTTGATAAAAGATTTTACAACAAAAGATAATGCCAGAGTACGTGTGACAGCCACAGTATTTACAACTTATAGATGTAAAACTTCACAGAAGAAGCTTATAAGAGGAAGTATCAGAGAGGTTTTAGAAAATATGATACGAGAGATGAAACTAGACGGGTTTATACAGAATATTATCTCAGGAACTGTACAAAACAAATTATTTGAAGTATCAAAAAAGATTTATCCGGTTAGAAAAGCTGAAATAGCCAAGGTCAAGATATTGAGACAGCCTGAGATTATAGAAGAGAAATCTGTAGAGACTGTACCATCAGCGCAGACTTCATCTTGACCCTTAGATCTTTTTCTCATAAGTCATCTGTCGCTATAGCCTATTATATAAAGATAATATGTTCCTGATCTTGCTGGTGAAGATACTCTCAATGTTTTAGCTTCTCTCCATCCAGATATGACAAAGTCTAAACTAATGATTCTTGTGCCTTTCTTAAGCTCTTTAGCCAACTTAGGTTTTAACATCTCATTTACACTAGTCAGCAGATACATATACACAACTGTTGCATCAGATATGTCTACTTTTGTAAAATCTTCTCTTATAAACGTGATCATATGATCAACACCTGCTTTCTTGGCATTCTCATATGCTCTAGCTATTAAATCAGGATTCAGCTCTACACACACAGCTTTGGCACCTCTTTTAGCAGCCGCGATAACAACTCTGCCATCACCACATCCTAAATCATATAAAACATCTCCAGGTCCTACTTGAGCAAGATCTAGAGCAGGCTCTATAAATTCTTCTCTTGTAGGAACCCAGGGAACTTTTATTCCACTATAGTATGAGGTCAAGTTTATCACCCAATCAAAATCGTCTGAATAGCTCATTTTCTCCTAATCATGATGAATTTTTTGAAGGTATATAAAATTATACTTTAGATCTTTAGATCTAGATTATAAATATTGACTAAATTACTCATTATAAATTTTTTAGGTTAATCATTACTAGGGTGTTTAAAATAAATAGTTATTCAGAGATTGATATTATCAGAAAAACTCTTCAAGATTTTGGCGAGAGATTTATAGAGCCTTTGTCTTCTATTATTGATAAAGAAAATAGATATCCTAGAGAGATCGTTAGAGAGATGGGTAGATATGGATTTTTAGCTCCTACAATACCTGAGGAGTATAATGGCGGAGGACTTGATCTTAAGTCTGGAGTGATAGTTTTAGAAGAGCTGGCCAAATATAGCGGCTCAATAGCTTTAATCTCTGAAGTTCAAGGTTTTCTTATTGCAGAGACGCTTTATAGATATGGAAGTAGAGATATCAAAGAGAATATTCTTCCGAAGATAGCCAGCGGCGAAGTCATAGGATCTTTCGCATTATCAGAGCCTTGTTGTGGAAGTGATGCTGCAGCTATAGAGACATATGCCGAAAGATCCGGAGATCATTGGTTTATAAATGGTGTCAAGACATGGATCACTCAAGGTCTGTATGCTGATTATTATCTATTATTTGCCAGAGTAGGATCTAAGAAAGAGAGACATAAAAACATAGCTCTTTTTCTAGTAAAAAAAGATGAATGTATAAAGACTTCACCTATAGAAGTGATGGGATTCAGAGGAACTGGCACTGCAGAGGTTGTGTTAAACAATTGTTCTGTTGATAGTGACAGTCTTATGGCGCCTCCTGGCGAAGGATTTAAAATAGCTATGGAGGTTCTCAACATAGGTAGAGTAGCTATAAGTGCTTTAGGAGTTGGATTAGCAGAAAGATCTTTGGCTGAGGCATATAGATTTCTTAGAGATAGAAAAGCTTTTGATAAGACAATTATAGAGTTTCAATATATACAATTTCTTCTGTCAGATCTTTACACATTATTAGAGACTAGCAGAGCATTAGTCTATAAAGCTGCAGAAACTATCTCAAAAGAAGATGTTAAAGAAAAGATTCCTTTGATAGCTGCTGTGACTAAAAATTTTGTGGCTCCAACAGCTGTCTATATAGTTGGAGAAGCCTTAAGACTTTTAGGAGGCTATGGCTATAGCAAAGAAAGTGTTGTTGAGAGAATATATAGAGACGTGAAACTTCTTGAGATCGGAGAGGGAACAAATGAGGTTCAGAAGATGGTTATATCAAAACATTTATTAAACAAAGGTCTTCAAAAAATCTTTAGCTAGATCTTTGGCTCATAAGATATCTCTTAATAACAGATATAACGCTTCTCGGAAGATTTATGTAGAAATTAATTATATTTTCATATTCTTTATAGAAGACGTATATTAGGAGCACAAATAATGAGTCAAATAATGGAGAGATCTGAGCCATATAAAAACTGTATTCAGAATGATTCCCGGCGATCCATATGATCACATATCCGAGCCATGTTCCGTAACTTAATATCGTCATGTCAACAATCTCTTTATATTTTGAAACAAATTTCAGTAATATTATTGATAATAAGATGACTCCTAAATAGATCATTATATTTCCTCTTATAGGCGTGTCGGGATTCACAGTGACATAAAAAGGATTTACACCTAAAAACCAGTCCCATGGAGCTGATATAGGAGGTCCCTCACCAGGTTTTGTTTTAGTAGATAAATGCCATGAAAGTGCTCCTACAATACTTCTGTCCCACCACTCTTTATATCCGAATAAGCCTATGATCGGTATGTTAATTAATAAGAAGATTATCAGAGGAATCAAAATCAGATTTATAAAAGTCCTCCAGAATCTTTTTGATGAAGAGATCATCAGTGCAGGCAGTATTATGAAAAATCCATTCATTTTTGACGCGCCTGCCAAGCCTATGAAAACGCCTCCTAAAGTCTCGTATCCTATGACCAAGGATATTGCTGCTAATATTGTGAAAAATGATACATAAGGTTCTAACATTGCTAGACCATCCATATATATGTTCATAGGATCTAGTAGTTGTATTAATGAGCCTAATATTCCGAAGAAAGGTTCTCTAGTTATCTTATACACAAATACTCCGAGAAGAAATACTTTGAGAAAACCTAGTATATATGATGGAAGTCTCCATATGAAAGGATTGTCTCCAAATAGATATATAAAAAACATTATGAAATATTTCCCCAGAGGAGGATGCTCAAGATTATAATAAGTATCTATGTCTCCAGCATCTCCATATATATAGCCTTCTCTCACATATTTAACATCAGGGTTCTGAGCAATAATGCTGACCTCAGATCTATCTTTTAAAACTATGTATACAGCCTTGATCTTTGATAGAGTAGTCACTACATAAACACTAGACATGTTCTGAGCGATCCATCTCAAAAACTCGTCAACATCAGCCTCAGGTCTGAGAAAAATTGTTGCAGTATATGGATATAAAGATCTTGGCTGAAGACCCATTTTATAAAGAAGATTTCTAGACGAATCAACATACCATATCTCGTCTGAGATATAATCTTTGTAATAAGGCGTATGAAAATAATAGTATGAGAAAGACATGAACGTGTATACAAGAGAGATCATTAGTATAATAAGATAAGTTTTTTTAGAATCTAATTTCAAAAGAGATCACTAGATTACGTATGAAAAGCTTTAGAGACATTTATAACATTTCTTATCAACATGTATCTTAATAAATAGTTATTCATATGATCATCTGAATAATCATTTTGAAGGAAGTCTAACTCTATTAACTTTTCTAGAAGACCATGAGTATCTTCTTATACGACTACTTCTTCCATATCCACAGGCTACACAATATCCTTTAGATACATTAAAAGCGACTCTACCACATCTTCTACATTTTATATGTGTAACTTTATTAGATCTTTTGCCCATCGAAGGAGTTCCTTTAGTCATATCTCAACACCCTTTTGATCAGCCGCTTGGAGATATTAACACGACATTCTCTCCTCTTATAACCACAGTACCAAGCTTTTTAGATGTGCCATCATCTCTGATCTCTTCAGCATCATCTAATACTATGTTAAGATGTATATCGAAACTTCTTAGTTTGCCTCTGATATTTTTATCACCTCTTAATTTTATTAATACAGTCTTTCCCAGCGTCTCACTAAGCAGTTTAGTAGCGGCCTCACTCAAGAATGCTCACCAGAGTAGCTCACTAATGATTTACTCTGAAAAATATAAAAAGTTTTTGTCTCTAAAATAGCCTCTCCTCACCTCGAAGAGCGAGACTTGTTTCATAATTTTTATATATTAAAGATAAGGTATTACTATAAGAAATACTTGTTAACCAGCGATCAAAGGTTATTCTGTATCAGATATTTATTTAGTCTGAAAATAATAAGAATATCATTAGTCGACCATGACAAGTAACAGTATCTCAGAGGTTTTAGAATATTTAATTCTTAAGAAGATGGCGGGCAGACCTGAAGTTCTTAAAGCTCTCTTAGATTATGTAGATGGAAATATTTCTCCAGCAACAGCCTCAACAGTATATGGGATCTCTAAATATCAGCTTAGAGGTTTTGCTCAGAGAATTTATGACAAAGCTGGAAACAGATCTTTGGCATCTCTATTGATAAAGATTGCTGTGCCAATAATACTTGAGAAAACAAAAGTTTATATAGATAGAAGTCAAAAACCTGAGGAGTGTTTAATTTGTAATAGAAAATTATATAACGTATTTCCCGAAGATCATATCAAAAAACATCATAAAGATGTAATCAGTCATGAGAAACAGAGGATAATAGTAGAGATTAAAAAAGTTTTAAGCAAAGAATTTGTTAAAGAAGAGATTTTAAGAGAAAAATAATTTCCTACTTAATTTAGAAAGAGATCATAATCATCTTCTGACAGCCTTGATCATATTGTTAATCCTCTGTCATAAAAAAGATTAATAGATTTAGTCTAAGCTCTCACTATTCTATCTCACTCCTCTTAAAAAGCTTTCAGCCACAAAGACTTTGACTCTACTTTCAATTCTATAGTAGATCATCTTTTATATGCCGAGGCCCGTTTGTTGGCCTTCCGGTTATGGGTTAATGTTTTCATGATCATCGGGCCGGAGGCAAACATCGGGATCTCCCACCTAGGGTCATCGAGATGTGCTAACGAGGTGTCCATCCGATGAATCAGCCTCGAGGCCCTCAAAATATTATACATCTCATCATTATCGCAGATATTCTCTTGGAAAGCTTAAAATACAAATATCATCACGCTCTAAAGGGGAGACTTGCATAATTGTTGTCCGGTATTTAAAGGACATTAAGTTTTATAAAAATAATAACTTTTAAAAAAGTTATGTTGAAACTTATTTTTATATATATATCTGTTAAATTATTAATGATGGGACAAGTATATGGTTAGAGAGTATCATGTGGTTGCCACTTTCTCTATAGTAGCTGCTGATCCTTCTATGGGAGATGTAGGCGTGGGTGTTGCATCAAAATTTATTGCTGTCGGTCACATAGTCCCCTGGGCACAGACAGATGTGGGTGCAGTAGCTACTCAGGCGTGGGCTAATGTAAAGTTTGGTCCTAAAGCTCTTCTATATCTTAAGAAGATGATGAAACCTGAGGATGTTATTAAAAAACTTTTATCTAATGATCCTAGGAAAGATCATAGGCAGATAGGTATTGTAAATGCCAAAGGTGAGGCGGCTGCGTACACCGGACCTCAATGTCTTCCATATGCAGGTCATATAGTTGGAAACGGTTTCAGTGTACAGGGCAACATACTTGTTGGTCAAGAGGTTTTAGAGGCTATGGCAAAAAGTTTTGAGACTACAAAAGGAGAACTTGTTGACAAGATTCTTGCTGCTTTAGAAGCTGGCGATAAAGCGGGAGGCGATAGAAGAGGTAGACAGTCTGCAGCAGTATTAGTTATGAGAAGATGTGGCGGATATGGAGGATGTAGAGAAGGTGTTGATAAATATGTTGATATAAGAGTGGATGATCATCAGGATCCTGTGTCAGAGCTTAAAAGAATCTTTGGATTATGGGAGGCTACTTTATTAAGAAGAGAGCCTGAGACAGAGCTTTTAGAATGGGAGAATGTATGGAGAGATATTGCAAAAGCACTTATCAGATTAGGTTATATATCTAGAATGCCTAGAACACCTCATAGCAGAACATTATACAAGGCTTTCGAGAGATGGGCTGCTGAAAATAATTTTGAGAATAAGCTGAGAAAAGATCGTAAGGTATGGAAGTCTATATATAGATATCTCATAGATTTTGCAGGAGTGAAAGGTTAAAAAATTTTTATTTAAAAAGTGATAAATTTGTATCTAAACAGATATGAGGAGAAAATATATAACGGAGAATATGGAGAGATACTTTCGAAGGCTATTAAAATTATTGTTAAAATAGGTGAGAGCGTAGGTGCGAAAAGATTAATAAAAATATCACATGCTCATATATCAGGAGTAGGATATAATAATATTGGAGAAGCCGGTTTATCATTATTAAGAGATCTTGCGTCAAGCGGACATAGATTCTCAGTATTTACGACGGCAAACCCAGGTTCTGTAGATCTTGATAGCCATAGATATTTTCCTTATTCAGAAGATTTTCTGAGAAAACAGCTCGAGATCCTGGATCATTATAAAGCGCTTGGTGTAGAAACTTTCACATGTGCCCCCTATCATATTAGAGAGCCTAGATATCGAGAACATCTTTCATGGGCTGAGAGCAACGCTGTTATTATAGCAAACTCTGTCTATGGCGCTAGAACAAATAAAGAGTCAGGTCTTACAGCTCTTTTCTCAGCATTGATTGGAAGAACGTATTATGGAGGTCTTCATCTGAAGAGAGAGAGATATCCTAGAATAGAAATTTTCATCAAAAACATTAATAGAGATTATGTGAGCATAGGTCTTTTAGGACTTTATATAGGAAAAATATCTGAAGACAAGATCCCTGTTGTGAAAGGTCTTGAAAAAATTGAGAGAGAGAAACTTAAGACATTTTTAGCAGCATTCGGAACAACATCTTCTCAAGGAATGATCTATATACCAGGGGTCTCACGTGAAGATTATAAAGAGAGTGATTATAAAAGATATATCGAAGATAAAATAGAGATCGATAGTAGAGAGATTAAGATTTTTTATGAAGAACAAGAGAACCTATGTGAAGATCCTGAGGCTTTTCTCATAGGATGTCCTCACGTCTCTCCAGATCTTATTTTAGAAATCAAGTCTATGCTTGATAAAATCGGCGGAGAAGCTAAAAAACCTGTATGGCTTATAATACCACCAGATTATGAGAAAGATCCTTTTATAAAGAATCTGTTAGATAAGCTTAGAGAGAAAGGGATCATAGTTTTAAAAGGTATATGCCCGGTGATATCTCCTCTCAATGAGATCGGTTATAAATGTATAGGAACAATATCTTCTAAAGCATTCTTCTATATGCCTCGTCTAGCTAAAGTCAAGATCTCTCTAATGGATCTTCCGACTATTATTTCAAAAGCTTTTTGAGAAAAATATTTAGATATTTAATACTCAGGTCTTAATTTTCTTAGGAGAGCTTAAAATGTATATAAAAGCTAGTATAGGCAAAGAGAGAGGTTTCGACAATTTATTCTGGTGGTCAGGTGCTAAAGTATCTTTTGAAAACTGTCCTAAAAAAGAGTATCTCTTTGATCTAGTGACATATTCATATACTAACGATCCTATGTCTCTGCTTCTTACAGCAAGAAAATTAGATCCTCGTATAAAGACTGAGGTTTCTACAGATATAAAAGCTCCTCATATTAATCCTCTCAAGAAAGGTCCTGATGTTATTGAGGAGGCTTTATACATCTTAAATAAAGATCGTGAGATTTTTATTGAGAAAGAGATGAGAGAGAGCGAGCCTGAGACGTCAGAGAAAACCGTTGAGAGACCTAGAGGACTTATGAGATTATTTAGAAGACAACAAATATTATATCTGAGAAGAAGAGAGATTCAAAGAGATATATTAAGAGGATTAGTTAATGAGATGCTTAAAAGTCTTTGTATAAAAGATCCGACGGCAAGACCTAAGATAATCTTTTATTCTCCACTTTTCTTTCTGGTTAATATTGATTTTGATAAGAGGCTGTTTTATATATTTCTTGGGAAAAAAATTGTGAGAAGCAGATCTCACGAGAAATATGTTTTTAATAATCAGGTTCTCATAAAGAATCTCAATGATCTTAAGAGACTTTGGAGAGGATGATCTTAGAAAAATTTATATTTTAAATAAGCAAATATTTAATGCAACTCTCTTATATCTTTAGTATACAAAAGATCCTTTGTTTCATAGGTGATCTTGATGCATCCAAAGATCGCTAGAAGCAGAGCTAAGTATCTAAACAAGCTATATATGATATCTCTGATATCAGCGATATACGGCGTTGCAGAGCTTATTCTATGGCTGAGCATACTTCCCTCAGAGATAATATTCATTGATATGCTACATAGTTTTTTAGATGCTTTAATGAGTTTTGCAACAGGTTTTGCTATATATCTGTCTCTCAGAAGTTTTTCTAAAAAATTTTCTAATGGTCTCTATAAGATTGAGAACATGATATCTCTAATGATATCATTAATAACTATGTTTTTAATAGCTGAGTGTGTCTATGACTCAGTCTTTAATATACAAAAAGGATCTTTGATACCTATTTATGTACCGATCATATTTGCAGCCGGCAGTCTAGTCTCTTTCGTAGCATATAAAATAGAACTGAGAATAGCTAGAAAAACAAGATCTATGGCTGTGTTAGCTGATGCTCAACACGCGAGATCTGATTTTATCTTTGGAATATTCACAGCATTATTATCTTTAGCAGGATCTATTTTAGAGACTATCTACATAGAGAAGATCATTGTTATGATCATGAGCATCTATATAGGTAGAGATGCAATCTTTATAACAAAAGATTCTTTGCTGGCATTATTAGACGCATCACCTGACGAAAGATTCGTCTTAAAGATAATGAGAGATATAAAAAGAAGATTTGATATAGAGATAGAATCTATAGATCTTAGAAAAACAGGTTCTTTCATAACAGGAGTGATAACAGTGAAACTAGATCCTGAGATAAAGATCAGAGATGCCGAGATCATAATCAGAAGAATCAGAAGATATCTATATAGAAGATATCCTGAGCTGATAAATATTGTTATAAAACCTGTTCCCACAGCATTTTACAAAAAAGATTTATCAAAGATCTTGACAAAAGAGGTTTCGAGAAGAAATATGCCGCCGAGGGGATTCGAACCCCTGACCGCCCGGTATCTGTCTGAGAAGTCTTCAGCCGGGCGCTCTCCCAGCTGAGCTACGGCGGCTCTCAATAATAATATTAATTTAGAAGTCTTTAATATTTTTATCATCGAGATATTGTTTTATAATCCGCTCAGGTCTATTGGTATGATCATGTCATCTCTCTCATTCATTTTAAATAGTCTTAAGAAGGTTCCCCATATAAGAATATTTTTAAAAGCCTCACGGAAATTAGCTGGATATCTGCTAGATATAAGCTCTTCATACTCTTCTATTTCTAAAAATCCTTTTCTCTTTAACTTCTCAACAATATCTTTCAAAGGCTGAAGCTTGAAAGCGAATCTTCTCAACATTCTTCTAACGCTTTTCACATCTGCTTTAGCAACTTCTTTACCAAAATCAGTTATGCTTACAACACCTTCTTTATAAACAACTAGGTTGAGAGCCTCAGCAAGATCTATTGCGTGAGGAAGTATTCTTATGTTCTCACCTATTGCATCACCTATATACATAGGATCTAATCTTCCTCCTAAGCTATATAAGGTCTCTAAAAAACCCAAGACATGATCAGGTGTCACATCAGGAGGGATCAATATATCAGATTTTTCACTCGACACCTCTCAAAGCCACCAGTCTACCAATATATTATCTCTCAAAGAATTTAAACATGAGATAACTTAATATTCTCAAGCTTCTTAGATCAAGAGATTTTTAAGAGATAAGCTTTATAAAAGTATTTAGGAAGAAATAATGTTTAACATATTTTTTTCATATACAGATCTTTTTATAGCACTTTTATATAGCATGATGAGAATGTTTATAGCATATATGATCTCAGTAATTCTAGGACTGATCATAGGAGTCTCAATGGCTAGAAATAGATATGTTGAAGCTATTCTACTGCCTGTGTTAGACGTGTTGCAATCCATACCTATACTAGGCTTCTTTCCCGTGGCCATCTTGATATTAATAAAGATGTTGCCAGGATGGCTGGGGATTGAGACGGCAGTTATATTTCTACTAATAACAAGTCTCTTATGGAACATCATATTCGGTGTATATTCATCTTTAAAAGCTCTAGATCCTTCTATAAATGATCTTGTTAAAGTCTATAGAATAGGTTTTTTCACAAGATTCTTTAGAATATACTCTGTAGCATCAGCAAGATCTATAGCTGCAAACAGCGTGATCTCATGGGCAGGAGGATGGTTTTTTCTGACATCCGCAGAAGTCTTAACATTAGGAGGAGGAGAATATGAAGTCAAAGGGATCGGCGCGGAACTTATAAAATCTTTTGCTTCAGGAGATTATAATAGATTTGTCGCAGGATTGATCACTCTTATCCTAGGGATCATGTTTACATATGTGTTTATATGGAATCCTATGGCTTCAGAAAGTGTTAACAGAAGACTTGTCTCAATAGATTTTATCTATAAAAGATTTATAAAACCTCTAGCAAGAAGCTTGTGGAATCTGATTGCAATAGTATTAGAACGATTAGAGCTTTACACCAGATCATTATTTAATAACTTTTTAAAGAGACATATGTCTAGGATCTATGTTTCTAAAAAAGTTGCCATAAAAATAACTTTTATAATTATAGTGATAACAACAATAATCTCTTTAAACATGAGCTTGATAAAATTCGAGAGTTTTACGATAAAACCTGCTGGTACAGATATGTCAAGATTTTTATTAAACACTTTATTATCTCTTTCTAGGGTTTCTGGAGTAGTTTTCATCGGGATCTTGTTATCAATAATGCTCACATATATCTCGTACAGATCTTCATATAAAGATGGTGGAATAATCTTTATGTTGATAATATTGTTAGGAGAGCTGTTGGCGTCTATGCCAGCAGTTTTTTGGTGGCCTATACTTTATTCAATTGCATACTCAGGCATAGCAGGTTCTTATATAGTCTCTTTAATAGTTTTTCTACAAGGTTCTATGTGGTATAGCTATTTTAATATTCTTATTTTCGGATTATCAAGTGTCAGAAGAGATCTTATGGAGCTGGCAGACATATATAAGATCAAAGGATCTATTTTTCTGAGAAAGATATTTATTCCAGCCATGATACCTTCGATAGCCGCGGGAGGATTAAGCGCATGGGGCGGTGCATGGAATTCTACAATAGTTGCAGAATACATAGATCTTGGAGGAAGAAAAATAGATCTTGACGGATTAGGAGCTTTATTAAACATCTATGCTTCTGAGAATAGATTCACAGATCTTATGATCACTCTTCTTTATATGATTCTAATTATTATTTTAATAAACAAATTAGTCTGGAGAGAAGTCTTTAAAAGAGTCTCCAGAAGATTCATGGTGGATTAAATGAAGACTCTTCTTCTATCATTAAGAGAGATCTCTAAATCTTATGGTGAGAAAAATAGAAAAGTCAAGGTTCTTGATAACATCTCATTAGATATATACGATGAGTTCACATCTATAATAGGTCCTTCAGGCTCTGGAAAAACGACGTTGCTAAAGATCATTGCAGGCGTGGAGAAGCCTGACACAGGAGAGATAAAGCAGTATACAAAAGATCTTAGGATCGGATTTGTTTTTCAATTTCCAACACTGCTCCCCTGGGAGACTGTGTTGGAAAACGTCACTCTCCCATTAATAGCAAACGGAGTATCTAGAGAGAAGGCTCGTGAGATAGCAGAAAAATATCTAGGTCTAGTAGGTCTCTCAGGATTTGAAGATTTTTATCCTCATGAGCTTAGTGGAGGAATGAGACAGAGAGTTAATATTGCAAGAGCTCTAGCTATTGAGCCGACAATATTATTATTAGATGAGCCTTTCTCACATCTAGATCCTTTGACTGCTGAAAACCTTAGATCTGAGATTCTTGACATATGGCTCTCAGGAGCTACTACGGTAAGATCTATTATATTAGTCACTCATAATGTTGATGAAGCTATTTTAATGAGTGATCGACTAATCATTCTGACGCCTAGGCCTGCTAAAATAGCAAAGATCATTAACATAGATCTTCCCAGACCCAGAGACAGAAGATCTGTTGAGTTTCAGAAGATAGAAGATCTTGTATATGAATATATCAGCTAAGATCTTTTGTATAAACTTTTTGTCTCAGAATATATATATAGACGAAACTCATTATCTAAAACATCTTTTATCTCTTCTAAATGTATTCTACGTAGATGAAGATAAAAACCTTTTCTTGTGAAAGGTCCTGAGCCACATAATCTACAATATATTTTGTCATCTTCTTTTTTAACAAGAATACTAGACATCATATCAATTGTTTTATCAAACCATTCTCCTAATAAAGAAGATCTTTTAATAAAATCTTCTTCAGATCTTGTTGAGAAACCTACGATCTTTTTAATAACTATTATAGAGATTATGTTGAGAAGCTCTTCACCTAATACTCTATTTCTTGAGCTCATAATTCTCTTACAAAAGATTCTTTTTCAGAAATATATGAGTATAGCATGATATCTTTTTATCATCTTTTTCTCATCTTTTTCTCATATGTATTACTGCAACTTTGAATCTATGGATCTTTTTTCTATGAAAATTATATAAAGCATGTATATCCATATCATATAAGCCTATCACCATAGTCTCGAAACCTTTCTCTTCACCTAATCTCTTTATAAGTTCTATAGATCTCTGATTATATTTATGAATACTATACACAGATCTTCTGACAATCTCAGTCGCTACTCTCAGAAACATCATATCATAACCTCTCTTATGAACTCCAAAAGGAGGATTCATTATGACGGTATCAACATGAAGATTCTCAAGATCTTTAGATAGATCCCAGCATATGAGGTCTATAACATCATATACATTTAATTTCACAGCATATTCTCTTAATATATCAATACTTTCACATGACACATCTATACATACAACTCTCTCAGGCCTAAATAAAGATGCTCCAATACATAATCTTCCTGTTCCACATCCTAAGTCTGCCACAGTACCATATAAATCTCCTCTCAGATATGCTTGAAACAATATTTCAGCAGAAAGCCATGCTGGAGTAGGATATTGCTCAAATTTTATATCAGGATTTCTTACCTCAGGTATATTTTGAATAATTCTCTCAAGACTATCTTTAGTTAAATATTTAAACATCTTCTCACAAATCTTTTCTCTCAGGAATCTTCTCTTTAATAATCTCTCTGATCTTTATAAGATATTCTTTAGCTTCATTCAAAACCTCCACAAGAACATCCACAGGATCTCTCTCACCATCTGTTAAAATAGCTATTCTAGGATAAGACACCATAGGATGATCTATTGAATATGAAGAATATATGACATGAGGCTTCTCTAAGGCTAATTTAGCTATCAAATTAGGTAGAGAATGTTTATCCTCAGTCTCGAGATAAAATATCAGCTCTCTATCACTCTTCTTCTCAATTCTTATCTTAGGCATCACATCTTTAAAAGTCTCCAAACTCTCAACCATATTCATAGAATTTAACAAGATATTAAGTTATGAGTCTATGTATCACTTGAGGAAGTTATGAAACCAACGATCTTTTCTAACACTATTCTGAAATCCTCTATTAATAAAAAAAGATCTTTTGAAAGATCTTTTTTACTAACGATCTTTAAACTATTCTTTACAAAAAGATCTTTTGTGAGAACGTTCTCTTTACAATTAGAGAGCTCCTCGTCGACCAAGACGTATCTTATTTCTTCAAAAACTTTTTCTCTAGAAAACTCTTTCAACGCCTGAGACAGATTTTCTCTACGTATTATCTTCATATGTTCTAATCCCTGAGATCCTCTGAATATACTGAATATATATATAGACTTCTCCGGAACACAATATATTAATAAGATCCTGCTCTCTTTCTTCATAAAACCTGTGTCTCGATATTAAATATATTTAAAGAGTCTTAAAACAATTATTAAGGGAAACAAAATGGGTCAGAAAGCAATTGTTCTTATAAATATAGAGATCGGAAGTGAAGAGGAGGTTCTGAGTCAGCTTGCTAAGATACCAAATGTTAAAGAGACATATCTAGTATATGGAGTTTATGATATAGTTGCTGTTATAGAAGCTAATACTCAAGATGAGCTTAGAGAGATAGTTGTTAAACATGTGAGAAGAATTCCCAAGGTCAGGTCTACCACGACTATGATGGTTATAGAAGAACATAAGAGATAAAATGATTAGAAAGATTTTAACTTTAACATATTTTTTATTTTTATGAGATAAATTTATGAAGTTTCATCACTGAGCCTGAGATCTCGTCCCAGTCAATACTTAATGGAAGCATCACTTGTTCTAATGTTGTTCTCAAGATCTCTATGTATTTATCTAGATCTATCTCAGATATCTTTGCTAATTGAATAGGCTTAACACCTTCTTTTCCACGTACTTTAACAAATGTTATATTATCTCCCTGAGACACCTGAACGCCTTCTCTTATAAGCATCATGGCAGCTTTCACATGTTGTGGAGTATTTTTCACATATTCTTTAACATCTTTACTTAACATCACTGTGAAAGACAGCTGATCTAACGTATATTCATAGTTCTTAAGTTTTGTATAGATCTCATGAACAAGATCTTTTATCCATTCTCTTACTTTAACAATCTCCTCAGGCTTCTCCACGCCACTTATCTTCTGAAGGATCTCGTTGAAAGCTTCTTTAGCAAATTTTGGAGTATTCTTCTTCTTGCCGACTAAACCTTTGATATCTATGCCTCCTTGTTGATATACTCCGAAATAATTCTTCTTGAGTGAGAATGCTACAAATCTGAATTCTTTATCAACCTCAAGCTCGAGCCCGTATCTCTCTAGAACCCATTGTCTAAGTTTCTCAAGTTTCTCAGGCTCAGGATCCCATAGAAAGAGTGAGTCTGTGTCTCCATATAATACTAGAAGACCCATTTCTCTGGCTTTCTCCATGGTTCTTGTGATAATCATTCTACCAAGAGCTGTGACACTCTCAGCAACCGGCACAGCGTATAATGGAAAGTTCTCGTGACCAAATACTCCATATGACGCGTTTACATATACTTTAAGAGCTCTCTGAACAACATCATACCAGCTTCTTAACGAAGGATCTATGTTTTTATCTTTACTCTTTTTCTTGAAGATTTTCACTCTAAAATCTCTTAATAAGCCTATGATTACTGAGGTTATCCCAGGACTGTCTATACACACTTCATGAATTTTTATTCCTCTCTCATCTAAGATATCAGTTGTCTTGTTACATTCTCCAGGCGCTGGATCTATTGTCTCATAACTTAGATTCCATCTTTTTATAATGCTCGGATATAGTGATGCAAAATCTAAAACTGATACTTTAAAAAACACTCCTTGAGGAGGCTCAATCACTATTGCACCAGCATATTTCTTACCTTTTATAGTCGCCTCAGTAGTCTTCTTAGACTTGATCTCTCTGATCTCTTTCTCGTTAGGGATAAAATAATTGTTTCTTCTATGCTCCCAATAAAATAAATTCTTGATCCATGCGGAGACTTGTGTTCTAGTCACATCTTCAATACCTAGCTTAGATATTCTCATGATGAGAATTATAAGTCTCATTATAAGCTCGTCTTGAAAAGTTGTTAGCTTAAGTGTTATCTGAGCATCTCTAAGATTATATCTCGCAAGTTTGCCAATACTCATTCTTCCAACACCTTCCTCACGAGAAAGTTTTCCTTCTCCGAGAATAGATGTTGCGATAGAGTCTAGAGTATGTTCTTTATATCTTCCCTCCATAGCGTAGTTTTGAATAGATTTGTTCTTAAAGAATCTATATAGATCTATGTGAAGAGAATGTTTAAATGTGGCATGATTCTCTTTCATAATTATTGGTATGAAATCTTTTGAGATTCCTAGTCTAAGAGATCTTTCGTATAAATATGGAAGATCAAAATTGTCTCCATTGAATGTAACTATAAGAGGATAATCATATATAGTCTTGAAGAAGTCTAAAACAAGATCTCTTTCAGAGCTGTATACTCTTATCTCAACATCTGACCCAAGATCTTTAAGTTCATCAACAGATCCTATTCCCTCTCTTAATAGAATAAAAACAATATTTCTACCATCAATATCGCTCAGAGCAATACTTACGATAGGATATTCAGCTGTCTTTGGATTAGGAACTCTAGATTTTATAGGTGTATAAACCTCTATATCGATAGCGGCTCTCTTAATTTTCGGAGGCTTCTCCTCAAATAATAGATACCATGAGACAGCTGTTTTTCTAACTTCCTCAGACTCTTCATTAAATAACCTATTGATCTCATCCTCAATCTTCTTAAGATCTGTCTGATAAAGTGGTGTTATACTTCCATTATAAATCTTATGTCTGAGACCTGGTATGATCCCCATGTCATAGATATAGTTATGATGATATTTTATGTTAGCCTCCCAATAATTTTGAAACTTCTCTCTTAATCTTCTCACTGAGAGAGGATCTGTGACAACAATCTTTGTTCTGTTAACAAATTTTTTTCTCAAAAGATCTATTTTCTGAACTCTGTACACATCAATAATATATCTGGCGTCCTCTCTAAGAATCTCTTTTACACGAGAAGGATCTATATCAACATAAAAATAAGGTCTATGACCAGATCTGTCTCTATAAATCTTAAGCTTATTATCATTTTCATCATATAGATATACAACAGCTCTACCACTAGATCCTTCGTAAGCAACATCAAGAATATACATATCTTCAGCATAAGAGACTTCTTCTAAAGAAGGCGGTGGAGAAGCCTCTACCTTATCAATAAAAATAATTCTGCTCTCAATATTCTCAGTATTTCTCACAGTCTCCTCTTTAGACGTCTGGATCATAACATTCTTATTAATATTCTCACCAGAATCTTTCGAAGAGATTTCTGAAGAAACAATATTTTCATCAGATTTTTTAATAAGATCCTTCTCATCATATTTTCTCATATAATCAAAAAGACTTCTCTCTCTACCTCCTCTCTTAATATTTCTCTTCTCAGACACTTAAGCCACCATTATAACATCTAGACACTATATTCTCTAATTCATTAAATATGTTGATGAAAATAAATTTGTGACCTAAAGATCTTTCAAAGATCTTGTGAAAAAAGTATTACAAAAAAGATCTTTCGTAATCATGTTGTCATAGAAAATATGAGACTAAGAATATATCTTTTAAAAAGATATTTATATAGATAGGATGAGTGAAAAAGAAAGAATAATAATAGATCTTCATGCGCCGGCAAGTCCTTATATAGTGATAGAATTTGTCAAAACAATAACATATCATGTCAACAAGAACATGATCACTCCAGTAATAACAAGACCAACAGGATTAGCAGCACAATCAGGAATCCCAGAGGCGTGGAGACATGCATATAAAAATGAGACACCATTAGCAGTATTACCAGAGCTGAAAGATGTATTAGACCTCTACAGACCAGAGGAAATATTTATAACACTAAAAACACAAGAATCATTAGATATAGACGAGCTGAATAATTATATAGGAAGAAAAAATATTCTGATAATAATACCATCAGGAGAACAATCACT
>WYEN01000062.1 GCA_009903825.1 Desulfurococcales archaeon
TTCAAATAGATTCTCGAGGGTTCTTCATAATGAGTCTTCCAATGATCAGAAATATAACAATAATTTTGAGCGACAAGACTGTTAAGACTTGTAAAAAAGTTGATTCTGAGAGTTTCTCATGCGAGGTTGCTGAGTTAACTATTAGATCTTTTGGTCGTGATTATGAAGGTCTTCTAAGTGTCTCTCTGAAAAATCTTGAGAATATAGATATTGATAACATAATTGTCTCTCTTGATCTTGGTGATGTCAAAAATGTTCTGGGTCTCACTCTAAATCCTATGACTATTGATCAGGAGCTTTATGGCAGAGCATTTAGATACTATGATCTTCTTGCAATAGACAGATCTCCCGACGTCTCTCCTCCTTCTGATGACATGATTTATCCTTATAAACTTGATGAGATTGATTATGAAGAGTTTCTTAGAAGAACGCCTTGCTGGTCTTATCCTTATATATCTAATGATTTTGCTCCATACACAATATTTGCTTTAGTAAGATTAGAAGGATCCTATCTTTCTTTAGCAGCTGTCCCAGGCGTAGAGACAATATCATATCTGTGGAGAGGTTTTTCTCTAAAGATCTTATGTGGAAAAGTTTTTAAAGATCTTGGTGAGAACATAGTTCTTTTATATGGCTATTCTGAAGATCCTTATAAAGCTGTTGAGAAAATGTTTGACATAGGATTTGAAAAAAGAGTCTTCTACTCAAGATCCTCTAAGAAAAAGCCTGATTTCATGAGATATCTAGGTTGGTGTAGTTGGAATGCTCTTCAGACCGAGGATCTTTCTCACAAGAATATTATAAAGATCTTGAGAAGAATATATGAGAGAGGTCTTAAAATAGGTTTTGTGATTATTGATGACGGCTGGCAGAAAGAGATCGTCAGAAATAACATGAGAATTCTAAAAGATCTTTCTCCTGATGAGAGAAAATTTCCTAATGACTTTGAGGCGGTCATAAAAGATCTGAAGTCTCTCGGTGTTAGACATGTCGGCCTTTGGCACACTATAAATATTCATTGGGGAGGTGTTGATGAAGATTTTCTAAGAAGATTCGGAGGAGGCTTTATAAAAACATTAAAAGGCTCATATGTCCCAGATCCTGATTATTCTGAGGCTTACAATCTTTATAGAAGACTGTTTAAAATATTCAGAGACAAAGGGTTCGATCTTCTGAAAATAGATAATCAATGGGTTGTCGCAGAAATTTATAGAGATTATTGCGTCTCTAAAGCATCAAGAAATATCCAATATGCTATTCAAAATGCTTCGAAGATCTTATCTATAGATATTCTAAATTGTATGTCTATGACTCCTGAGAACTACACTAATTATTTCAATAGTAATGTTATGAGAAGCTCTATAGATTATATACCTTTCTGGAGGCTAGGCGCAAAGCTTCATTTATTATATAACGTGTATAACTCATTGTTCTTCTCAAAAATTGTCTATCCAGATTATGACATGTTTATAAGCTATGATCCTTATGTGATACCTCATCTCATAACGAGATTAGTAAGTGGAGGACCTATCTATATTACTGATAGAGATCCTGAGAAGACAAACATAGAGCTTTTGAGAAGAATAGTTTTGTCAGATGGAGAGATAATCAGAGTAGATGAGCCTGGGCTTCCTACGAGAGACATATTATTCAAAGATCCTTATAACAACAATGTGTTGCTAAAGATCGTGGCGCCAATTAAATGGGCCTGGGCTGTTGCAATAGTCAATATAAATAGGAGAGGAGATATGATCAGAGAGTTTTTCTCGATAGATCTGCTTCCGAAAGATCCTGGTTATGATGAATATGTGTTTTATAAAGTGTTTAGTGGTGAGAAAAAATTTATAAGAAGAAATGATCGTGTTGAGATAACGCTTAAAGAGCTTGAGGGAGAGCTGTTAATATTATCACCAGTTGAAGAAGACATTGGCGTAATAGGCGTCGTTGATTATCTACTTCCTCCATATCCAATAGAGGTTGTGGAGAGATTCAGAAGAATAAGATCTTTAGTGAGAGGAAGATTATTATATTATTCCAAAGGATCTTTCTATGAGAAATATGTTGAGCCTACAAAGATCATAGAGTTAAGCTCACTTTAAGTCTCAGCTTTTTCTGAGAACATATATTACGCTGTCTCTATTATAAGCATCAACATATTCATATGAGTATTTGAAAGGATCCCATCTTAAATATATCATCTCATCTATTTCGAACCCTGCCTCATTAATTGCATAAAGGATCTTGTCTTCACTATAGATAGGATATGAAGTGTCTTCAACACCTATTATCTCTCCAAGATCATTCTCAACCTCAACTCTATACTCGTATACCAAAGATCCGTTGTATTCTTTATATAAACTTTTTCTAAGATATGCATGATAAACTCTTCCATCAATTCTCACATCAATTTTCTCAGGCTCATCATATATACCATAGTTATAATCAAATATGAACAAGCCTTTCTCTCTAAGATTCTCTCTAATATTTCTAAGAACTTTTATAATATCATTTAATCTGAATATTATTATCAAACCGAATGCATAGCCTGCATCAAAATAATCTATGAATCCTCCTTCAAGAACATTATATAATTTGAACGGAAGATTCTTCGCCTCATTAACTCTCCAGTCTCTGATATCAGTAAGCAGAACATCAAAACCTTTTTTATATAACAATAGTCCGTGTCTGCCTACTCCACATCCATATTCAACAACTTTTTTAACATTATGTCTCCTGAAGACTCTGACAAGAATCTCTGTCTCAAAGGCTACTCTATGCCATGGCACATAAAGTTCTGCATATATCTCTGGAGGGATCTCAGTTTTCCATGAAAAAGTTTATCCCCAAAATCTTCGTGAATATATTAAGTTTATAAATTTATCATATGAAACATCTGATTGAATTATTTCTAGATCTATGTTTAACATAGTTTTATATCGTCTAAGACATTTTATGTGTGGTGGCAATATGTCTTCTTATGAGGAGGAGTTTAGAGAGCTCAGCTATCCAGATGCTCCTAAGATAGTTGTGAGACCTCCAGGACCTAATTCTCTGAAGATTCTTGAGAGACAGTCAGAGCTTGAGACAAAAGCTCTTATATATCCTAAAGTCTTTAGATTTGCTATTGAGTCTGCTAAAGGAGCTACTATAAAAGATGTTGATGGAAATTATTATGTCGATTGGATCGCTGGGATCGCTGTTTTAAATGTTGGTCATAACAATCCTTATGTAGCTAAATATGTTAGACAACAGATGGATAGATACTGGCATTGGATGTCTGAAGTTCCCACAGAGTTTAGAATAAAAGCTCTTGAAAAGATCCATAGCATACTTCCACAAGGTCTGAGGGGAAATGCTAAGATCCTTACTACAGTAACTGGTGCAGACGCTTGTGAGGCCGCAGTATCGATCGCTAGATGGGTCTCTGGAAAAAACGGCATAATAGCTTTTGACGGAGCATATCACGGTGTTCATCTAGGTGCTGTCATGCTTACTGCGAAAAAGAGTCTTCTGAAATACTCTGGAATGCCACTTATAAACGTTTTGAGAGCACCATATCCATATCCATATAGATGTCCTTTTAAAGTTGAGAATGAGATTGAATGTGCTTATCGTTCTCTAGAGTTTATAGAACATCTTATAAAAGATCCTTATAGCGGCGCAGGTGAGATTGCTGGAATATTATTTGAGCCTATACAGGGAGAGGGAGGATATATTGTTCCACCAAAAGAATTTGTGAAAGGTCTGAGAGAGATAGCTGATAAATACGGGATCTTGTTAATAGCTGATGAAGTTCAGACAGGAGTTGGAAGAACCGGAAGATGGTGGGCAGTAGAACATTTCGGAGTGACTCCAGACATAATGTGTATATCAAAAGCTATTGGAAACGGCATTCCAATATCATTTGTTGCATATAGAAAAGATCTTGATGAGAAACTTGAAGAGATGTTTCACCTCGGAACATATAGAGCAAACCCGCTGGGGCTTGCCGCTGCCACAGGCGTGATAGAATATATAGAGAGCAGAAAACTACTTGACAGAACACTTCTACTAGGAGAACATGCGTTGAGAAGATTCAAAGAATTAGAAGAGAAATACGAGTTCATTGGAGACGTCAGAGGAGTAGGCTTTATGATAGGAATAGAGATAGTTAAAGATAAAAGAAGCAGAGAGCCTGACCCCTCTAAAGCAGACGCTATAAGAAGAGAATTATTCACAAGAGGAGTATTAATGCACACATGCGGCCACTATGGAAACGTCCTTAGATTCATGGCTCCACTAGTAATCACTAGAGAACATCTTGACAAAGGGATCGACGTTTTCGAAGAAGTTATAAAAATCTTTAAATAATTTTGTCTCGAGACGTATCAGATCCTTAAAATAATCAGGTCATTATATAGCATAACATTCTTCTCTTATCCTTTCTAAGAGATTTAATGAAGAAGAAGATCTTTAAAAATTTTTTAATTGATACATAGAAAATTATCTTTGGAGATTTTTGTTGAGAGATGAGAGACTTATAGTTGTAGCTTTGGGAGGCAACGCTTTTCAGTCTAGAGGTGATAGA
>WYEN01000115.1 GCA_009903825.1 Desulfurococcales archaeon
TATACATACGAGATTACAGTGTCTCAAGACGGTTTTGGAGTAACAAATGTAATGGCTGGAGACTATATATTAGAAGTCTATGGATCAGGATATAATAAATATGAAAGCTTTATAAGAATTGTTGAAGACTCTACGAGAAGCATAACGTTATATCCATCAATATCTACGCTACTTCTAAGATTTACGCCATTGTTTATAGGAATAGGTGTTATAGGAATAGTTATAGGTATCGCATGGTGGCTAAGAAGAATTATATTAAAGAGATTAGAAGAAGAAGTTATCTAAGAAAGATCTTATCTCTCGATATAGATCATGTTTTCAAAAACATCATATTCTTCAGGATTATCGGGTCTTCCAATGATCAAATGATTTATTTTATGAAGATCTATGAGCTCCTCCTTAAACTTCTCAACAAGTGGATTATCAATATAAATTTTCTTTTTAATTGCTTGTGAGAATCTCATTTCACGACTCTTTTTATATCTCCATATAACACTATTGATCTTTATAGCAAGCTCTATAAGTCTTCTATCTCCCTTCTCATATTCGTCAGACGGCTCAGGAAATCTCTCTAAATGTATACTTTTTTTATAAAGTCTTCTCCATATATAATCAGTCACAAAAGGCATTATAGGCGCTAACATTCTTAATACTGTGGATAATACTATGTGAAGAGTATACCATGCAGCTTTTTGCTCATTCTCTGAATATCTTCCGTCATTATTATATGCTCTCTGTTTAACAAGCTCAAGATAGTTACTGGCATAAATATCCCATGTGAACTCATATATTGCATGTATAGCTTCGAAAACATCCATATCATCCATACTTCTCCTTACTTTTTTGATAAGCTCATTCAACTCTGCAAGTATAGATCTGTCTATATCTCTGAGAGAGATCTCTTCTTTCGAAGGCGGTTTGAATGTTGAGACGAATCTTGCTATATTATATAACTTAGTTATGAAGAGAGAGCCTGTTTTAAGAATTGACTCATTAAATCTATAGTCGTATCCTAGTTTTGCGGCGGCCGCCGCCCAAAATCTGAAGGCGTCTGCGCCATATCTCTCTAGATAAGGCTCTGGATCTATAATGTTTCCTTTGCTTTTATGCATAGCCTCTCCTCTCTCATCAAGTCCCATACCACTGATCCTTACATAACGAAATGCTGGTCTTCCTGTGAGCTGATAAAATCTTAAGATAGAGTAATAAAGCCATGTTCTTATTATTTCATATCCCTGAGGTCTGAGAATATTTGATGAGGCTTTCTCAAAAAACCTTTGATCTTTAAGCCATTTAGAGACGTATAAAGATGATATGCTAGAGTCAAACCATGTATCAAACACTCTCGTCTCTCCTATGATCTTGTCTTTTTCAGCTCCACATTTAGGACATCTATCTACTGGAGGAGGATCCTTCCAAGGTCTATAATATTTGCCGGGCTCTGGAAGAATATATTCTCCACATATACTACATCTCCACAAAGGTATTTCTGTTGCATAATATCTTGATCTAGAGATCGGCCAATCCATCTTAAGATTCATAATCCATTCTATAAGCCTCTTCTTATGCATCTCAGGATAGAACTTCATCTCATCAATTATCTTCAAAAGATCTTCTTTAAAATCTAGTTGTTTTAAGAAGAATTCTTTAGAATGGATGATCTCTATGGGCGTTTTACATCTCCAGCAGACAGGTATTTCTCTCTCATCAAGATCCTCCTCTTTTATTAAAAGACCTTTTTCTCTCAACAGCTTCACTATTTTGTCTCTCGCATCGCATATCGTAAGACCTTTCAAAGGACCTGCAAGCTCATTCATATATCCATCTTTTGTTATTATAAGTCTCGGCCTGAGACCTAACTCTCTGACAACTCTGACATCTCTAAGATCTCCATATGTAGATATCATCATAAGGCCTGTTCCGAAGGAAGGATCTACGTCTTCTAACTCTATGATCGGGACTTCATATTCATAGATAGGAACGATAGCTTTATGACCTGCCAAACCTTTATATCTAGGATCTCTCGGATTATATGCTATGGCAACCATCGCTCCTATAAGCTCAGGTCTTGTGGTTGCGATAATCTCTATGCCATGGCTAGGGATCTCGATCTTCACATAATATAGTTTGGTTTTTCTCTTTACATATTCGAGCTCTGCTTCTGCCAGAGCTGTTCTACAACGAGGACACCAATAAACTGGTCTCTCCGCCTCATAGATCAGTCCTTTACGCCATAGGATCAGAAATGTCGTCTGTGTAAGAGCTCTATAGCTAGAACTATCTGTCCCGTCTCGCCAGTATTCAAAGGAGCATCCTAGTCTACGCCATATATTAACTAATTCAGTCTCGATCTTGTCTAACTCTTCTTTACACATCTGGATAAATTTTTCTCTACCCTCAGGAGTTCTCGAGATCTCGTGAGGATTAATATTTCTCAGTCTCTCGACCTGAACTTCTACAGGAAGACCGTTTCTATCAGCATACCACGGAACTATCACTCTATAACCTTTCATTCTGAAATATCTTGCTATCATATCAATTTGAGCATAATGTGCGGCACCTCCCACATGCCATCTACCAGATGGATAAGGCGGCGGAGTATCTATTATTAATATGTTATCAGGGTCGCCATATTTCTCAGGATCATACAAACCTTCTTTCTCCCAGATCTCTAATAGATCCTTCTCTCTAGAAATGTTCCATCTAGTCTCCTCAAATCCTCTTGTAGTCTCTCTCTCATCATTCAATTATGATACCACAACATATTTTCTCCTACAACATATTAAATATCGTTCATTCAAATGATCTATTGGATAAGCTTCTTGAGGTTTCTTTAAGAATTAAGCTTAAGATTTTCTAACACTAATCTTAGTAGGAGGATGACTATAATATGAAGTATATAGTTAAAGCAAAGATCGAAGTGGAAGGATCTGTGGATAAGCCCGATATTATTGGAGCAATTTTTGGACAGACAGAAGGTTTATTCGGCTCAGAATTTGATCTTAGAGAGCTACAAGAGAAAGGAAGGATCGGGAGAATATATGTTGAGATAAAAAATGTTGGGAATAAGACCGTTGGAGAAGTAATCATACCATCAAATCTTGATAAAAATGAGACTGCTCTTCTCGCCGCAATGATTGAGACTGTAGACAGAGTAGGTCCTTATAGTGCTAAGATACATGTGACAGAACTTATAGATCTTAGGTTAGAGAAGATCAGAAGAATTGTTGAAAGAGCCAAGGAATTTATGAGTAGATGGAGCAGAGAGAAGACGCCAGATCTTAAGGAGATACTTAATGAGATAAGTAGTGTGACAAAAATAGCCTCAATAACCACTTACGGCCCAGAGAGATTGCCTGCAGGTCCTGAAGTTACAACAAGTGATACTATAATAGTTGTGGAAGGTCGTGCAGACGTCATAAATCTTCTCAGAGCAGGTTATAAAAATGCGATAGCGATCGAAGGTGCTCAAGGGAGAGTTCCTGAGAGTCTTATTAAACTTGCTCAGAAAAAGACTGTTATAGCATTTGTAGATGGAGACAGAGCAGGCGACATGATTCTTAAGACTTTGATAGAGTCTATGAAAGTTGATTATGTAGCAAAAGCTCCGCCTGGAAGAGAGGTTGAGGAGCTAAGTATAAAAGAGATTGAGAAGGCTCTTAAAAACATGATTCCTTTATCAGAGTATCTTAAACAGTTAGAGAAGAAGAGAGAGGCTAAGCCTGTGGAAGCAGCGCCTCTAGCTCAGCCACGGATTCAACAGGAGGAGAGACTATTAGAACAGGCAATCAATATCCAAACACAAGCCGTCTCTCCAAGTGAGACCATCAAAGTTGAGACACAGCCCATAGAATCAGTCTCTCAGACGGTTTCAGAAAAAATAGAGACAGAAAAGATCTCTGGAGAGACAGAGGTTAAGGAAACCGAGAGACCTGCTGAAATATCTGCAGAGGTCGAGAGATCTATAGAGAGAATTCAAATACCTTCTACAGTCGTTGAAGATATAAAAAGTCTTACAGGTACTTTGACATGTATAATATATGATCAGGGGTGGAATGTGCTTTCAAAGATTAGTGTAAGAGATCTCTATGAGTTTCTCGAGAAAAATAGTGGCGACACAAATATATATGCAATTGTTTTAGATGGAATAGTGACTCAACGTCTAGTAGAATCAGCTAGGAGAAGAGGCGTTAAAATTCTCATAGGTTACAGAATAGGATCTCAGGTCTCGACAACTAATGAAGAGATCATGATATATACTTTCGATGAAGTCCTTAAGAAATTCTCTTCTCAGTAAACTCAAACAGACTTTTTACACCTTTAGATCCTCTTAAAGTCTTCTCAGAGATCCCAAAATAACTTAATATACGCATTGCTGCAGGAATAATCTGATGTTCAATATAATATTCTGTATCTATATCATTAATAGTTGCATACATATATGGCATGGCTCGATCGCTTATTTTTCCAGAGCCTTTTATTATTACATAACCTATTTTATCTCCAATAGCTACTCTGCCTCCTTTAGCTAACAGGATCTTTGCAGCTCTCACATGTGGAGCCTGTGCCTCATATTCCTCAAGTCTTTTTGTAATAGTCTTCCATATAATAATTTTCTCATATGAAATCTTACGCTCCTCCAGCTCTCGAATAACTCTTCTGACATAATCAATAGCTTTATCTACACTACCTGTTCTGAGAATTATCTCAGCAACATTCTCTTGAACCTCTTTCGCAAGATCTGTCCAGTCGCCTCTCACGGCTTCAAATCCTACTATGTCAATGTTGCCATCTACGGTTAAGCCGACGTATCTCTTTTTAGCCTCAGTGAAATAAACTCTTCTATAGATCTTGTCAATTTTGATCTCGAGCTCAAGTTTCTCTTCGATCTCTTTAATAAACTCGTTAATCTTCTTTTCATCGTAATATAAGAATAAAGAGTCTGTGTCTCCATAAATTATCTTCAGTCCTAACTTCTCTGCGATCTCTATGGCTTTTGTGATGATCATTCTTCCTAAAGCTGTGACAGCTTCTGCGCCTTGTTTATAATACCATCTCGCGCCTATCCAGCCCATATATCCATATGCGGCGTTTGCTAGTATCTTGACGCCTCTCTGTCTCTCATCAAGAACTTTATACTCGACACTATTTGGAGAATATTTCTTCATCTCTTCGCGAATGCTTTTTCGCAACTTCAGAAGCGTCTCTAAAACTTTCTTGTAAAAGCCAGGAGGATCTTTCCTAAATCTATAATTAGTTCCAGGGATCTCGTAACATTCTATTACATCACATTCTGAAGGATCTGAGACAAAAGTGTCTGGACCAATGTTATATTTTATCATTATATTAGGATACATAGAAGAGAAATCTAGTACAGCAATATTCTCATGAATACCTGGCTTAGGCTCTAAAACTATTGCACCTTTATAAGGCTCGTAAGGTCTCTCTTCTCTATTCGGCACCAACTCATTATATTTATAAGCTTCTCTAATAAGATACCATTCTAATCTGTTTCCTACAGATGCCGCCCCAACCTGATCTAGTGGTAGTCCTGTTAAAGCTGATAACTGAATGGCGTATGGAAGAATCTTTTCAGCAATTCCATACGTAGAGATCACATCATCTCTAGAATATTTAAGAAGAATCTTTCTTCTCTCAGGATCATCCCAATATTTATATATATCATACCATTCAATATTAGTTCTCTCGCTTCTCTTCATCACACCGAAGAATTCTGCCACATAATCAAGACTTTTTATCTTGATCTCTGATATTTCTTCTGCAAAATGATATAAATCCACATGAAGTCTTCCCGATATAGATATGTGTCCGTAGGCACTTTGTCTAGGTTCGCTATTTTTTCTTCTACTTATGTCTAAAACAATCCTGTTTCTCTTAGCACGCTCAATTAAGTATGGAAGATCAAATAATGAAGTGTTGTATCCAACCAATACATCAGGATCATATTTTATTATATAATCTACAAACTTTTGTATAACATCTCTGTCATTATGATCCTCAGCAACAAATTGATAGATCTCTCCTTTATCATTCATGACGGCAATTATAATCACAGGATCTATATCAGCTCTAGGAGATCCTCTTGGATTATATACTTCAATATCAAAAGCCACTACCCTAAGTGGTGGAGGAACACTACTCACATTTCTATTTATAATATCGATCAGCTCATACTCGCCATCTACTCTATAAACGCCTGATGAGGAGACCTCTCTCAACCTAAGAACATGCCACGTGCTGGGGGCAAGATCTTTATCTATAGAATATCTCATAGCAAATCTTATGTCAGCTTCTAGAACCTCTTTGACAAAGGGAAGATCCTTGATCTTTTCTCTATACTCTCTCACAGCCTCAGGTATGACTGTCTTAACCATATAAGCCTTAACTTCTCTTCCAAATAATTTTTTTGATACAGGTGAAACCTCGGTTATAGGAGATCTGGGGCTGCTGATCTTTTTTATAGATGATATGATCTCTTTCTCAGAAACATCTGCGTCTTCATATGGTAAAAAATAGAAATATGGTCTAAAACTATGATCTTTGATAAGAATCCTCCTGCCTTCTCTATCGATCCCCCATATAAGAATCACAGGAGAATTTCCTACTACCTCATAAGATATGTCTAAGATGAATACCTCAAGATCAAGTGTTTTCTTATCTTCACTCATAGAAATGTTATGCCCTCAGATAACTAATATATTTTCGAAAGATATATATTACTTCTTCTAGAATATCGGTTAACTTATTTTAATTTATTTTTGTCAATAATTTCTCTTTTCGCATCTATTCTTTAATTCGTCAACGCACCTCTCAACACACTTATTAAAATCTTCTTTAGAGAGACTCTTTTCAGAACATGTCTCTCTACAGATCCTTTTTATGTGCGAACATATGTATTCATCTATTTCTTCAGTCAATTTCGTTCTCTTAATAATTATTTTTTAATCAAATTTAATTAAAAACATGATATTGAAGAGATCATTATTAACATCTTCAGAAAATAAAAGATTTTTATAACTAGAAATAGATTATGTAGCTATCTTCTTTATTCGACTATAATAAATTCTTCCGATCATCTCAAGAATGGCTGAGCCTATGATGATTATTATTAGTCCTATGAGACTTTTCTCAATCAATCTGCTCTGGATTATATATGTCATCATAACATCAGATGTAGGATTAGGAGGTATCTGTGTGAGTATCACACCTATGTCTCTAAGGATCAATGATAGATAAATGATTGCTAAAATGGTCATCAAATACTTCCATACTCTAAAAGATCTTTTTATAATTCTGTTCACAGCCTCACCTATAAAAGGTAGTGAAAGTCCTAATGCATAGATCCATGATGTAGATGATAAGGCTAGTCCTATTACATAGTACCAAGAGCCTTTGACTGGAGCCTCCGAAGATATTATAGCATATGTTAACATTATTGCTATACCTAATACAAATATGCCGCCTACATACGAGAACATTCTCGCAGGATTTCTCCGCCACGAGTTTATTAAAAGATCTTCTAAATAAAATCCTCTATATATCATTATGATGGCTAATATCAAGATCGATACTAATACGCCCTGAACCAGGAGATTGGCGAGTGCTAATATTGAGAACACAAGTAATATAATACCCGGGTAGCCTATAAGGATCTTGGATAACCTAGGCTCTTCTAATATCTTTCTAAAGTATCTCCATAACAATATATATGTTGCCTCAACACTTCTAGCTTGCTCAACGACGACTCTCTCAATATATTCTACAGGTATCATAGATTGGATCAGTGGATACACCTTCTCATCTTCGCCGCCATCTGAAACTATGATCGCTGAGCTATAACTCTTATCTTTCAAAATTTCTTTCAACTGATTCTTTATATTTTGAAAAGCCTCAAGACCTCCTGACTCGCTTCCAGCAATAATTACTATATCAGGTTCGTAGCCCTTCATCTTAAGATCATTGTATATCTTAAGTGCTGCAAAAATTGAGTTAAGATCAGAGTCCTGAGGTCTGGCAAGACCGAATCTTTGGGCTGTCTCAAGAACCTTTTCGTAACCTTTGATCGGGGTTTTAAATCCTATTCTTCCAATATCGTTATCATAATCTATTATTATTACTAACGTCTTCTCTTGAGGCATCTTCTCCATATAATGCGATCAACTCCTCGTATGAGAGTTTCTCTCCTTTATTTAATTTTTCTTCAGCTCTCTTTTTAATTCTTTCGAGAACCTCTTTCTCTCTGGTCTTGGTCTTCTCCTCTCTTATTCTCTTAATCTTCTGAGAGACTTCTGATATCTTATTTCTCAGATCATCTTTCTCTTTATTAAGTTCATTTAACATGTTTTGTTTCTCAGTTATTTTGTCATCTATCTCATTGATCAGACTGCTTAATCTATTAATATTATTTCTTAAGATGTTCTCTTCTTTACTAATCTCAGATAAAGCTTTATTTATCTCTTCAATGCCTTTCTGTATTTCTGATAACTCTATTTTTATGCTCATGACCTCTGCCTTGATCTCGTTTAACTCATTTCTAACCTTTCTTGCTCTAATGATCCTATTTAAAGTATCTTCAAGTTTTGCTATCTCCTTGATGACTCTATTCTCCTCCTCCGGATCTACTTGACCTGTCATAATCTTCCACTCCAGCTTATCTATCTTCTCCTTGATCATATTAAGAGATATTTTATCTAACTCTCTTAGCTCAGGTATAGAAGATCTCATCTCTATAAGTCTTGATATAAGCACCTTAAATTTTTCTCTCAGCTCTCTTTTTCTATTTTTAAGTTCTTTAAGTCTCTCAACTAGCTGTCTCTTAGTCTCAGAGATCTTTCTAAGATCCTCTCTCGTTTTTTTGATTTCATTAACATATGATGATCTTTCTGATCTTATCTTCTTAAGATCTTCGATAATCTTTTGTCTTCTCTCTTCAACTGACCTGAGCTGATCATAATATTCAGACCTGAGTTTCATAAGATTTTCTTCATCACTTACTTCTAAAACATCTTTTGTATTTCTCAATAAAACTACACCGCTCTCCACTACTCATTTTAGTCTTCTTAATAATAAGTTTTTGTATGTTCATAATTGTTTTTATCTGACAAAATACTGATGTTTCTAGCTATATTATAAAACTCGTTTAATTCTTCAGGAGAGAGCTCTTTAACCACTCCCTCATCTATATCAAGCATATAAAGTTTATGTAAATAAGCTTTTGTCAAATATTCATAATCTATTGGAGGATTCTTATAATATTTATCTACAAGACTCTTCAAGTCTCTTAAGATCATGGGGTCTCTGTCATGAGGTCTTTGAAGAAGAATTTTAGGAATAGGAGGAATATAATATGTGGGAAATGCCAAGATAAAGACGTCAGCATAAAAACTGTATCTAGCTATTTTACTAGCTAATCTAGCTCTTAGATAAGAGTTAGGCTCAGAAGCATATTCTGCTGGGACAAAACCAGTCTCTATCTCAACAACTACCTTAGCCTCTTTATATCCCACTACATCAGCTATCAACAGATCATCTATTTTAACTTCAATATCAACATTTTCATAACCTTGATCAAAAAGATGTTTAGCTACTAAAAGCTCCATGATAGAATGATTTAGAGAGACAGCTCTAATCTTATTCAGCTCAACTAATTTCTCAGCTAACATAACAAGGTTCTTATAGAATATGTCATCTGACTTCACTATTCTATTAATATAAGAGATCAATGATGTGTATATGTCTTCAGTATCTATCCTCTGTACCCTCCATAAAAAATTTCAGATGAAACAAAATATTCTACAGGTATTTCAAGTCGCCTCAGTATCGATAGTCTCTATATATTTGAACTTTTTAAAACTTCTTAATTATATTAAGTGATCTCTCCTTTATCTATATATCTGTCGTATTTAATAAGAAGAAGATTTTTTATTCAGATCTATTGTTATGATCTGTTCTGTCTCAGATATTTTATAGCCATTTCCCCTGGCAACGCCGGCTATCATTTCAGCAATAATTCTTCTAAAATCATTTGTCTTCATAACTACGAGATCGCTACTTCTTTTAATTAGTATTCCAGCTGACTCTCCAAGTTTCTCTATGAAAGGTTGTGCGTCTATTAACATTTCATGAAATGTTCTTCCGATCTTTTCACCATATTCTCTGACTCTTACATAATCTTCTTTGCTGAAATCTTTGTTTATAAGAAGATCTTGTGGGAAAAGAATAAATCTGAAAGAAGATAGTATATATTCATATCTGGCATCATCTAGTATTTTAGGGGCAAAAAGTCCTGACTCCTCTAATAGAATAGCACTATTTAATAATCTTCTAATATACTCTGCCACAGACATTCCTCGATTTTTAGATATAATTTTTATCTTCTCAACAATTTCTCTGTCAATCCCAAGAGTCTTTCTAGCTCTGACCATATCTGATCACTGTAACAACTATTCCTTTCTCGATATCTCTCGATATTATTGTAGCATCAAATGCTTTTGAGACTCCCTCAATAATTGCTTCTATGAGAAGACCTGTTCTTTCATCTTGTTCAGGAGATGAGATCACTATCTTATATAGATCCTTCTCGTTTTGTAATGGGATCACATCAATCTTCATGTTTGACAGCCAGATCTTTAGTATGTCAATCATGTTTTCTAAAGACCCTCCTCTCTTAACCTTCACTAGAAGACCTAGCCATGAAGATGATCTTTTCAGCTCCTCTCTCAGCTCCTCAAGATCTTCATCACTCATCTTCTCAATAAGCTTATTAATAAAATTTTGAGGAAGTATGATCCCTCCGATCTTCCTAAGATCTTCTAATAGATCGAAATTATATATTATGTTGATCAAATGAGGATTTGTGCGAGAGACTTCAGCAAATGATATGAGGATCTTCTCAACTAATTCTCTAAAAGGAATGCCTATTCTGCTGGAGAACTCCATAAGCTCTTTGACAACATTCTCTGAGATAGGTACTAGCCTCTTGCTCTGAGATGACATATTAAGATCCCATTTCATAAGTATGTGTCACAGATATTATTTTTATTGTACATGTGACTACAAAAGTATAAAATATTAAACATCTAAGCATACTCAAAGCTTAAAAACTAAAAAATATGCCTAGAAAATATTTTTATCGGTGATTTTATTGAGTTATGTTTTTAGACCTATTCAAAGACTTATTGAAAAAGGTTTCTATGATCCTGCTACCAGGACTGTGAGAGCAATAAAAACCAAAGAGATGTTTACAGACTCTAGAGACTGGCAGATCGAAGGAGCTCTTCGAATGCTTTTTCATGTGTTAGATCCTGATGTTGCTAAAGATCCTAAGAACTTGATTGTTTATGGAGGCACTGGAAAAGCTTGTAGAAATTGGGAGGCTTTTGAGGCTATAGTAGATACTCTGCTTACAATGAGAAGTGACGAGACTCTTGTTATTCAAAGTGGCAAACCTGTGGCTGTTTTTGAGACTCACAGGCTTGCGCCAAGAATTATAATGGCTAATGCATTGATCGTTCCTAAATGGGCTGACTGGGATTATTTCAGAGAGCTGGAGACACGCGGACTTACAATGTTTGGTCAGATGACTGCTGGCTGTTGGGCTTATATAGGTACTCAAGGAATTCTTCAGGGCACTTACGAGACTTTTGCATTTGCTGCTGAGAAACATTTCGGAGGAAGTTTAGAAGGAAAACTAGTGCTTACCGCAGGTCTTGGAGAGATGGGCGGTGCCCAGCCTTTAGCTGTTAAAATGAATGGTGGGGTCGCTATTGTTGTTGAAGTTGATAAAAAAATGATTGAGAGAAGAATCAGATTTGGCTATCTTGATACATGGACAGATAGTCTTGACAGAGCTCTTGATCTTGCTCATAGATATTTAGAGAGAGGAGAAGGCTATTCAATAGGTTTACTAGGAAATGCCTCAGACATTTATTGGCAATTATATAAAGAAGGCTTCAAGCCCGACGTGGTCACTGATCAGACGCCTGCCCACGATCCTTTGAGCTATATTCCATCAGGACTATCAGTTGAAGAGGCTGAGATCTTGAGAAATAAAGATCCTGAGAAGTATAAGAAGATGAGTATGGAGAGCATGAGAAGACAAGTGGAGGCTATGGTAGGTTTTATGAGAAGAGGTTCTGTAGTATTTGAGTATGGTAATAATATAAGAAGAATGGCTTACGAGGCCGGGTATTCTGAGGCTTTTTCATTTCCAGGATTTGTTCAGGCATATATAAGACCTATGTTTGAAGAGGGTAGAGGACCTTTTAGATGGGCGTCTCTCACAGGAGATCCTAAAGATATAGAGATTTTAGATGATGAGGTCATTGAAATGTTTAGACATAATAAAAGACTTGTTAGATGGATTGAGAATGCCAGAAGATTTGTTAAATTCCAGGGTCTGCCGTCTAGAGTTGTGTGGCTGGGGTATGGAGAGAGAGCTGCTTTCGGATTAAAAATAAATGAGCTTGTTAGAAGAGGCGTCATAGGACCTATATGGATAGGAAGAGATCATTTGGACTCAGGATCTGTGGCATCACCGTATAGAGAGACAGAAGGAATGAAAGACGGCTCGGATGCCATAGCTGACTGGCCTGTGTTAAATGCTTTATTAAACGCCTCTGCAGGAGCTACATGGGTATGTGTTCATCATGGTGGTGGCGTAGGAATAGGCTATAGCATTCATGCAGGTCTCGGTCTTGTTCTTGATGGGACTCCAGAGAGCGATTTCAGAGCTAAACATGTTTTAACAACTGATCCTGGGATCGGCGTTATTAGACATGCAGATGCAGGCTACGAAACCTCTATCAGGATTGTCAAAGAGAAGAATATAAAGGCTCCTATGATAAAATAAGCTTCTGAGGTTATTTTTTGAGTATTAAGACAGATCTTATCATATATAATTTGTCAGAGATCGTATCGTTGCCACAGGTGGTCAGAGGATTTGCTAAAGAAAAAGATCTTGGCATTATATATGATGGTTTTATAGCTATAAAAGATGGAAAAATTTTTTACGTGGGAGAGAGAAAAGATCTTTACAAATTTGATGCTTCTCTAAAAATTGATGCAGAAAATTCTATAGCAATACCAGGCCTAATAGATCCTCATACACATCTGATTTATGCAGGTGCTAGAGAAGACGAGTATGAAATGATTTTATCTGGAGCTGAATACAATGAGATCTTGTCTAGAGGCGGCGGTATAACAAGAACTATGAGAGAGACTTCTAAAACATCTCTAGATATGTTAGTTAAAGAGACTGTAAAAAGAATCTATGAGTTCGTGAAAAGTGGTGTGACCACGATAGAGATAAAGACGGGCTATGGTATAGATATTGATAGCGAGCTTAAGCTCGTCAGAGCGCTTGAGATAGTTAGAAGAGATGTTGAGATAGATGTGATTCCTACATTACTTGCTCATGTAATACCTCCTGGATTTGAGAGAAAGGAGTTTATAGATAGATTCGTCTCGACGCTTATTCCAGAGGCTGTTAAAAAAGATTTTCTTTTTATAGATGTATTCTGCGACTCAGGAGCTTTTAATGTTGATGAAAGCAGAAAAATATTATCGAATGGGGTTTCAGCAGGTTTGAAAGCTAGGATTCATGCTGATGAGCTTGCTTATATTAAATGTAGCGACTTAGGTCTCGAGATAGGCTCCGTATCTATAGATCATCTGAATAACACTCCTAGAGAGGTTTTAGAAAAAATTGCTAAAAGTGACATAGTAGCGATATTATCTCCAACAACCTCGATATATATCGCAAAAAAGATGCCTGATGTATATACCCTACTAAGAAATAATGGCATAATTGCATTAACAACAGATCATTCTCCTGCGCTGATGAATCTTGATATGATAGAGACCATGAATCTTGCTTCAATATATTTCTCTCTACCGCCTGCAAACATTATTGCAGCAACAACTGTCAATGCCGCTTATAGTCTGAGAACTGAGAAGATCGGTTCTATCAAAGAGGGTTTTCAAGCAGATCTTGTTATATTAAATGTAAAAAGTTACAGATATATAGGTTATTTAAGAAAGAGAGATCTAATTAAATATGTGATTAAAAGAGGCAGAATATTATATAGATCATCTAACCAGAAGTTATGAAATATTTTATTAAATCTAACGTTATCAATGCCATGTTTCGTATACATAAGTCGCCAAGATCTTTTTTAGGCACTATCTCTACGATGTCTGCACCTAAAATTCTCACCCCCTGGATCGATATGATGTTTCTCAACATCTCTCTAAGCTCTCTAAGAAATAAGCCGTCTGGAGATATAGAATTCACCCCTGGGCACTGAGAAGGGTCTAACACGTCGGCGTCAATAGATATATATATATTATTAGACTTGAGATATCTCATTATCTCATTATGTATCTCATGAAAAGTCTTTTTCACATGATCTATATCTATTAGCTTGACCCCTCTCTCTTTCGCATAATCGATCATGTACATAGGATTAGAATGCTCTCTATATCCTATTACTATAGGATTCACACGTCTCTCAAACTCTTCAATAACTTCTCTCAAATAAGTGCCTGAAGACTTTCCCTCAGATAATTTTCTCATATCCAGATGAGCATCAAATATCAAAAGATCTATTTCATCATGTTTTTTAAGAATATTTTTTACAACAATTTTTGTTAAAGAATGATCTCCTCCTAATACTATGAATCTTTTGCATATGTTTTGTGTGATATCTAATGCTTCTTCAAATCTTCTCTCGCTTATAAAAGGGTCTCCTGGAGCAATCTTTACATCTCCTAAATCACATATATTAATATTTTTGTCTAGACTTATTATATTATACTCGTACAAGTATTTTCTTAATATAGAGGGAGCGTATCTAGCTCCGGGATCGCCTGCAGTATTCCAATCCCACGGATATCCTATTATGCAGATATTATTTTCAGAAACACATTTCGACACGTCTTTTATGACAAAGTTTTTGAATCTAAGATCATTAGGATCTCTTATTAATAAAGATCCAGGCTCTGTAAATAACTCTTCTACACGTCTTAAGTAAATCTATATCACCATAAAAATACTCCTTAGATGAAATATTTATTACGCAACATATGTTAGACTTGGTGGTTGATAACTTTTGAGTCCTAGAATCGATTTGTCAAAAGACCTTTCATATAGAGATGTCTATAGATATTCGGTTAACGAGAAAGTTAGCTTCTATATAGATGATAAAAAAATTAATGAGTTAAGAGAGATTAGAGAAAAATTTCTTAGATATATAGAGAGCGGAGGCGTATGCTACGGTGTCAGCACAGGTTTAGGAGCTCAGCTGACAAAAAAAGTGTCGTCGCCAGAACAATATTATCACATCAAGATCTTGATGCAACATGCAGCTGGAGTGGGAGATTTTCTTCCAAGAGAGGTTGTTAGAGGAGCCATGATCATATTAGCTAGACAGTTAAGTCTGGGATACTCAGCTGTTGATCCTTATGTAATAGAGCTTCTTGTAGAGATGTTAAATAAAAATATAATCCCTCTAGTTCCTAGATATGGCTCCCTAGGTGCAAGCGGCGATCTTGCGCCAATGTCATACATAGGTTTATCATTATATGGCAAAGGTCTGGTTGAAGATGAAAACGGTAGAAGAGGTTATGCAGAAGAGATTATGCGTGAACATGGTATAGAACCTTTGAGGCCTAAACCTAAAGATTTTTTAAGCATCATCAATAACACTGCTATGAGCGCCTCAGTAGCTTCTCACGCAACTTATAAAGCAGATAAACTTCTAATATCACTTATCATAACATCTTCTATATCCATAGAGGCCATGGCAACTCCTAAACAACATTTCTCTCAGAAGATTACAGGTCTCAAAAGATATGAGAGTCTCAAGATAATATCTAGGATCTTAAATATGATTCTTGAGGACTCTTCTGTTGAGAATAAAGATATTATACAAGACAGATATAGTTTTAGAACGATCCCTCAAATATTGGGAAGCTTCTATGAAGGTCTTATCCATGTCAGAGACCTGGTTGATAGAGAGATTAATTCGTCTAGTGACAATCCAGTTTTTGTTGATGAAGAATGTGTTAGTGGAGGAAACTTCTACGGAATATATATAGCTAATGCTATGGATTATCTTGCTCATTTAGTTGTTCAACCATTGATACAGGTTGATAGAAGAGTATTTACAATATTAGATCCTAATTTAAATAGAGGTCTTCCACCATTTTTAACAGAGAAAGAAGATGTAGGCTTGATGATTGCTCAGTATACTATCTCATCGCTTCTTAATAGAATATCTCTCCTGGTCTATCCTTCTACAATTTTTACTACTCCAACGTCTGCCTCTCAAGAAGATCATGTCAGCAACTCTTATAACGCCGCTTTAAAGTCTCTAGAGATCATGGATCTAGCAATGGACATCGCGGCTATCGAATATTTAGTCTCTAGCTACGCTCTATCAAAGAGACCGTGGTTTGATAAGACAAGTTCTATGGTGAAAAGATTTGTTAAAGAACTCGAGCCTGTTTTTAATAAAATGTTTGAAGAAAAGACTTTAGGTGAATTATTCGCAATATCTAAAAAAATATTAGATGGATTATCTGATGAATTATTGAAATTGCTTGAGAAGAAAAAAGATCTTTTGTAAAAATTATGATGTTCTCTAGAAAGCTATTTTAAATTCTTGAAATTCTCCTTTATAATCCTCCCATCTAACCTCTATATCCTCTACTACTGCACTGGGAGGACCTTCTCTCGAGACCTCGATTAAATACTCAAGATCTTTTTTAGGACCTTCTGCAACTATGAGCAATGATCCGTCCGGCTCGCTTTTTACAAAACCTGCTAAAGATCTTTTCTTCGCATGTTTATAGATCCAATATCTGAAGCCTACTCGCTGAACTATTCCTCTAACTCTAATTACAACTCTACCTAAATGTTTCTCAGAAGCCTCGGATATGAAAATACACCCTTTTAAAATATTAACTGTACAGTCTTATTAATATATATTATTCTAACATGTTTCGTGCCTAGTGTTATAGGAGAGAGCTTAGACCAAGATCATTATGATACATGTTTTTAAAGGTCTAAAAATGTTGAAAAATATTTTCTTATAAATATTCTGTATATTGAGAGAAGAATGTATGAAGAGTATAAACAAGTGATAGTCGTCAGATCTGACCTTAAGATGAGTAAAGGTAAGCTAGCTGTTCAAGTCGCTCACGCCTCTGTAGATGCTGTTCTTAAGGCTATTAATGATAAAGAGTGGAGTACATGGGTGAATAAATGGGTTGAGCAAGGTATGAAGAAGATCGTTGTAAGAGTAGAAAACGAGGAGAGACTTCTTGACATATATAATAAATGCGTCTCTAATAAACTTCCCTGTTCCATAATAAGAGATGCTGGAAAAACTGAGCTTCCTCCAGGCACTTTAACGGCCGTAGGAATAGGTCCTGCACCATCAGATTTGATAGATATGATCTCTGGAGATCTTCCTCTTCTATAGATTTCTAGAGGTGTAAAGATTTTTATGAGATGTCTCGATACCAGTCTTGACATTGATAAAAAGATCGGTTTATACTGTTATATGACTTCGGAAAATCTTTATTTAGAACCTTTGGAAAAGCTTAGTCATGAGAATTTTGTGGTATTAGAATATTTAAAACATCTAGGGTTAGCTTCTCAAAATTATCAGCCAAATTATATGATGTTCTCAAGCGTCTATGACAAGCTGTATCTTTATATATTACATAAAAAAGATCTAGACTCTTTGACAGCTGTAAAACTTATGAAAAAATTATTTAATTCAGAGAAGATTTATTACTTAGGTTTAAAAGATAGATCAGCAGATACGTATCAATTTATAGGTGTCTACAAACCCAGGAACTTCTCTGTGTATCTTAAGAAAGATAATATCGAGACATATTTCGTCGGCATATATCCCAAGAAGCTGTTCTCTAAAAAGATCTTGTTAGGAAACTGTTTTATCATCACTATTCCAAAGCTTACATCTGAAGAAGATAGATTCAGAGAGATCATAGAGATTATTAAGAAAATAGGTTATTTACCTAATTATTATTCTTATCAAAGATTTGGTGTTCGTAGAAATATCACACATCTTTTAGGAAGATACATCATTGAAGATCGTATTGATGAGCTTGTCAACATGATGATTTGTTATCCTCATGAATCTTGTGATATATGTGAGAAATGTAAAAAGAGATATGTGAAAAAAAGCTGGTCATGGATCGAGAGAATAATTTGTGAAAATTTATGTATCAAAAAATCAAGCAATATAATAGAACTATTTAAGGGTGTCCCGAGAAGCATCATAAGATTCTATATCTCGGCGTTTTTCTCATACCTATTCAATCTATATGTCTCTAAAAGATGGATTAAATATGGTCTTGTTGTAGAGAATCTAGATGATGAAAAACTAGGTTCTACATATATAGGATCTAAGAAACTACCTTATTTAATGATAAATGTTCTTAAAGACGGTATTAAAATATATAGTGGTATAAAAGATCTTTTTGAAATGATTGTTCAACAAAATCTAGAAGTGTCTTATAAAGATCTTTATATGAACATCAAGAGATACACAGGTCTTAAGAGATTTGTTTTAAAAAGATTCATTATATCGCCTGTTGAAAATATTAGAATAGATAGAGACAAACTATATTTTTGTCTAGATAAAGGCGGTTATGCGACTAATCTTTTCAGAGAGATCTTTAAGAAGAACATAGTTAAGTTATTATGATCATTATATAATTTACTCTATTCTTATCTTCACATTCTCTCCGCTTACCGCCTCAATAAACTTCTCTATACTATCGGTAGACAATGGCATATACCTAAGATCTGTTCTTGGTATCCTTATGATATATTGATGAGATCCGTCTGGCAGCCATATTATGTTTACTCCTAAAACTCTTGCTGGAAAAATAAGTTGAGATACTAAAGATTTTATATCTTTTTTAGATGCTACAGATATAATTCTTATTTTCATATCTAGTTTCTCACCTAACGCTTTAGCCAGCCTCTGTAAAATTCTCTGATCTTGTTTCGAGACGAATTCTCCTAATATTAACAGCGCGTCTCCATATTTATAAGCTTTTATATATGTGAAATCATTTAAAAACTGTCTAAACTCAGGATCATTCTCTTCAAGCTCTATCAAATTTTTCATCACGTTAATCTCAAAGTCTGAGACAGCTCCTGACTCAACAAGTCTTCTACATCTAGGGCAGAGCACGCCGGTCCTCACACAGATATAATCAAGCGGAATTTTCACTTATACTTCCCTCTCATAGATAAACATGGTTTTATCAATTTAGATTATGATGAGAGACTTATATATATAATAAATTGATCTTTCGATTATTTAGACTTTATGTATTTTAGCACATAATATGTTGTGAAGATAGAATGAAGAACTAGACCTATATATCCTAGAAAACCTGTAAATACGCTAGATCTCTCTATGTTGCCTAATGATCTTAGGTATAAAAAAATGCTTGTTAGAACAACAGTCGTTAGATAAAAGATTATTGGAATTATATTTAGAGTGAGTATGTAAAGAGAGATCATGAGGACATTATATATAAGAAAACTTAGCCAATATATGAAGTCAGGAGGAATCTTTAGACCTATTATTCTTGAGCACTCCACTACTCCTCTAACTCTAGACCTTTGCCATCTGATTATCTCTTTAAATGTTTGAGGCATTGATACCAACACTATAGACTCTTTCTCATGAAGATACACTATTTTTTCTCGAAAATTCTTATAGATAAAATATGAGAATATAAAATCTTCACTTCTTATACATGGCGGATATATAAATAGTTTGTATATATCAGTTTCTACGGCCTTATTATTACCAGGAGCATGTCTATCTCCAACTCCTCTCGGAAATATCTGATGATATATATGATACCAGAAGAAGATTCTTGACCAAATACTATCTATTTTAACAATAGATCTTCCTGATATTATGATGTATTTATCTCTTGAGATCTTCTCTCTCTCGTGGCAATATCTTCTTATGATGTTCTTTATATAGTCTTTATCATAGACGTTCTCAGAATCTCCCCATATAATAATTTTATAATTTTTTTCTCTAAGAAGCTTCACAGCCTCTATTCTAGCAGGGCCTGTCCCACCCTTGATCTTTTGTTCAATGAATCTGATACAGTTTATCTTTTTAGCGAAATCTTCGGCAATTTTTTTAGAATCATCTATGCTGCCACCGTCGAATATATATATATCATAACATTCGCATACAGGACAGGATTGTTTTGTTAGGCTTTCAAGAGTCTTTCTGAGGCCATCGGCATTATCTTTATTAAGTATGACGATAGCAACAGGTTTATATATACATTGTCTATACTGCTCGGCATGATAAGCATCTTCATCAGAGGAAGACAAGCATGATCATCCTGAGAACTTATTTATCTTTCACTAAAATTGTTTTAAAAACGTTATTAAGATTTTTAGAAGATTATAATTAGGTGTGGAATATGAGTGTTACATTTGCTGAATTAGGAGATCTAAAAGAGGGTAGTTTTGTAGTTATAGACGGCGAACCTTGTCGAGTAGTAGAGATATCTAAGGCTAAGACTGGAAAACATGGTTCTGCTAAGGCACATGTTGTAGCTATCTCATTGTTCACTGGTGCAAGGAAAACTATGGTTGCTCCTGTTGACACAAGAGTTGAGGTGCCTATAATAGATAAGAGAATCGGTCAGATAATTGCTTTGACAGGATCTACTGTTCAGATAATGGATTCAGAGACTTATGAGACTTTTGAGTTATCTCTTCCAACAGATCAAGAGCTTGTCAAAAGGTTAAGCCCTGGTAAAGAAGTTGAATATTGGGTTGTGATGGGAAGAAGAATTATTATGAATGTAAGAGGCTGAACACTATTTAATCTTAAAAGGTTTTTTTATGAAAGGTCTTGAGACACTTAAAGATCTTGTATCAAAGTTTTTGAAAGGCTCTGATGTATATGAAAAAGCTGTAGACAATTTTATAAAAGATCTGCAGAAAACTTTGATCTCTGCTGATGTTAATGTGAAGATAGTATATGAGCTGACTAGAAAAATCAGAGAAGAGGCCTTATCTTCTAATCCTCCTCCAGGTTTTACTAGAAGAGACTGGTTTATAAAGATAGTTTATGATAATCTGGTGAGAATTTTTGGCGGAGATGTCTCTCCTCAGATAACGCCGTCGAAGCAACCGTATGTGATTATGATGATAGGTGTTCAGGGATCTGGGAAGACCACCACATGTGCTAAGTTAGCCTTGTATTATAAGAAGCTTGGTTACAGACCTTGTATGGTTGCTGCTGACACATATAGACCTGGAGCATATGAACAGCTTAGACAATTAGGCGACAAGATAAATGTTCCTGTATACAAAGGCGATTCCTCAGATCCTGTGAAAATAGCTGTAGACGGCGTCAGAGAGGCTGTTAAAGATGGTTGCAACATAATTATTATAGATACAGCAGGTAGACATGGATATGGTGAGGAGAAGGCATTGTTAGACGAGATGAAAGCTATAGCTGAGGCTGTTTCTCCCGATGAAATAATATTTGTTCTTGACGCAACAATTGGTCAGAAAGCTTATGAACTTGCCAAAAGATTTCATGAGGCAACCCCCATAGGCTCTATAATCGTCACAAAATTAGATGGATCTGCAAGAGGTGGAGGAGCTTTATCAGCTGTTGTAGCAACAGGAGCAAAAATAAAATTTATTGGAGTAGGAGAGAATGTAGATGAAATAGAAGTTTTTAACCCAAGAAGATTTGTGGGAAGGCTGCTTGGCTTAGGAGATATCGAAGGTCTTCTTGAGAAGTTTAGAGCTTTAGAGGAGAGCGAGAAGCTGGAGAAGAGAATGAGAAAAGCTCTTGCAAAAGGAGAGATAACGTTGCCAGATCTATACCTCCAGATCAAGAGTATTTTGAGAATGGGTCCTTTAGCCAAGATTCTTCAGATGATACCAGGTCTCGCAAATCTGCCTTTGAGAGAAGATAATATGAAAATTAGTGAGAAAACAATGAGAAAATGGCTTCACATAATTGAGTCTATGACGGAGGAGGAGCTTAAAAATCCAGGGATAATCGACAGATCTAGAATGCGTAGAATCGCCATAGGATCAGGAACAAACATAGAGGACGTCAAACAACTGTTGTTATATTATCAAAATATGAATAGACTTATGAGAGACCTGAAGAGAAAAAGATTATCGCTACCAATAAAAGATCTTAAAGATCTTGAGGGTTTAGAGGAGTAGCATCCTCTCTCTTATAGATAAAAATTATTTATCGCCTATAGTAACTTGTTTCGGTGTACATCTTGAGTCTAGGACATGTCGAGAGATTTAAGAGTGAGAGACCTATCATAATTGTTCATGGAGGAGCTGGAGCATGGGATGTTGATGAAGATACACGGAGAAGAATAACAGATTTTATAGAGAAACTGCTGGTAGAATCATATGAACTTCTGATGAAAGGGTCTGAGGCCGTAGATGTGGTAGAATACGCTGTATCAAAACTTGAGGATTCAGGGATTTTTAATGCAGGATACGGAAGCTCTCTCAATATAAAGGGCGTTGCCGAAATGGACGCCGGCATAATGATAGGATCTGTTATGAAGGCGGGAGCCGTTGCTATGAGTAGATATGTGAAAAATCCAATTAAGCTGGCGAGAATTGTTATGGAGAAGACAGACCATGTTTTAATAGGAGGCGAAGGTGCTGATGAGCTAGCGAAATTGTTTGGCTTAGAGAAGAGAGAGATTAACGAGAGCATTAATAGAAGATATAAAGACGCTTTAAATAAGAAGATCTTGCCTCCTTATTATAGAAAGAACCTTGAGATCATAGATAGAGTTATTTCTCTCGGAGATACTGTGGGAGCTGTAGCATTAGATATCTACGGCACATTAGCTTCTGCAACAAGTACTGGGGGGATATGGTTTAAACTTCCTGGTAGAATAGGAGACTCTCCAATTCCTGGCGCAGGTTTTTATGCCGATAGAAATGTGGCTTGTTCAGCTACAGGAGTTGGAGAGACTATAATGACTATCTCACTATGCAGATCTATAGCTTTGAGCTATAGATATCTCAATGATCTTTATAAGGCTACTGTAGAGAGTTTTAGAGAATTAGAAGAATTGTTTGGAGGAAATACTGCTGGAGCTATAATATTATCATCTTTAGGAGAGATCATCATGTATTATAATACGAAAGGGATGGCCAGAGGATTTATAAGTAGCAGTCTTTCAAAACCTTATGTAAATATTTGAATCATTAGATCCTTAGAAAGGTATATAAAGAATTATTAGAATGATCTGAGATAATAAAGATGTTAAGATCAGTATTAAAGAATGTTTAAGTCCTTCACCTATGCTCAGCTCAGCTATTTTACCTGCCACTAACCCCATTATCCACGAATTTATATTAATGCCTATACTTAGCAATGCGACAAAGCTATATACAGCAGCAGGATCTATTTTAACAGTAGATCCTTGGCCAAGTATTGTTGGCGTCTGAAGTATCATTGTCAAGAAGATTATGGAAGATATAGATAGAAGAATCGCCGCTATATAAGGCATCATGACATATGTTCTCAGAGAGATCCTTAATCTGCTCTCCATCTCGGCCAACGCTCTTGCATATTTCGCAAGCGAGTAAAGAACCTCAGGACTTCCACCGCCCACTTTAATAGAGTCTATCAAAAATCTGAACATTACTCTGGCAAACCAGTTTCTTAGTTCTCTGACTCCTCTTTTAACAGCCGCCTCTATATCGATTCCTAGACTTACTGCAACTCCTATTCTTCTAACAACTTTTGACAGAGGTCCGTAATCTCTCTTCATAGTCTGTATAATAGATCTCTCTGGCGAAAGACCTGTTTTTCTCGCCTCGCTCACGTCCTCTAGAAAAGACGCTATTTTTTGATTGATTCCTCTGAAAGTCCTGGTCTCTTTTCTGTAATGATACCATATAAATCCTGAGAAAAATATGAAAGGAGTGTTTATGCTTATTAAAAGACCTATTGTAGTGTATTTATCTATAACTCCAGCTATGAATCTATATCCGCCAGAGAATACTAACGTTAATACGCCTAATACGACTGAAATTAATAGTCCAGGAAAGATCATGTCAACAGTTTTTCTGAGAAAAACTTTCTGCCTAGGCTGAGAATAATGTGCCACTATGATTGTCATTATAGACATTATCGGGAGAATCAAGTATATATATAATCCTATGAAGAAATTGCTTAAGCCTCCCTGAGCTCCTATGATACTTAATCCTCCTGCAGATATGAATAAAACAAATAATGATAAAGTTGTCACAACAGACAGTATCATATAGATCTCTATTATAAGACCCATTCTCTCGATCAATGATTTTATCTTTTCACTCATTTTTGCGAACATCTCATCAGCTTTAGACTCTAAATATCTGACTAAGTCTCCACCGATTCTTAACATAGTCGTGTATCCCATAATAAGATCTTTAAAATCTTCTGAGGGCGTCTCCTCTGCAACCGTCTCGAGAGCTAAAACAGGATCTTTGCCGAATACTCTTATTTCTCTCAGAAAATGTCTAGCTTCTCTTCTCATTCCATAAAATAGAGGCATCTCTGCAAATCTTTCAAATACTTTTACGAGAGATATGTTTCCTCTGGCCATGAAAGACGCGTATGACACAAAGAATGGAAGCTCTGAGTCTACAGAATTTCTTCTTGAAGATCTCATTGATAAAGGATATAATAGTGAGAGCGCTAAAACAGTTGCTGGCGTGAATATGCCTATAAGCATCATTATGATTTGTATGATAAGTAAGCCTTGGAAGAATAAGATTGACGACACAATTACTGTGATCCCGATCATCGTTGAAAGGATCAATAGAAGAGATACTCTAGCAGCATATATATGAGGATGAATGTTAAGACCTGCCTCTCTGATCACACGATCAAGATCAAAAGTTCTTCTGATCCTATCTGCTAATGACGAGAATAATAGGAGAGAGATGAAATCTATCATCATAAGAGGAGGTAGTGAAGTTTTATGTTGCTTCTCTTTCTTTCTTAATCTAAGGCTTAAGAGATTTCTTCTCAACTATCTACGCCTCTTATCAGAGGATATTTTTAATCTCTTCAGTATCTATTCCTATGATCTCAAGATCTCTCTTAACTATTGAGATAAGCATCTCTTTATGCACATGATACATAGATATGTATCTAGCGATCTCTCTATAGTTTCTTACGCCTTTTTTAGAAAGCCAGTACATTATTAATGTTCTCTCATTTATCTCTCTAATGAGATCGTCGTAGGATCTCTCTTCTAATTGAGAGAATCTTTTTATTAAAATACTTTTATCAAGTTCTGTTACAAACATGTCTTTAGAAGGACTCCACCAAGAGACTTTTATAAACTCTCCTGTCTTATCCAGCTCCCACACATCTGTTACTCTTCTAACAATTCGTAGTTTATCTCCTTCTCTCACAGATACTCTTTTTATGGCGAGGACATTGTTTATCAGAGGAATATATGACTCAGGTATGTTCATAGGAGGACTTTTTAATCTCTTGATCATTGAGTCTATGTCTTCCGCATGTATTGTTGTTACGCCTCCATGTCCTGTTGCTATAGCCTGGAAAAGAACGTAAGCCTCTTCACCTCTTATCTCTCCCACCGCTATTATGTCAGGTCTATATCTTAATGATACTCTAATCAGATCGTATAATGAGACTTCTCCAGCCTTACTCTCTCCAGCAGCGTAACTAGGTCTTGATACTAGCTGAACCCAGTTTTCTATTGGCAATCTAAGTTCTGGGGTATCTTCAATTGTGACAACTTTATAAGTAGGTTTGACAAGATTTAATATGCTGTTTATGAGAGTTGTTTTTCCAGCACCTGTGACTCCGAGAACCATTATAGGGCTTTTTCTATCAATAAGAAACCATAAATAGCCTGCTAATAAAGGCGATATAGTCTTGAAGTTTATAAGATCTACTATCGTTATAGGGTCCTCTCTAAACTTTCTTATAGTAAATGTGGAGCCGTGTGTAGAGACTTCTTTCATAAATGTTGCGGCTACTCTATGACCCTCTGGCAGCATTGCATCGAGAATAGGATATGCAACAGATATATGTTTACCTGCTTTGTGAGCCAGCTTAAGAACAAATCTGTCTAAATCTTCATGTGATCTGAACCATATATTTGTGGGTATAGACTCATATTTTCTATGCCACACATAAATGGGATATCCTACGCCATTACATGATATATCTTCTATATAAGGATCTTTCATCAAAGGATCTAAAACGTCATAGCCTAATATATCTCTCTCAACATAATAAAGAATTTTAGACCAGCTGACTGTAGGAGTTGAGCCAAGTCTTAATCTGAAAAGATCTATGGCTTGTCTCGCTTTTCTAGTAATATAATCAATAGGATCTGTCTCTGGAGTTATTTCTCCAGCAGACCACATGATGTAATTAATGATTCTTATAAAGATCTTTTTCTCAAGCTCTTGAAGAGGAACCTCATCTACTACATATACTATCTCTCCCGTGATTTCATCCTCGACTATGAGAGTATGCGCCCACGGATCGTTTATGGGATATCTATCTAAAACCTTGCCTCTAACGCCTCTTCTAGCTATATTTATAAACTCATACTCATATGCCGAGACAGATAGAAACTCTCTTTTTAATCTCTTATCTTCAATGATGCTTTTATCAACATCTAGATCGTAACTATCTTGCCTCTTTATCTTCAGCCCCTTTGTTCGGAAAATTTTATTAAACACTTTTTGTATCATGAATCTTCTCTATATATTAATAATGTTTCAAAGATAATATGTTTAAGATTAGAATGTTCTATACTCATCACAAAATTATTATAAATAAATATGGCGCCGGAGGGAGGATTCGAACCTCCGACCACCGGGTTAACAGCCCGGCGCTCTACCAGCTGAGCTACTCCGGCACCAATATTTTTATAATAAATTAACACTTATAATTTTTTCTTCATAGATCGTTTGTTGCGAACCAGATGTATATCACAAAGATATTTAAAATAGGATCTTAATAGTAAAGTTATTAACCTCTTTATACAGGAACATTATAATGTTGAGGTAGTATGACTAAGTTCGTGTTTGTTACTGGAGGGGTTTTAAGTAGTCTTGGGAAGGGTGTTTTCACTGCTTCAGCAGCTCTTCTTCTACAGAGAATGGGTTATAACACTACTGCCGTAAAAATAGATCCTTATTTAAATGTTGATGCCGGAACTATGAGTCCTTATGCTCATGGCGAGGTTTTTGTGACTGATGATGGTGGAGAGACAGATCTTGATATAGGTCATTACGAGAGGTTTCTAGGAAAATCTCTCTCAAAAATTAATAACATTACTGCTGGACAGATCTATCAGATAGTTATTGAAAAAGAGAGAAGAGGAGATTATCTTGGTCAGACAGTTCAGATTATACCTCACGTCACTAATGAAATAAAAAATAGATTAAAAGAGATCGCAAGAGCGCAGGCTAGCGATATTGTTGTTGTAGAGATCGGCGGCACCGTGGGAGATATTGAGGGGCTTCCATTTCTCGAGGCTGCTAGACAGATGAGGCTGGATTTGGGTTTTCAGAACACTTTATATATACATGTCGCTTTGACACCTTATCATAGAGTTGTTGGTGAGATAAAGACTAAGCCGTTGCAACATTCTGTTCAGGAGCTGAGAAGGATCGGTATACAGCCTGATGTTATTATAGTCAGAAGTGAACAGCCTATAGGAAGAGATATTGTAGAGAAGATATCTCTTTATACAAATGTCCAGCCAGAGTATATCTTCAATGACTATGATCTTTCTACGATCTATGAGCTACCTCTGATATTACATTCTCAAGGATTTTCCAAGAGGATAGCTGAGAAACTGAATCTAGAGTATAGAGAGCCTCAGCTAGATGACTGGATCTCTTTTGTTAATAAAATTAAAAATCCTGAGAGAAAAATAGAGGTTTATATGATAGGTAAATATACTAAGGTCAGAGATAGTTATGTCAGCATAATAGAGGCTTTGAGACATGCTTCAACAGAGTATAGAGCTGAACCTGTTATCAGATGGATAGAAGCTACTGACATAGAGAGTGGAGCAACAAAGTTTGAATATAAAGAGAAGGCTGGGTACATCATTCTTCCAGGCTTTGGCAGAAGAGGAGCTGAAGGTAAGATAAGTGTTTTGAAAATTCTTCGGGAGGAAGGCGGCATAGTGCTAGGCATATGTTTCGGTCTTCAGCTGATGGCTGTGGAGATAGCTAGAAACGTATTAGGTCTTGATAAAGCTAATTCCACTGAGCTAGATCCTGCCACACCACATCCTGTCGTAGATCTTTTGGAGGAGCAGAAGAAGATAGACAGATTAGGCGGCACTATGAGATTAGGTCTTAGCAAGAGTATATTAGTTAAAGGTACAAAGGTATACGAGATATATGGGTCAGAGATCGTTTTTGAAAGACATAGACATAGATATGAGATCAATCCTAGATACATAGATTCTTTTGAGAAGATAGGTTTTATAGTGTCTGGTTATAATGAGAAAAACTATGCTGATTTTATGGAGTTAAAAGACTATAGATTCTATATAGGAACACAGGCACATCCAGAACTTAGAAGCAGACCATTAACACCTTCGCCACTATTTCTAGGATTCGTGAGAGAGATCCTGAGGCTTTAGAGTAGATTGAGAAATTGAGAGCTAATGATTTAATCTATTTTTCATAAACATTATCTAGGGAGATATTGAACGAAACAATGATTCAGTTGGCACTTGATACACATGATCTAGAGTTTGCAAAAAAAGTTGCCTTCTATGCCGCTGAAAGTGGTTTTGATATTATTGAAGTTGGCACACCAATGATCAAGAGATATGGAGCGGGAGTCGTTGCAGATATTAAAAGGCTGATCTCTGGAAGAGCCAAAGTACTGGCCGACCTTAAGATCTTAGATGCTTCTTCATTAGAAATAGAGAGTGCTGTGTTAAATGGTGCTGAGATTGTGACTGTGATGGGTCTTGCTTATGATGAGACTTTGAGAGAGGCTTTAGAAAACGCGAGATCTTATAATATAGAGATCTGGGCTGATCTTATGTATATAGATGATCCATATGAAAGATCTCGTAGATTAATCGATTTAGGATTTGACACAGTAATTCTTCACATTGGAGTTGATGTACAGAAGAGAAGAAGAGTCTCAGCAGATATGTTAGAGAAGGAGGTTGAGAAAATATCATCCGAAGGTCTTCGAGTGGCAGTTGCAGGAGGTCTCGATCCTTATAAGGCGCTTAAAGTAGTAGAGAGAGGAGCCTCGATAATAATTATGGGAGGCTGGATTATTAGAAGTGATAAATGGCAAGAGAGGATTGCCGAGGCTTTTAACGTTTTAAAGAGAGGATCTAAATGGAGATAAATAGATCTCTTAGAGATATATGTAGAAAAATCTCTGAATATGTCTCTGAGATCTATATCATGAAATGTCTGAAACATGTTGATATAGATATACCCAGATTAGACAGTTTATGTCGTGGAGAATATAATGAGAATGACTTTATCAAAAGATCTTTAGATGAGATATTAAAGATCTTGAGAGATACATATGATCTATGTACTCAGGCTCGTAAAGAATTTGGAGAAACTTTTTTAGATATAGAACAGTGGAGAAATTATGAGCATATTTATTTAAATATAAATAAAGTTAACGAGAGGATATATGTGATCTCTGAGAGTTTTAAGAAGAGCAGTAGAATCTTTAGACGATTATATTATCTTTTGACAATTTTCTCAATAACGATCCTGATCTTGCTGTTTATTCCTTATATAGGCATAGATGTTTTTTATCTTTTTAGTCTTGTTATCTACATATTTGTTCTTCTGATCCCTATTATATTCGTTGATAAGAGGATCACATTATCACTTTTTCTATTAGGCATATTAATGTTGCCTGGCGTCCAGATCTTTTATATGATACATTCAGATTCTATTCTTCTCGCCTCATACACGTCTATAATAATCACCTCATTATATCTCTCATATATAAGTATGGTTAGTAGAAAAAGTAGTTAACTTTATTAGATATCTTACAAATGTTTTTGATGGTGTCTTCTTTTTGAAAGGCTGGTCTGGAAGATTCTTATATCTAGATGTAGGTAGGAGAGAGCATAAGATCGTATCTATAGATCATGATACTTTGATCAATTTTATTGGAGGAAGAGGTCTGGCCATAAAACTTCTATGGGATCTGAACCCTGTTGGAGTAGATCCTTTTTCTCCAGATAATCATCTGATATTTGCTGTAGGACCATTAACTGCATATCCTCTTCCAAGCTCTGGAAAAATGGTTGTAGCTTCTAAATCTCCTCTTACATATGGTTATGGAGATGGCAACATAGGAACTAAAGCGGCTGTGGAGCTTAGAAAATTAGGCTATGATGCCATAGTGATCAGAGGAAGATCTGATAGACCCCTCGTGATCTATGTCTCTTGTGAAGAGATACAATACTTAGATGCAGAGGATCTTTGGGGAAAAACTTCTCATGAGACTGAAGAAAAACTTTTGAAATTATATGGTAAAAATGTTGGAATACTATCCATAGGGCCTGCGGGAGAGAATCTGGTTAGATTTGCCACAGTTGTGAGCGAATTTGGAAGATCTGGTGGCAGACCTGGCATGGGTGCTGTAATGGGTTCTAAAAAGATCAAGGCTTTAGTATTGAAAGGATGTAAGGATCCTGAGCCTTTTGACAGAAAGGAGCTTATGAACGTGGGGATGGAGGCTTATAATGCTGTCAAAAATTCCCATGGATATTCTTTCTGGATGAGACAGGGAACTAATGCTACTATAGAATGGTCTCAGATAAACTCTGTCCTGCCCACTTATAATTTCAGAGAAGGCGTCTTTGATTTCTATGCTGGAATAGATGGATATATGTTAGAGAGCATGAGGATCTCTCAGAAAGGCTGTCCTCTATGCAACATGCCATGTGGTCATATAGTTAGATATGTCACTGATATTGCTGAAGGCAGAGCCGAGCTTGATTATGAGAATATAGCTATGTTAGGCTCTAATCTAGGGATTGCTCCTCTAAATAGAGTTTCTAGACTTAATTATCTTGCTGACGCATATGGCTTAGATACTATCTCTCTAGGAAATGTTCTAGGTTTCACTATGGAGGCTTCTGAGAAGAAGCTGATTGATTATAAAATTGAGTGGGGAGATTATAAAGAAGCGATCAGATTAATAGAAGACATAACATATAGAAGAGGGATCGGGGATCTTCTCTCACATGGAGTTAGATATGTCTCAGAGAAAATAGGTGGCGAAGCCAAAGATTTTGCAATGCATGTTAAAGGTCTAGAGATATCAGCATATAATTGTCATACTGCCGAGGCTATGGCTCTGGCATATGGGACATCACCTATAGGTGCACATCATAAAGATGCTTTCGCCATTACAATAGATGTGAGAGAAGGCAGACTGACTTATCAGCCTGAGAAAGTTGAGAAAGTAATTTGGATGCAAAATATTAGAGGAGGAATGTTTGAAAGCATAACAACATGTAGATTTCCATGGGTAGAGCTCAATATAGATCTTAATTATTACCCGAGACTTCTTAAAGCTGCAACAGGAGTAGACTATACTTGGGATAAGATCTATGAGATTGCTAATAGGATCTATACTCTTATAAGAAGTTTCTGGATAAGAGAATATATTGTCAATGGTTATAAATGGTCTATAGAGATCGATATGCCTCCAGCAAGATGGTTTAAAGAGCCTATGAAGAAAGGTCCTTTCGCAGGGGCTAAATTAGATGTTAATCGTTTTATTGATATGCTTAGATACTATTATAAACTCAGAGGATGGGATGAAAATGGTGTGCCTAAGAGAGAGACTCTTAGAAGACTTGGCCTAATGTTTGTTGAGAAAGATCTTGAGAAAATAGGAGTTAGATTAAGCTAATAATAAGTTTTTATCAGCTCTCTTCTAAGTATATATGATATCAGCAGTGAAGAAGTTAATGATATGATCAGGATTAAAGCAGTTATAGCGTTTATCTGTGGAGATATACCTCCTCTTCCTGTCATAGACTATATAAATATCGGCCACATATATGGAATAACAAATATGCTGAGATCTATTTCTTCAGGATATTTATTTTTAATGACTCAAGAATCTATTTATCTATGTTTTTAATATTTGTTCTTCAATCTCTTGTCCAGCAATCCTATCAGCAGCTTTATTAACATTCGCTCTATCATTTGATGATCTTGTGAAGACATTATTTACCACAGGACCCGGCTTTAAAACTTGGGCTATTTTGGCCTTCATATTTATTTATTCATATTTATTTATAATACTTGTATTTATTGATGTATGAGATCTCTTAAAAAATTTATAAGCTTCTGAATCTTTATATTCATTGGTGACCCTGGGTCTCCAAGATCCGTAGGGCTGTGAAGTCTCTGGCGACAGAGACTGAGTTTCTGCGGTGAGGGGGCTCGGGGAGACCGTTGAGAAGTAGATGGCGGAGAGCCTGAGGCCAATAAATATGAAGAGCAATGAACCGTCATCTACCGAGAAACGGTACTACGGGAGTAGTATATAATAAGTCAAAAATTGGTGTGGTGGATAGTTTAAGAAAACTTTTTGATCTAGATTTTCTTCAGAGATATAGCAAAAGAATTTTTATAATAGATGATCCTATTACTGCAACTATGATCGGACTTATATATCTAGGCAGAGATTTCACAGATCCTAGGAGCTATACTGTAGAAAGTTTATCAGAAGTGTATGAGTTCTTTAGAAAAATTGTCCCTCATATAGTTTTTCTTACAACTGATCAGCTGATTCAGGAGTTGATTAGAGAGAGTGTTTATGCAGGTGTTGCATGGAGTGGAGATGCTCTTCAGGCCGTGGTACAGAATGAGAATCTAGAGTATAATGTGCCGATAGAGGGAGGAGATCTTTGGATAGATATGTGGAGTATAGCTTCGAATGCTAAAAATATTGATCTAGGGTATACATGGATAGATTTCACATTAGATCCTTGGGTTGCGGCTTTGAACACTACAAGCATATGGTACGCAAATCCTGTTCCATTGTCTAACGAATATATCCCAGAGAAGATCCTTAATAATCCAGCTGTTTATCCTGATGAAGACACTAGAAAAAGATTAAAACTTTTCAGACCATTAACAGAAGAGGAGAGTAGAAGAATATCAGAGATTATATGGTCTCGTGTGGCTGGAGTTTAAAATCTAAATAAACCATGGATCTTGCTTTCTATAATTTTTAAGTTTTCCTATAAAAATGTTCTTGGTGTATAAATGACGTCTCAAAGCATCAAGCCTGAGAGTCCTATGAAGATTTTGAGAATAGCTTTGTCAAAGACTGTCATGGTTAAATTGAAGGATGGTACAGAGCTCGTGGGTCTAATGGACTCTGTAGACTCTACTATGAACGTAGTGTTGAGAGAAGCTGTACAGATAGATGAGAATGAGAGACTTGTTGCAAAATATGGCAAGATATTGATAAGAGGCTCACAGATCCTTTATATAGCCACTAATTATGGAGAGACTAAAGTACTTAATTTAAGATAGGAGAGAATCTGTGCTTCACAAGATCTTTGGCAAGCTCTCTAAAGAGGATTTTATTGTATTAAATGTAGTAGCAAGATATCTTGATTCATATGAGTATGTGCCTCTTAGAATATTAAGTGATCATATAGATCTTTCTAGAAAAACTTTAAATGAAAGTCTTAAAAGATTAGTCTCATTACATCTGTTAACAACAGATCCTCAGAATCTTCTTGGTTATAAAATGACTTTCACCGGTCTCAATGTGCTATCTCTCAAAAGACTTGCTGATCGAGGAATAGTAAAAATGTTAGGCCCTATGATCGGAGTTGGTAAAGAGAGCGTAGTGTATTTAGCCAAAGATCATATGAATAGATCATTAGCAATCAAATTCTATAGAATAGGATTTAAAAGTTTTAAAAATTTCTCTAAAAAAAGATCTTATGATGTGAAAAGTGGTGGAAACATATGGTTGTTAAGAAGCATATTTTCTGCTGAGAGAGAATATGAGATATTTAACAAGCTGAATAATATAAACGCGTCTGTGCCTAGAGTGTTTGGAAGAGAGCTGAACGCGATTGTAATGGAATATATAGAGGGAGTTCTCTTATATAAGTTAAAAGTTGCTAAAGATCCTTATAAAATTCTTAGAGACATCTTAGAGACTGTGAGAAAAGCATATGTAGAGCTAGGAGTAGTACACTCTGATCTTAGTCAGTATAATGTGCTGGTTAATATATCAGAGGAGAGTGAGAGAGCATATGTGTTTGACTGGCCTCAGTGGGTTTATTTTTATGAGCCTTCTGCAGAAAATCTTCTTATCAGAGATCTTAATATATTGATCAGGTTTTTTAGAAATAGATTTGGTATAAAAGATATTAGTGTTGATAAAGTCTATAAATATGTGACTGGCGAGGCAGAAGATTTTGTGTAGTGAAAAAATTGATGATATGATTGTTGCAGGAATAGATCTTTATCGAGGAAGTGTTCTGTCTCGAGAAGGTGCTTACTACTCGATCTCTATAGTGTCTAAAGATAAAATTATTTATGAGGCTCAGGATCTGTCTCTACCTAAGGTCTTGAGATTGTTACATGAGTACAAACCTCGTTATCTTGTTGTTGATAATTTATATGAGCTTGCTCCCGACAGAAAAGGTCTCCACAAGATCTTTTCTTTACTACCTTCTTCTACAGAGATCTTATTAGCAACATATGATCCTGTAGAGGGATATAAAGATCTAAGAGAGGTGGCATATAAATATGGTTTATATGATCTTAAGAAAAAGCCTGATTCACTTACTACAGCGAGGATATTAGCACAGCTAGGTCTTCGAGGTGTCGGATTCAAAATAAGAGTGTGGGAGGAGAAAGTTAAGATATTGATTTCGAGGAATAAATCTAGTAGAGCTGGCGGAAGTTCTGAAGATAGATACAAAAGATCTTCTAGAGCATATGTTTTAAGAATAACTAAAAAGATCAAAGATGCATTAGATAGAGCAGGTTTTACATATGAAATGACTTTAAGAAGATCTAGTGGAGGAATAGATAGGGCTGTTTTTATAGTTAATGCTTCACGAAATGATCTATTAGGGATCGTGAGGCCTATGAAAGGTAGATATGTGAGAGTCTCTCTGAAACCTGTGATAAGATCCATTATCAACATACCTCAAGAGACAATAATGATTTCAAAACCTATTATAGTTGGTATTGATCCTGGGATGAATTATGGTATTGCTATAATGGATTTTGAAGGCAGGATCTTATTAACAGAGACTGTCTTTGGAGGAGATTTAAGTGTCATAATTAATAAGATAACCAGATACGGCTCTCCTGTTATAATAGCCACAGATAAAAGACCTGTGCCAGATAGCGTTAAAAAAATAGCGTCTATATTTGGTGCAAAAATTTTTGAGCCTGATCATATTTCTACGGATATCGAAAAAGAGGAGCTGGTTAGATCATCTGGTTATAATGTTGGCTCTATTCATGAAAGAGATGCGCTATATGCTGTTTTACTTTTCTATAGAAGATATCTTCCTAAATTCTCTCAGATTGATAAAATTGTTAGAGAACTGGGGCTTAACATAGATTCTGTAAAAATAAAAGCTGATGTCGCAAGAGGTGTAGACATAGCATCTGCTATTGAAAAGATCTTTAGTGAAGCATTATATGAAGAAGATCATAAGATTAACTTAGGTATACGAGATTTTCTTAGAGAATTTATTTCAGAAGAAAATAGATTAAGAAAATTAGAAGAGGAGTTTAATAAGGTAGTTCAAGAAAATAAACAGCTGAAAGAAAAAATCAATGAGCTGTTGAAAAAATTACATAATCTTCAGATGGATATTGAGATATTTAAAAAAGAGACTAAAAGCGAAGTTCTTAGAGAAAGAGAGATCTCTCTGTTGCATGAGAGAATAAGAGTTTATCAAGATCTGCTGAAAAATCTCGAGGATCAAGTGATTGAACTTAAGAACACGATCTATATGTACAAAGATCTTTTTAAACGGGTCGCAAAAGGAGAATATATATTTATTCCTGTGATCAATGAACTTGTCGATGCACAGGATCTTTTGAAAAAAGCTTTGCATATGTCTGACGAGAACTTATATATCGTGATGTCAAGATCTTCTGTAGATGATATGATTGTTAAAAAACTTCTTTCTAGATATCTCAACAGAAAAATCATTATAATCTCAGAGAAAGATTGCCTTAGAAGATGTTTTGGCGATGAATTGGAGCATATATGTTGTGTTGATATTAATATGTTCACAGATGAGGCTATTGATCTTGATGAGTGGATTATTGTTAAAAAAGATTTTTTGGAGAGACTAATTGCTTGGTATAGAGAGAGCGTTAAGTCTCTTCCTAAGAGACTGATAAAGTCTGAAGAAGATCTTTTGAGAATTTTAGAGGAATATCGTTTATCAAAAAATAAATGACTTTGGCAAATTCTTTTTATTTTTAAAATAGAGTTAGTTTTCCTTCAACAAATAGATCTGTTAATCTCGTTATGTTTGCGAGCTCCTCATCCACTATAGATCTTATCTCTGACTTTATATTATCTGATAAATGATATCCCTGCTCAGGCACTACTTTGACTCCAGCCATCAAAGGTTGATCTATAGGTCTTCCTATCTGACTTAATAATTCTACATATACTTCTCTAATGCCTTTCACCTCATTATAAATCTTCTCAGCGATCATGAATGCCAATACGTTATATATCTTTCCTACATGTGATACAGGGTTTTTACCTGCAGTAGCCTCAAGACTCATAAATCTCATAGGTGTTATAAGTCCGTTGGCTCTGTTTCCTCTTCCTGTCATTCCATCATCTCCATGTTCAGCTGATGTTCCCGTGACTGTTAGATATACTATTCCTTTCTCGGGTATGTCTGCTGTGTTTAGATACACCTCTATCTCATCAAACTCGACATTTTTAACTAGATAATCTGTTATTCTATCCTTCACTTCTTCCTTGATCGATAGATAGTGCTGAAGATCTGGTATTAGATGCGAGATCATAGAGCTGGCTACTGTGATCTTTGCTTTATTCCCTATTCTGAGACCCATGACTTTGACGTCCTCGCCTATCTCTGGATATCTGTTTTTGAATTCTCTTGAGTTTATATATCTCTCTGTCATTAATACTGCTCTTTCTAATCTGCTCATAGGAGCATATCCTGAGCCAAAGCTTGTGTCGTTTGCAAGAGGTGTCTTCTCGATCCCCGTCTCGAAGAGCCCCCTAAGATCTCTGCTTCCTTGACCGATCTTGTAGTCAATTATTACATGTTTATCTGGGTCTAGAAATCTGAAGTTTCTCTTGATCCATTCTCTCACGGCTTCTATGATGAGAGTTCCAATAGGGATCCTCTCAGGCTCTGAAGATCCTGATGTATAGACAGTTGTTGTTGCTCTGCCAGATATGAGAATGTATATAGGCTGTATAACCTCTCCACCGCCGAATCTAGGGCTAGACTGGCCTCCTACGACGAGGGTCTTATCAAGATTATGATGAAGAATTACTCCATATCTCTTTTTATAATATTTTGACAATGCTATGCTAGAGGCTTCAGAAGCCGCGTCAGCAATGTAATCCGGGTGTCCAAGACCTTTTCTCTCTACAAGCTCTATATAATGAGTCTCAACAGGCTGAACGTTAATTTCCTCAACAACAATATTTCTCTCAGGCATTTTAAACCCTCAACTATGGTTATTCAATAATCATATTTAAGACTTACAACTGAAAGCCTCGCCTTTTAGGGCGGAGAGAAGGTCAGAAAGAAAAAATAGAGTTAATTAATAAAAAAGATCAGACGGGGTTCTAAAGAGAAATCATCTCTCATAGGATAGAGCGGTCATCATCAATAATAAAATTTGATAACAACCTAATATATGGGGCCCGTAGCCTAGTCAGGATAAGGCGCCGGCCTTCGGAGCCGGAGATCCCGGGTTCAAATCCCGGCGGGCCCGTCTTCAGATGAATCCTGCCCGTCTCGTTTTATACTAGGTTTTAATGATTCACACTCCAACTTTTAATTCTATAGAAGATCATCTTTTCTATAGCGGAGTCTCAGGCGTTAGTTCTCTGAAGAGGAATTAATGATTCCATCTCAATAATTATCAGTCTGAAGATAATGCTTTGAGTCCCGGGGTGTCAGAGCGCACTGACGAGGTGCCCATTCAGGAATCGATCCATGGCCCTCAAAACAATATGTTTTATTACTGTTGTAGATATCTACTTAGAAAGTTTTAAAACGCAAACATTGACTACCTCACCTGAAAGGCGAGGTTCGCCCTGTTATCATAATACTTAAAAGGCTATAAGGATCGTATATTTGAGACATGAAATGATTTTTTGGATCTTTTATTTAAATATTAAATATTTAGTAATCAATCATTTATATAATTTTCTCAGGGTAGGTGGTGAGAGCAGCTCGAGACTTGCTGAATTCTCTTCTTTTCTTAAGATTCCTGCGAAGACTGATTGTGATGCTGGCACAGCTACATTTATAATATGAGAGAAGCCTAGTTTAGTATATAGCTCTTTGGATCCGTGAGAATGTCCATGTATCACTAGGTCAGGTCTTGTCTCTGTTATAACCTTCTCATATCCTCTGTGCCCCATATATTTTAATATGTTCTCAGGCTCTCCTCTAGCCGTAATGAATGTAGGCGTGTAGTGAAGAAGAAATATTAGAAGGTCGCATGAGGATCTTAGTTTCATCAGATTCTCTCTTGCTATATAGATCCTTTTTTCATATATTTCTTTTAAATATGGCATATTTTTTTGTTGCCATGTAGTTAGTTTTTCAAGAGATCCTCTTGAGCCGTATATGCATACTCTGGATCCATTGATCATTGATTGCCAAAAGGAGTCGTCTAGCCATATCACATCTTTATATCTTGTTTTAAAAAGATCTTGTTTATCGACATGTTCCTCGTTTCCATAGATAGATATTATAGGGGTTTCATCGCCATATTTTTTTCTGAGAAAAAATCTTATGTTCTCATACCCCTCTATATCACCTTGTTCTACTATGTCTCCAGCTAGAAGAATAATATCTGGTCTGAAACTTAGAAGAGAATTTATTGATGCTACTATTAAGGGAAAATATCTGGGCATGTGAACATCTGAGAAAGCTATAAATCTTATGAAAGACATAGACACACCAATTAAAAATATTGAAACAGCTTATAAGTTGATAAAATATTATAATTCGGAGGGCTGAAAAACATGCCTATGATGATGCTTGGGACAAATACAAGAGGACACAAAGGATGGGTCACTTTGAGATGTAGCATATGTAATAAGAAGATGATTGTCGGAGAGGAGCAAATATATATATGTCCTAAATGTAGCGTAGGGGCCAGAAAAACAGCTTTCTGTAGAGCTTGTGCAAGGATCACACACTACAGATGTCCTTATTGTGGCACAGAACTTCAGCTTTATCCATAAAATGTTCTTATAAAAGATCGGGAGCATGATATCTGATATAAAATTAGAGAACGTGCTACTTAAATTATATAGACTTGTTGATGAGAGAAATTGTTATGAAAAAGCTTTTGACGCCGCTGTAGCAGTTTTATATGATGTTTTGAAAGACAGAGTTCTTTTGATTGAGAGAGTCGAGAATCCTCTTGATCCTTGGTCAGGCCACATAGCTTTTCCGGGAGGAAGAAGAGAGAATAAGGATCTTAATAGCTATATGACTAGCATAAGAGAGCTTTATGAAGAGATTAATATAAAGAATCTAAAGATCATACATTTAGGGCCTATGAAGACTTATGTAAGTAGAGGTGTTGTTAAAGTGATCCCGCATATATATCTTGTGAAAGAGGCTGGAGAGATAATGTGGAATAAAGACGAGATTAAAAAAGCTGAATGGGTGTTATTGAGAGAATTGAGAGAGATTGTTTGTCCTCAGAATTATACGCCTCGTTGTTTTTCGACTCAGAGGTTTAGTAAGATTATATGGGGGCTTACCGGAAGAATATTAGGAGATATCTTAGATATATTATCAGATGATGAGGCATGAGCGTTTTGATTAGATGATGTGAAAGCTCCTCTGATCATATCTCTCTCTTTATCTTCTGCTCAACTTTTATAAACTCTATTAATGTCTCTGGATAATTGCCGGTAGGATCTTTCTCATACTTTTTTATCATATCCCATATAGTTATTAAAGCTGTCGCAACAGAGACTAAGGCCTCTATCTCTACGCCTGTCTTATAGACTGAAGACACTTTACTCCTAACCTCTACATAATCCTCTCCGAAATTAAATTCCAGAGACACGTGAGTAAGTGGTATCGGATGCGTTAAAGGGATTAGATCAGAAGTTTTTTTAGCAGCTAATATGCCGGCAATTCTAGCAGTCTCTATGACGTTTCCTTTCTCAATTTCATTATTCAAGATCTTTCTTATAGTCTCTTTTCTAAGCCTTATCCTGCCTGTGGCAACAGCTTCTCTATATACGTCAGGCTTTTCAGATACATCGATCATGACCATACGTCTCATTCCTCTCTCTCACTGTCAATTAATTCTTTTAAAATTCTAAGCCTAGGATCAGTCCATACAGGTGTGAAATATCTTGTTCTTCCCAGCCTGATCTCTTCAACGATTCCTACGCTGATCATTTCTTCGAGATATTTTTTGACTAAAGAATATGAAAGATCTAATTCTCTGGATATCTTATTTATGTTTCCTCCTCCATTGATTAATAGATATTTTAATACTCTATATCTCCCAGGTGAGCTTAATACTCTTTCTATAAAGTCTTTCTTGATATTTGACGTCATAATACCCCTCTTTATTCTTCGGAAACTATCTTATTAATTAACTCATCTACTCTTTTCTTAAGAGACTCAAGCGGGGCCGCACCTATACCTATCATAGTGGTTCTTCCTCTTCTCCCCTTTCCGCTCGGTCTGGTCTCTATGATGCCCATTCTCTTCATATTCATTATGTACTCATATATTTGTGTATGTCTTCTAGGCTCTTTCGAGTATGCAGATGTTATTCTTCTATACTCATTCTCTGCTTCTCCTATCGATATGTAGGGGGCTCCTGTTTTTGACAATACTTCTATAATTGCTTTTAATAGAAGAAGCTCGTGTATTGTGAGATTCTGTAGAGCCTCTGAGATAACTATCACGTCTGGGGTCACAAGAGCTCTAGCTTTTCTCACATGATCTATTTTAACCACTGGAGAATTCTCTTGATCAGCCGCCTCTCCTGCTAGTAGCAACGTCTCGATAGAGGCTCTAGCATTTCCGCTCCCCCCATGATCATGTCCTTCGAGATCTGCTATATAAGAGATCACTTCATCAGAGACTGTTCCTTTGTGAAATGCCTCGTCTCTTCTCTCTGTAAGAATATCTTTTAGTTCAGAAGATTTGTAGGGGCTGAACTTTACAATGTTTCTTACTACATAACCGTATGTTGCTGAGTCAAGTCTGTTTACTATATAGTAGTCTCTGGAGATAAGTATATAATTGATCCTTTTGCTCCAGTTCGGAAACTCGTCATAAAGTCTCAGAAGAAAATACACGTTTTCAGATCCTGATGTTTCTATGAAGTAATCAAATTCGTCGAGCGCCACAATCAAATATATATTGAATTTATCTAGATACTCGTGTAAGAATTGTGTGAGTTCTCTTGGTGAGAATCCTCTTAAAGGTATTGGCGCATTTAATACTCTTATTATCTCTGTTACAACCTCATATAAAGTTCTGTTTCTATGACAATTTATATGAACATATCTGAGGTCTATTCCTCTTCTGAGAGCAAATTCTCGAAATTCTCTTCCGAATACTCTCGTAGTCACTGTCTTGCCAGTTCCTACGCCGCCTACTGCAAGAACTTTGATGCTTGAGCTGCCTGGGGAAGTTATGATCTGTTTGAAGTATTCTGCTAATTGTTTGATCTGATTCTCTCTATGAGGAAGTGAGGGAGGTATGTATTCTGGATATAAAACTTCTTTTCTTTTAAAAACGCTTACTCTAGAGATTGTCTCTTCAATTAACTTCTTAGGATCCATTGTATGCTCCATTTAAAAATGTTTTTAGATAAATAAAAGTAACAGGTGTCCGAAACTATTTTATTTATAATTTTATGATAGAGCCAGTCTATTTCATATTGTTTTTTAAGATATAAACTGAACAGACATTTCAGCCGTCTTATAGACAATTAATTTTTGATCTTAGATGTATCTAAGGCCTTCAAATTTTGTTTAAAAAGATCTTTTTAAACGATCTTCTTTAGGTTTGATTATTGAGATCAGAAACATGTTATCTATATTCTCTAACTTGATTATAAGATCAGGTTTTTTAAAGTCTATGATGCCGAGATTTTTTTCATATAATCTTCTTCCTATTAAAGTCTCTAATCTATGACAGCTGTCTATAAAATCTCCTCTTTTTATACAGTCTACATAAAATTTTGCTCCTCTATATTTGATAAACATGTCCTCTATTACATCTGTTAATCTTAGGATTTCATCCTGATTTTTTAATATGATACATTTGTCAGCTACCACGAATCTTGCTAATGCTGAGGGTCTCATCTTTTTCATAAGATTTTTTAATGATTCTTTGTCTAATATTGTGTATATTAATATGACGTCTCTGAATCTTGTCTCTAAAACTTCTGCCTCTGGATCGTATGGAAATATTATATCTTTAAGTTCTTTAACCGCTCTTTTGGCTTTTCCAGTATATGATGTTGCTATTGCTGATGGACATATTCTTTCTTCTTTTATCTTCTCCACCATTTATCAAGGCCTGTCTGTCCACTGATCTTCTCTTCTTTCTTAACTTCTTTTTTAGTCTTCTTCTCCTTCTCTATCTTCTCTTCTCTCTTCTCGTGCTCTCTCTCTTTCTCATGAGATATTTTTTGTATAAATGTCTGATACTCTTTTATTTTTCTAAGGATCTCACTGCTTTTTTCTCCAGCAAGAATTTTGATCATATGATCTGTGAGACCGTAGCTTAAAGCCATTTTTGCCGCGAGATCTGTGTTATGTTGAAATATGATTCTTAGAAACGGTATCACATCCGTTTTTGCTCGTAGTCTTGATATATGCTCTCTTGCTCCTATTATAGATGCTATTGAGTTGAGTATTTCTCTGGTCTCTTTCGTCTTGCTAAGTTCTCTGATCCTTTCTGGAAAGCTATATTTTACCCATCTCCATTTGTCTTTCTCATTATTTTTTATGGCAAATGCTATGCCAGGTCCCATGAGGTCTATTGCGTATGATAGCAGGTCCCAGTCTCCTGTTCTTATGATCCTTGACGTGTATATTGTTGCTTTCGCCAGGTTCTCATATGCTCTCCATAGATCCTCTGGATCTTGTATTTGATTAGGAAGGTTCTCGTTAAGCCATTCTAGTAGCATATCTCTGTCTAAGCTTGTGTTTGTGATCGCGTTTTTTGCTTGCCAAGCGTATTTTGAGCCGAATATATTTCTTAGCGTCTCAAACGGATCCAGCTCTCTATCTCTTCGTCTTAAGATCGTCTTTGTAAGATCAAGATCTACTTTTCCGAATCCTTCTGCGACTGCCTGTAGATCATTTATTGCAGATCTCAGATCTCCTGAGGATAGATTATATATATATTCTAATGCATCTTCTTTACATATTATGTTTTCTGCGACACATATTCTTCTAAGGATCTCTAGTATCTCTCTTTTCCCAAGTTTTTTAAGGCCTATCATGAGCACGTTTTCTCTCAGACTTCTCAACTGATTAGCCCATGGATCGTTTGCCGTCATTATTATTGGAAACTTCGTCTCCTCTATTAATCTTAAGATAGCGTCTATTGCTCCTGCATCTATCTTCTCATATATCCCATCTACCTCGTCCATTAGAATGATCTTTTTTCTGCCGTCCAGACTTAGTTTGTCTGATGATTTTATTGCCACACGATCTATATCTCTGCTTCTTCTAAAGTCGCTTGCATTCATCTCGATCAGTTCATAACCAAATTCTCTGGCTAGACATTCTACCAATGTTGTCTTGCCTATGCCTGGGGGGCCGTATAATAATGCTGCCTTCTTCTCTGTGTTCGGGAATCTCTTGAGCCAATCTATTAATATGTTTTTAGCCTCTTCTTGATTTACGTATTCATTTAATTTTTTTGGTCTGTATTTGATTATCCATGGAAGTTTAGTGTTTACGGCTTGACACCCCTCCTATTTTGTTTCCTAGAAGAACTAGTTTTGCTAAGAGAGCGTTCAGCTGGATCTCTTCGTCAGCTCCTTCAGCGAGCCTGAAGTTTATCTCTCCTATGTAGTCTGCTATTGTGACCTTAATGTCCTCTGGTATAGAGAGGTCGCTGGAGAATATCTCTCTATGCATTTGTTTCACTACGTCTAGTCCTGAGAGCCCGTATTCAATCATTAGTTTTCTTAGTTTATTTCTTGCTTCCACGAATTTTCCTGAGAATGCCAGCTGTATCATTTCTCTGATCTCTTTTGGATGTGCCAACCCTACCACTTTATATACTGTCTCAACATCTACTTTTCCTAATGCTGCTGATGCTTGTAATATATTGATCGCTTTTCTCATGTCTCCTTCTGAGATCTCGTATATCACTTCTAAAGCTTCTTCGTCGTATTCTACATTTTCTTTATCAGCTATATATCTTAGTCTCTCGACCACATCTTCTTTAGATAATGGCATGAATCTGAATACTGCGCATCGGCTTTGGATAGGCTCTATAATTTTCGAGGGAAAGTTTGCTAATAGTATGAATCTTGTTGTCTCAACATACATCTCCATAAGTCTTCTCAGAGCTTGTTGCGCGTCTGCAGTCATATTGTCAGCTTCGTCTAATATGACTATTTTAAATGGTACTCCCGGCGGTACTGCTGTTCTTGAGAATTCTTTGATTTTTGTTCTTATCACATCAATTCCTCTCTCGTCTGATGCATTTGTCTCGAGGACGTATCGTGTATAATTATCTCCGTATAAGTCTCTTGCAAGAGCTAATGCTACTGTTGTTTTTCCCACTCCTGGAGGGCCCGCGAAAAGTAGGTGTGGCATATTTTTTTCTTCAACAAATTTCATGAGTCTTGCAATGATCTCTCTCTGATTAACAACTTCTTTGAGAGATCTAGGTCTATACTTCTCTGTCCAAAGGATCTGAGATAATATCTCTGAACTCATCGTTGTGCCCAAACAATTATTTAGTCGAAAACATTAAAAAATCTGAGCATCTCTTAACCCCTCATCGCTACAATGGCTCTTCACTGATCAGCCCGCCCGTCGTGGTCATCGGGGTCAATAATATATTTAGTTTTCTATTATAAAAATTTTTCTGTGAATAATTTGCCCGGTTGGAGATTGAGATGTAAAACCTGTGGGACAGAATGGATACTTAAAGTAAGCTATAGAATCAACGATTTCAAAACTATTTATCATTACTGCAGAACATGTAGAAAAAATACTTTCCATGAAATCATAGAAAGAATAAAATAAAAAGAGTTTGAAAAAAGATCATTAAGAGCACCGCATGCCCAGTTAACACCCAGACCAGCCTCGCCTGTCCGCAGCAATAGCCGCGGACAGTGCTCCCAGGAGGAGCCCACAGCCTCGGGCGATTGGGAGCGGCAGGCTCGTCCCTCGGAAAACCCTCGGGACATACACCCCCGCCCCATCAACCCCGTCTTCTACGGGAGCCCTCGCCCGCCGGAGAAAACTCCGGCGAGACGGCCGCCTCTTTTCGGGGTGGGGTTCCCGCTTAGATGCTTTCAGCGGTTACCCCTTACGGCGTGGCTGCCCGGCATACACCCAGTCGAATGACCGGTAGACTAGAGGCCGCGGCGACCCGTTCCTTTCGTACTAGGGTCACCTTCCCCTCAGGCGGCCCGCACCCCCCGTGGGTAGAGTCCGACCTTTTGAGGAGGGGGGCTAGGCTATAGATATAAGCTATTATAGACATAATCTTGACCCCCTCTCCCGCCCTCAAGAGCTTTATGCCCCCTTCGGAGCGGATCATAGGTTCCTCTCATTTATTCGAGTTTACATCTGCCATCTGAGGGCGGTGAGGAGGATAAGCAAATGTCTTATATTAAGGATAATAAAGCCTAGCCCGTCCCTCTGTCTCACGACGGTCTGTTCCACCGGCAGGCAGAGGAATAAGCCTGTGTCTATATAGAGGTGGAGGAACTGACTGGATCGGTATGTGAGTATAAAAAGAACCTCTGCCTGGCCGGTGTCTAAACCCAGCTCACGTTCCCCTTTAATGGGCGGGCAGCCCCACCCTTGGGGGCTGCTGCACCCCCAGGATGGGAAGAGCCGACATCGATGTAGCAATCCGCGGGGTCGATGGGGACTCTCGCCCGCGACGACCCTGTTATCCTTGGGGTAACTTTTCTGTCATGCCCAGCCCCCTCCGAGGGGGGCATGAGCGTTCGCTAGGCCGCGGTTTCCCGGCCAGGCCCCTTGTGTTCAAGGGCCTGGTCAGGCCGGCTTTTGCCCTTGCACTCTACGGCGGAGTTCTGACCCGCCTGAGCCGGCCTTTGGGCGCCCGTGTTATCTTTTCGCGGGCGTGCCGCCCCAGCCGAACCGCCCACCTGACACTGTCCCCCGGTTTCCCGGGGTTAGGCCTCCAGACCCCGGTAGGCAGTGTTTCATTGGCGGCTCAGCAACTCCCGAAAGAGCTGCCTCACAGCCTCCTGCCTACGCTACGTACCGAGGTCCAGAGGCCAATGCCAGGCTGCGGTAAAGCTCCACAAGGTCTTCTCTCCCTACGGGGGGATGCCAGCCTGTGCACTGGCTCCGTGGGCTTCACGGGGTCCCGGGCTGGGACAGTGGGGCCCTCGTTGATCCATTCATGCGCGCCGGAACTCTCGGGGGGCGACGCGTGGGGGTCTAGTAAAGATCGCAGAGAGCTTCATTGTGCGTTCCTTATTGCTATTTCCTAAGCACTTCATTGCCTCCTCGATTAGTTTCTGGCATAATTCTAACCTATAGTCACTAGATAACATAGTCCTCTCCCCCGTTTTCCCCGCCAGGCGAACCTCGGCGAGTTTACCCCAACCAAGGAGCACGGGGGAGACCTCTCCTTGGCTGGGGCCCTGCGTAGGGGTAGACCTCTCCATACGGATCACCTACCGAAAGACGTGGAGGACTGTGGTCCTCCACGGGAACTAAAGATTTTGAGGCAGAGCCTTGGTAACCGTCCTTACGGACGACACCCAAGGTTGTCCCCTACTTCCCTGAGTCCCAAACCACTGCCTCTCCCAGCAAAGAGATACGGCCAAAAAATGAAAACCAGGAGAAAATGACACAGGCAAACGCGGCTGGACGATTAGGGTGCTTAATTATTGGGCGTCCCCACTTATTTTAGTCATCGGCTTTAAAGTTTTCAACCCCATATATTATATTGAAGAACTGGTGCCGGTATTTATTGGAGATTTCCAAGACATAGACCCCGTGGCGCTTATCGTCGAGATATACGCTGAACTTCTCTATGCCAAATTCTTTCAGCCAGCTACCTAACAGCTCAAGTAGCTGTTTGTTTTTATTCCACATTCTGACTCGCCTCCCGCTTTTTTCGCCTTCAGCCATGTAGAAGCCGGCTATGAATAGCCGCTTCTCCCTCTCAGTAAACTCAGGCAGTCTTGCTAAGAGCGAGGTGAAGTGCTCATATAATCTCTTGCTAGAGACTCTTACTTCCACCCTAGTACTGCCGGTGAGGATACGTACCTTAGAGGCTACATTAAGCAGGCTACAGAGACTTTCAAACAACGGCACTAAACACCGCATCGCTATAGATAAGTCTTTCTGAGTTACGACCACGCGGTATTCCGTCCGGTCTCCGCTATAGTTGAGCTTGTAGAGCCCTCCGTCGCCAATTATCCACCCGAGCAAATAAGCAGAACCGGTTAATAACCACATCAACACAGCAGGGGTTGATTTTAAACCTTCTCCCACGCAACCGCCCTTACCCGGCAAGGCATTTGGCTACCTTTCTCTCGAGAGCCCCCCAATAATTTAAAGGGGCTCTCGTTAAGAGGGTCAGAGTTACCCCCGGCCTTCAGCGGCGCTTCGCCGGGTTGTACCCCGGTTTCACGAACCGCCAGTGGCCAGGATTCACCCCCCGTACAAACCCTTTCCCGAGATGGGTGGGGTTCGGATCTATGGTTAATGTAAAGCGAAGTATAAGTATAGGATAAGTATAGGCTATATTAGTTGTTGATATTTAGAAGATATCGTTTTGGACTTTGTGAGGGGTGGCGAATTCACCTCCATTACCTATCGACTGTCTAAAAATCTAATCAAAAACCTAATTAAATACTAAGGTTTATATTATTAATCTATATTAATCATACCCCGACCCATCCTTTCGGGCTTGCGGGGAGCTATGTTTTTATTAAACAGTCAGGACCCCCTGGTCACTGCGACCTGCGGTCCCTAGGGTATGCCTAAGGACCGCAGGCACCCCTTCTTCCGAAGGTACGGGGCCAATTTGCCGAGTTCCCTTACGGGGGAGGGAAGCAGACGAGATATGATTTATCTAGCTATGCCTACTTCCCTCCTAGCCCGGGTTAGCCCCCACACGCCTTGGGCTCCTCACCCAGGAGCACCTGTGTCGGTTCTCGGTACGGGCGCGGGGGATCGTTCCCTATCCCCTTTTCATGGGCCCCGGGACTCGGCCGAAGCCCCCATACGGGGGCCCATTCCCACTTTCGCCCGTTTCCCGCCATTACGGCACTCCACGGGCTTATGTGGTTAGCCGAGGCGACAGCCTCGGTCGGCCTATCCCGAGGCGTCAGGGATAGGGCTTGCGTTGCCGCACCTACCCCCGCGGCACAGGAATATTAACCTGTTTCCCTTTCGGCGGCACCGAGTTACGGGCCGCCTTAGGACCGGCTAACCCTCGGCTGACGACCATTGCCGAGGAACCCTGGTCCTTCCGGCGGAGGGGATTCTCACCCCTCTTTGCTGTTACTACCGCCGGGATCCGCAACTCTGGCGGGTCCACCGGATCTCACGACCCGGCTTCTGCCCCGCCAGAGCGCCCGCCTACCGGATCACGGCTCCATCGGAGCCGTGCCCCGGGGTCTCGGCGGCCGGCTTAGCCCCGACCAATTTTCGGGGCCCCGAACCTCGGCGGGTGAGCTGTTACGCACTCCCTCTCCGGTGAGACTCTCCAATTAAATTGGAGAGTCTCACCTTTAGAGGATGGCTGCTGTTAGGCCCACCTCCCCGCTGTCTAAGGCTCGGGACGCCCTTTGGTTGGCACTAAGCCGGCACTTAGGGGCCTTAACCCCGGTCTGGGTTGTTCCCCTCTCGGCCCCCAGGCTTACCCCGGGGAGCCCCACTCCCGCCTTCTCAGGCGGCCACGGGTTCGGAGTTGGACTGGAGAGGCTGGAGGTTTCCCTCCATACCTCTCCAATCCGTAGCTCTACCCCGTAGCCCGCCTCCGGCGGGGCTGCGCTGAGACGCACTTCGGCGGGAACCAGCTATCACCGGGCTAGATTGGTCTTTTGCCCCTAGACGGGGGTCATGGGAGCGAATTGCACGTCAGCACCCTTTCGGGCCTCCACCGGGGTTTCCCCCGGCTTCACCCTGCCCCCGCCTAGATCGCCCGGTTTCTGGTCTCACGGCAGTGACTCCGGGCCCTTGCAGACCCCGCCCCTCGCAGAGGGTTAAAACCCTCTGCTGCGGGCAAGTCGGTTTCCCTACGGCTTCGGGGATGATCCCCTTAGCCTCGCCACTGCCGTGAACTCCCCGGCCCGTGTTTCAAGACGGAAGGCGCGACCCCGGTCCTCTGCCTCGTACTCCCCGGTCGCCCGGGTTTCCTTCGGCAGACTCATACCTTAAGGGCCGCGCCATGAGTCGCCGCACGGTTTCAGGCTCTTTTCACACCCCCTTCCGGGGTTCTTTTCAGCTTTCCCTCACGGTACTTAGTTCGCTATCGGTCTCGGGACGTATTTAGCCTTGGAGGTCGGAGACCCCCAACTTCCCACGGCAAAACCAAGCCGTGGTACTCTACCCCGTAGCGCAGGCCCCCGTGGTTTCGCCTACGGGGTTTGACCTGGGGGACACGGCAATTAAAGTATGAATTGAATTGCTATATTTACTGTCTGTATGACATCAAATCAAAGTTTTAATAAACTTGCCGCGTCACCCCAGTCTATCACCCTCTACGGCGGGCCTTTCCAGGCCACTTCGGCTACCACGGGTCGGCCTGCTGGGGCTCGAGGCCCCAGCTACGGGGTCGATAACCCCACATCCCCACCGGCTCATCGCCGGCGGGTTTGGTCTGGGCTATCCCCCTTTCGGTCGCCCCTACTCAGGGGATCTCATTTTGATTTCTCTTCCTCCCCCTACTAAGATGTTTCCGTTCGGGGGGTTCCCACCCGAGGTCTGAGTAAATCCCAGACCTCGGGCACCACGGGTTTATCCCGTGGTAGGAGTTCCCATTCGGGGATCCCGGGTTCGACGGCTGCCTGCGCCTCCCCCGGGCATATCGCCGCTTGCCGCGCCCTTCTTCGGCGCCCGAGCCGAGCCATCCACCGTGCGGCTTAATGCCGTGAGCCTCCTGGGCGAGGCTGGTCTGGTATACGCCTGGGCATGCGGTGCTCATGGGAGCATGTATAATTTAGAGCTCCTCACACCATTCGATCTAGGAGCGTATGCTCCTAGATCTCATGTAGGCAGACATCCTCGGCAGATTATACATATCTGCCCAGCCCAGCAATTGGAATAGGAGGTGATCCAGCCGCACCTTCCGGTACGGCTACCTTGTTACGACTTCTCCCCCCTCGCGGAGGCTGGGTTCGACCCGCCCTCCTCGGCATCCCGAGGAAAACAGGCCTCACCCAGCCCCCGCTCGGGTGGAGCGACGGGCGGTGTGTGCAAGGGGTAGGGACGTATTCACCGCGCGATGTTGACGCGCGGTTACTAGGGATTCCTCGTTCACGAGGGCGAGTTTCAGCCCTCGATCCCAACTACGGCGGGGTTTCAGGGATTGCCTCCCCCTTTCGGGTTCGGAACCCGCTGTCCCCGCCATTGTAGCCCGCGTGCAGCCCGGGGGTCTCCCGGCCGAGCCTCAGGCGGATCCATTAGAATATCATATGAATCAACCTACTTTTATACAAACATCATAAGAACATCCGCCTGAGGGCCACGGCTTTCGGGGCTTCAGCGGAGCCCTCAACACGAGAGGCTCCTATGCTGACCTGCCGTGGCCCCCTCCTTCCTCCGCCTTAAACGGCGGCAGTCCCCCTAGTGTGCCCCAGGGCCGGAGCCCTGGGTAGCAACTAGGGGCGGGGATCTCGCTCGTTGCCGGACTTAACCGGAGACCTCACGGCACGAGCTGGCGACGGCCTTATGCGAGGGCTTCCCTGCCAAATAAATCTGAAAATCTAATAGTCTTACATGCCAAGTTTGATATAAAATTTATGTATCTGGTACAACATATTTCGGATATATATTCTCTTGCTTTCTTATAATATTTTATCTTCGGGTCTGTTCCTATTATGTTTCTAATTAATCTGGCATCTATTAATGCTTCATTTATATTTGAATATGCTATACGAAGTCTTATCTTATTAAAATCTATAGATCCATCGCCATCTGTTCTACCTGCCAAATAACTTAAGGCATTGTCAGTTATATAGTTTAACAAGTCTCTAGCGACATTATTAATTAATCTTTTTAAAGATCTTGAATTAACGTATACTATATAATGCACACCCAGCAATTTTTTGTTGCAATAAAATTTTATATTCTCTGGCGGTATTAATTTCAATAACTGATGACCCACCAGATCTGTTGAACAGTGTTTATATAAATCGTCGCTACATGCTACGTAAACCTTTAGCTTAACTCTCTCCGGCGGATAATACTGAAGTAACCATCTTGTAAATCGTAGAATAAGCCTTTCGTCAGTATTCGAGAGACCTACACTACTACCCCACCAATATCTATCAGCTAACCACAGACCTAATAAATATGGATCTATCCTCTCCTTCATCTCTAAAACACCTAAAACATTAAAATGATAATGATCATAAAACGTGCAGGGAGAGCCCTCTATGCACCTCCTCTCAGCGCGTCAGGCAAGGTCGTCAGCCTGGCCATCATCCTGCTGTCGCCCCCGGTAAGATTCCCGGCGTTGACTCCAATTGAGCCGCAGGCTCCACCCCTTGTGGTACCCCCCCGCCAATTCAGGGGGAAGTGGGAGCTGGGCGGACAGATAAAGAGAATAAAGACAAAAAACAAGTCTAATTATCATCATTTCATCTCGCAAGATCCCTGCTAGGTATACTAATTCCTCGTTTATATCACAACATCTTAGAAGCCTAAAAGAGCTATTTAAGTTTATGCGCCCAGCTCCCAACCTCCCTTTCCTTTAAGTTTCAGCCTTGCGGCCGTACTCCCCAGGCGGCGGGCTTAACGGCTTCCCTGCGGCACTGGGCGGGCTCTAAGCCCGCCCAACACCTAGCCCGCATCGTTTACAGCCGGGACTCTCCGGGGCCCTGCCGTAGATCTATTTAATAGATCTACGGCAGACACCTACCCGGGTATCTAATCCGGTTCGCTCCCCCGGCTTTCGGCCCTCACCGTCAGGCGCGTTCCAGCGGGGCGCCTTCGCCATTCACCCCGTGTGCATCAGATTCATAGACTAAACATTATTGGACGCACACGGTCTGGTGGTCCTCCCGGGATTATCGGATTTCGCCCCTTGGGGTGGGAGGCGGATCAAGTATATGACTACGTAATCTTAATCTAATTTTTTACCTAATTTAAATGAATAATGAATACCTTATTAAGAACATTATGAATAATCCGCTCTCCCATTACCCCGGGAGTACCCCCCGCCTCTCCCGCCCTCTAGCCCCGCAGTATCTCCGCCAGTCCCCGGGTTGAGCCCGGGTCTTTAGGCGGAGACTTGCGGGGCCGGCTACGGCCGCTTTAGGCCCAATAAACGTCCCGACCATACGCGCCGAGGGTCTGGAACATATGAGATGAATATGATAATCCTATGAATGATAGTCTAGGCTGAGCCTAAGTAGTATCTTAAGATCCAGAGCCCTCGGTCTCGCGGGGCTGGTATTACCGCGGCGGCTGACACCAGACTTGCCCCCCGCTTATTCCCCCGCCTTTTTAGAGCGGGGAAAAGCCCCTCTTCGGGGCACTCGGGGTAACCCCGTCACGGTTTCCCGCATTCCGCTAGAGGGCCCGGTATAATGATGAAACAAGCATCACAATAAAATTTAATTTTTGTTAAAGATTTGGTTATTTCTATGATCTCTTATCTATCTACCATTAATGGCTGGTATAGAGATCGACCTCTAAGATTTTTATAGATCATACCGGGCCCTCTATTTGCGGAGTTTTCGCGCCTGGTGCGCCCCGTAGGGCCTGGGCCCTTGTCTCAGGGCCCATCTGGGGGCTCCCGCTCTCACGGCCCCTACCCGTTATCGGCTTGGCGGGCCGTTACCCCGCCAACTACCATGATGGGCCACGGCCCCATCCTCGGGCGCCTGTGCCACCATCTCGGCACAGGCCTTTCGACGATGACCCATTCCAGGAGTCATCGTCTATCGGGGATCAACTCCAGTTTCCCGGAGTTGTCCCCGTCCCGAGGGTAGGTTAGCCGTGTGTTACTCAGCCGTCCGCCACTCCCCCGTCGGGGGCGTTCGACTCCCATGGCTTAGCCTTACCCCGATAGCGGTCGGGTCCGCCAGGATCAAGCGGAGTCACGGCCGCACAGGCCGTGGGGCTGGGCAGATTATATGTATCTGCCGAGGATGTCTGCGTCAGACCTGGAGTTCCCGAGACTAGAGATATGTCTCGGGGGATCCAGGCCTCCATATATTATTGTGAGAGATCATTATCCCCGCGGCTGGAGGCCACCTCCTCATCCTGAGGGTTTAACCCTCTGTCGGGGTGAGCCGCCGCCGGGAGCCGCGGGTGCCATTATAATTATAGTCTTACAAAGCTTATAATATTCACTCTTAGATCAAAAGCAGATCATGTTAAGATCCTTATGTAGACAAGTATTAAAGGAATTAACAATCCTATTATCATAATCAATATAGATGCTATATACGGGTAATATATATCAGAAGACAAGGAACCGCCAGATCTCTCCAGCTCTTTCTCTAAAGAACTTTTGCTACTCTCAAAATAAGATGCTCTCATAATATTTAGATAATAAAATACAGAGACGACACTAGCCAAAACCCCTAAAATAGCAAGCCATGGAATGCCTCCGAGATAAAGCCTTGGATCATTATATGTGGCTGATAAAAATAGAAGAAGCTTACCCCAGAAACCTGGTAGAGGAGGCACGCCAATAAGATTAGCAAGATGAATTATGATACTAAACTTCATCTGCCAAGGCTTTTCAATATCTCTCAGAGAAGAAAGATCTGACGAGCCTGAGACTCTTCTGACATAACCAAGCATAGAAAAGAGACTCGCCTTAGAGATACTGTATCCAAGAGCATGAACAACAACTCCGCCAAGAGCAATATAAAAGATCTTTTGAAAACCAGATGTTCCTGGAGAAGCAACCAAAGAAATTATTGAGACACCAATCAATATATACCCTATTTGAGCAATAGAGCTGTAGGCAAGAATCCTCTGAACATCTCTCTGAGTAAGAGGAGTGAAGCTACCGATAAACATGCTGAGAACAGACAAAAAGATCATTATATAGAACACAGGAGAATAACCTGAGTATAAAGAGACTATTCTAACCAGAAGAGCTATAAGACCGATCTTGATGAAGCCAGATACAGCAGCAATAGCATATGGAGAAGCTCTTCCATACACATCAGGAAGCCAGAAATGAAGAGGAGCAGAACCAAGCTTAAAACCTATAGCAACAAAAAACATTGAGAGACCTAGAACAAGAGCTGTATTAAGCATATGAAGATCAGTGGTATAAAAAGATCTAGAGGCTACAGAAGTAGACACTATGATGCCTAAACCAAACAATAGAAGTTGAGAAGCCAGAACTCCTACAATTATATATCTTGCAGAAGCATCTAGAGAATAACGATCTTTCATCAAAGCAATTATAGAATAAGAAGACAACGAGAGAAGAGCCCACGAGACAATTATAGAAAGAGGATCAAGAGCATGAGCAATCAACACAGAACCTAACACGCCCAAAAGAGAAACAGCAACGACAATCTCAAACATCTCAAGATCAACAGGATAAGCTGATACAACAAAAAATGCGCTTAACAAAACTGATAACAAGATCAAAAGACTCACAACATCAGGAGAGACAAAATAACTATAAGACTGAGAAATAACATAACTATGACTCACATAGAAAACAACAAAAAGATATATAAGAAGAATCAGAAGAATAGCCTGAGCAAATCTTTTCATATAAACTCTCGGAACATCCAAGATTTTAGAGACCACGCTGACTATAGAAGAAGCAATTAATATAGACGTCGTGAGAGAAAGAAACAGATCAGCAAATAAGACCAGGCTCACTCAGATCACCCCCATGCCGATGAGAAACATAATTAGAAAACCTATGATAAGAGCGATCAAATATATGTTGATGAAGCCTACCTGAATACTTCTGAAACCTCTGCTCACTACAGATGCGAACCTGGTCAGAATAGAATGATAAAAGTTGTCAATAACAAGATGCTCAAAATATCTTCCTAAAGTCTTATACAATTCTGTGAAGCTGTCTACAAAAACTATATAATATATCGAGTTGATAAACCATCGATCATATAAAAATCTGTGGAGAAACTCAAGAGAAGGAGCCTTAGATAATATGACTGGATAAATCTCTTTCTTAGAAAACTGATATATATATATTGATGAAAAGGCTGAGACCAATGCGATCACTATCGACATATACATCACCATAGGATCCATATGAATCTCATGAATAGTCTCAATTGGGAGAGCAGCTAATACTATCTCAGCAAAATCATTTATATAAAACCACCATACGAAGCCTATGACAAGAGAAGACAGCGCCAGAATAAGATATGGAATATACATCACAGGACTAGCCTCATGAGCCTCATGAACATGAGAAGACTCTTTGGAAGACATAAAGAGATAACCAACAGCTCTGAGAGAATAAAAGCCTGTTAAAAATGCTGTGAAAAGAAGAAGAACGTAAATCAAAGAGAGACCTGCAATACCTGCGGTCTCAACAACAAGATCTTTAGACCAGAAGCCTGCTAAAGGAGGGACGGCGGCAAGAGATAAAGCAGCTAGATAAGCAGAGAAGACAGTTATTCTCATAAAAGATGCGAGACCTTTCATATCATTAATATATCTGCTGTGAACAACATGAATAAGAGCTCCTGCAGTTAAAAACAACGCAGCCTTAAACACAGCATGACTAAGCAGATGAGAGAAGCCAGCCACAATACCTAGGCCAGGCTCAGCGATCAAACCAGATGATGCTACAGCAACAAACATATAACCAATCTGAGAAGCTGTTGAGAAAGCCCATATAAGCTTAAGCTCTCTACTAACCACAGCCATTGTGGCCATTAGAAAAGCTGTAAAACCGCCTAAAACAGCTATTATGATAAAATACTCTCTAGTCTGAGACACCGCTAAAGAACCTGCCAGAGAAGATATGGAGATGAATATTGGAGAAAATCTCAACATGAAGTATACTCCCGCCTTGACCATAGTGGCAGCATGAATTAATGCAGAAACACTTGCAGGACCTGTCATAGCAGTCACAAGCCACTCGTGAAGAGGAAACTGAGCACTTTTGGCAAGAGCACCCAAAGTGGTGATAAAGAGAAACAGAGTTAACACCCCTGAGGAGGCTAGTTCTCTGAAGAAAGATGCTAAAGAAGAGCTTAAATATAGATCAGGTATATAAGAAGTGCCTCCGAAAAAGATCATAGATCCAACGCCTATCAAAAGACCTATGTCAGCAGCGCCAGTCATGACAATAGCTCTCACACCAGAATGACTTGGAGAGAAAAACATTGATTTTCCAAAAGCCTTTCGATCTTTATCGCCGACAAAAGTGATCTCATCATCATCTCTATACCAATGGCCAATAAGAGCATAAGAAGCTAATGAAGTGCCCTCCCAACCAATTATAAATAAAAGAAGATCTGATGACAAAACCAGTAGAAGCATAGAGCCTACGAAGAAAGTGAAAAACAGCCAGAACCTGTGCTCCCCATAGTCGCCCTCCATATACTTGAGACTATAGATCGATATTAAAAGAGAGACCCATGCAACCATCAAAGCCATGATAGCTGAGAGACCATCAACATAACTCCCGACCCTGAAGACAAGCTGAGGAGTATTAGCAAGAGGCATGTCAATTACAAACCATTCTCTTTGTGGAGAAACAATGATCTTTGAGGGATCATGAATTATCATTAGAAGAGAAGGTATAGTTAGAAGAGCACTTACAAAAATTGATGAGACGCCTATGAAACCTGAGAACCTTTTATTAAAAACCCCCACCAAACCAGCCAGAGCCGCACCTATGAAAGGAATGATCCATATAAGATCTATCCACCAGACTATTTCCACAGAGCTCAAACATGATCACCTCATCATTAAAATAATCTTCATAAAATCAGAGGAATAATGAGCCTGATTAATTAAATAGCCTGCGAGAATTAGAAAGATTATGGAGAATATTGCGAGAACAAAAGTTGATAACGAAGCCATAGAAGGAGCCTCAGAAACCTCGATATCTGATCTTCTTAAGCCGAAGAATATTCTTCTCATAGTATGAAAGCTATATACAAGAGTTAATCCGAAACCTATGAAAGCTGTCAAGATCAATATAGCCATCAAATATATATTAGAGAAACCTGTGATGACATAACTTGCAAACCCTACCACGATAAGAAACTTGCTTATTATCCCCACAGTAGGAGGAAGCCCAGATATTGAGAGAAAACCTAATAATGCAGAACCTGCAGTCTTATTCATAGAAGAGGCTAAGCCTCCCATCTTATTGATATCTCTTAATTCATTACCAGATATTATTATGTTTCCTGCAGTCATAAAGAGAGAAGCTTTTCCGAGAGCATGAGTAAGATAATGAAGAACAGCTCCTAGAACACCTGCTGGGGTCAGGGTTGCTAGACCAAGAAGTATATAGCCCATCTGCGAGATGCTACTATACGCGAGAAATCTCTTATAATCACTCTGATAAAGAGCTACTAAACCTCCATATATCATAGTGATCAATGCCCACACAATGATCATGTTCTGCATGAGATAAAAGATCTGTGGAAATAAAGTGACCAAGATCCTAAGCATGCCCAAGGCGGCTAAACCAATAAGATTAGGACTTAAAAGAGCTGAGACAGGAGTAGGAGCCTCAGCATGTGCGTAAGGAAGCCATATATGAAAGCCAAAGCCAGGCAGCTTAATCATTAAGCCGAGAAAAATCAATATGAAGACGATCACTTGAAGACCCAGTGGAGCCAGGACTTCATAACCACGACCAGTCATATAATAAGGCTTGTAAGGAACAATAAAATCAAAACTGCCAGCATTAAGACCATATATGAATGATCCTATTAAAAATAATAGAGCACCAACATGAGTCCATATGAAATACATGATGCCTATCCTGATCCTGTCGCCATAACCGTATAAAGCTAGAAGAATAAAAGATGTTATAAGAGAGATCTCTAGAAATATATAAAACTCAATCATATTAGAAGACAGAGCCACTCCAAGCATGGAAACCGAGAATAAGCCGTAATTAACATAATAAGATCTCCAAGATCCTCCTCCGAGCTCATGAAATCTATGCTCCATATAAGGAAGAGAATATAAAGCCACGATAGAAGAGACTAAAGCAATACCAAGGAGAAATGGCGCATTAAAACCGTCATAGATAAGACCGAAATATCCTATAGAAGATACATATCCATATAAAACCTCGAAATATAAAGTGGAGTATGTGAAAAGCATGTACATGTATACAACAAAACTATATAATAAAGATCCCGTTAATAAATATGCGAAGAATTTTTTATTCTCTTCAGGAGATATAGATATGATCAATATAGCTATGAGAGGGATCAAAAGTGTAGACAGCAAGATCATTTTTTCTCCTCCTCATACCTCAGATCTTTTATCACAACCTCCTCAGTATCAATTCTTTTCAAAACTTTAAATCTGATTAAAGCAAGAAGAATAGAGAATGAAACGACGATCTCTCCCACAGCCAGTAATATAGCCATCAGAACCAGAGAGCTTATAAAGACTACTGCGTCAGAGAAGATGCTTGAGACTGAGACCACATAAGAGAGGACGTAAAGAACAAAGGCGTTGAACATCACCTCAGCTGATATAAGGATCCTAGCCATGTTTTTAGAAGATAACAAGCCGTAGACAGATATGCCGAATAATATAGAGCCTATCAACATGAGGATATTCATCTTCTAACCCTCCTCCAAGCGACTATAGATATTGAAGAGACCAAAGCAAGAACAACTACTGTGACAAATATTATAAGCAGAAACTGATATTGTCCCAAGATCTCTGATATTAAAACATAATCAGGTCTTGGAAGAGAGATGATCCTTGTCTCAGAGACATAAGCTATATAGGCCAGAGGCAGAGATACTAAGATGGCGAGTATCAAAGCAGGGATCTTGATAGTTTTCACTTCTCTCTCAAACTCTTCTCTGATAAGAGACACAGTCATTATTATGAAAAGAACGCCGGCTCCTACATATACGAGTATATGGATCACTCCAATAGTTGGGAGGCCTAGAACGCCTATTTGAGAAGCTATTAAAAGACCTAAAATAGAGAGATAAACAGCTGAGTATACAAGACTCCTAGATAATAATATCATGAGAGCAGTCGCTATAGAAAGAATTCCTAGAATGATCATTATGAGCTCATATGATGACATCATAAGATCATCCCACAGGCTCGTATCTCAGACCTCTATACTCATCAATAACGACTTTATATCTTTTACCAATCTTTCTCATAGGCACATAATCCTCAGGTCTCTTGGTGAACTCCTCTAAAGTAGTTAACATATCTTCAAATCTTGTGAAAACCGCATCATGATATTTTGTCGTCTCAAAAGCCTCTACAGGACATATATCTACACAGAAGTAGCAGAATATACATCTGCCCCAATTGATCACTGGAACCTTCTTTTTATCTTTCAACACAAGTCTTATAGCATCAGCAGGACAAACCACGTCACAAAGAGAACAACCTACGCACTTATTATCATCAACTCTGAACATGCCTCTATAACCCTCGGGATATTCAACAGCTTTATAAGGATAGTCTATGGTGAGTCTCATAGGCTTGACAACGTATTTAAACCCTGTGAGAAGAGCATCAACATTTCTCTGAACAACTGCTCCAGGCTTTGGAAGACTAACTTTTAAAACTTTGGTTTTATCAAAACCTTTCTCGATCAACTCTTTAATCTCGGGATCCATCTCCTCCTCAACAATTCTCAGGCTCATAAGATCACCTCCATATGATGAGACGAATAATTAGAGACCATGCCACAGCCGCCCCAGAAAGGATCAGAATTAAAGACCAGCCTAATCTCACAGCCTGATCAATTCTATATCTAGGATAGACGGATCTTAGGAAGACAGCTATTAACATTAAGATAGAGGCTTTTATAAGAAGAATTATGTTTCCTAGTATATAATCAAAAACAATGTTTCCAGTGGAAGATATAGGCAGCCAGCCTCCTAAAAACACTATAGAGAAGAGAAGCGTGTATACATAAAGCTTTATATATCCTATCCCCATAGCAACACCATACATGAGACCGCTATACTCTGTATACGGCCCCATGACAAGCTCAGACTCTGCTTCAGAAATCTCAAAAGGAAATCTTCCAGTGATTCTCAGAATAGCAATATACGCGACCAATGCTGCAAAAGGATTGAGAAGAACGCCTAAGAAAGCCTTCGACTGAGCCTCCACAATTTTGTAAAGATCCAGAGTTCCATATATGAAAGCTGTTGAAAGTATAGATATTATGAAAGGAATCTCATAAGATATCATGAGAAAAGCCTCTCTCAAAGATCCTATGAAAGCAAACTTGTTATCAGAAGCAACGCCCGTAACTATAACAAATATAGGAGCTAACGAAATAACCGCCAGAATAAGAAGAAGATTAGGCTCTACATATATAGGCGGCGCAATACCTGGAGCTGTGGGCATGAAAGCTATAGGTATAACAGCGAATAGAAGAGCCAGGGCGGGAGCCATCAAATAAGCTATCTTATCAACATTTTCAGGCACAATAAATTCTTGCAACGAATATCTTATCAGATCAGCAACAAGCTGAAGAGCTCCGCCAATTCTTCTCGACACATGAAGAGGACCATATCTAAGCTGTACAAGACCAGCAATCTTTCTCTCAGCCCAGATGATGAGTATGACCAACACTAGAATAGCTCCAAAGCCAGGAAGAATAAAAATATGTAGAAAATCATATATAAGTCTTCCAGGGATCTCTAGAGGACCTATGTATACCATTATCTATCAGCCTCGGGAGGAAAATAATCTATAGATCCATATATCGCAGGTATGTCAGCAAGTCTGTGACCAGGGATCAGATACTTAAAGAGAATAACATTTCTAAAGGAAGGCGTGACAAATCTAAACCTGTAAGGATTAGTAGATCCATCGCTGATTATATGAAAGAGAGCCTCTCCACGTCCCGCCTCAACTCTCGCCATGGCCTCTCCCTTTGGAGGCTTTAAAGTTGCCAGAAGACTTGGAAACTTGACTCTTCTGGTCTCAGCATAGATCTTCTTCATCAAAGGATTAAACAGCCTAGATATCTGAGGCGATATGATGTCTCCATCAGGGATCTTCTTAATAGCCTGTCTAATAATACTAATACTCTGTTCAATCTCTTTAAATCTCACCAGACCTCTGGCATAGGCATCTCCCTCCTCAGCAACAGGTATCATAAAATCAATCTCGTCATAAGCCTCATAAGGCTCTGCCATACGAACATCATAATCAACTCCCGAAGCCCTAAGATTAGGTCCTGTGATACCTAGTCTTCTCGCCATGACAGGCTTTAGAACCCCTATGTCTCTAAGTCTACGCTCGACAACAGGATTATTAAGAAAGAGTTTCTCCCAATCTTTTAATCTTCTCTCAATATATCTAAGACCTTTCTCAACCTGATCTGGAAAGTTCTGAGGCATATCTCTTCTGACGCCTCCAGGGATCACATATGCATACGTTATTCTGGCTCCTGTCAACATAGTGGCAAGCTCGATCATGACCTCTCTATCTCCAAAAGCCCACATAAAGCCCGTGGAGTGACCCAGGAAAATAGCTAAGATCCCTATGCCATAAAAGTGGCTCGCGATTCTAGTTATCTCAGCTAGTATAGTTCTCAGATACTTAGCTCTAGGAGGAGCCTCTATCCCCATCAACTTCTCCACAGCATTTACATAGCCTATAGTCATAGGAGTAGTATCAAGAAGACTTGGTCTCTCAACAAGAGGAATAGTCTTTATATAGGCTCTATTCTCACTAAGTTTCTCAATAGTTCTATGAACAAAACCAATGTCAGGATCACATCTGACCACAATATCTCCATCAACCCATGCAAGAATCCTCATATGACCAGAGCCTGGATGAGCAGGACCTATCTGAAGCTCTATTAACCTCTCTCCCTCCTCTCTCACGCCAGTCTCTCTAATCATAAAAAGCTCTTGAGAAAGATTAGATAAAAAATCATTTGAAGAGCCTCTGTCTACTTCCACGGACCCTCGACCTCTCCAGGTCTTCTAGTCTTTATCATAAAATCTTTTCTCATAGGCCACATACCCTCGAAATCTTCTGGGAGAAGAAGTCTCCTAAGATCTGGATGACCCTCAAAATATATTCCAAACATCTCCCAAGCCTCTCTCTCTTGAAACTCTGCGCTAGGCCACACATCTGTGAGAGAACATGTCTTCGGGGATGATCTGTCTAGAAAAGATTTTATTATAACAGTATATTTTCTAAGTGTTCTAAGATAAGATCCTGCGTGTATCAAAAGCTCGATCTTATTTTCAGAAGGATAGTCAACTCCTGTGACTGATTTGACATGATCTATACCTAGTTTTGATAATCTCTCAGCAAGCTCATGAAGCTTCTCATTCGAGATCTCAATATAGATAGCTCTTCCATATTTGTCGACACTGATCTTAGGATTAAGATCTTTTGTTCTCTCATTTAATATCTCTAAGAATCTCTTTAGATCAGGATCTTCCTTTTTCATCTGAGTACTTTGAGGAGAAGTCTGAGAAGACATTCATACCGTCCTCATCATTTCTCAACATATTTTCTCAAGATCTCAATGTCTTCTCTCTTTATCCCAACTTTTCTAATTTTATCTTGAAGAGCTAATATAGCTGAGGCAAGAGCCTCAGGTCTAGGAGGACACCCAGGTATATACACGTCCACAGGCATTACCTCGTTAGCCCTCACAATATTAAAACTGTTCCAGAAGAGACCTCCATCAATAGCGCAGGCTCCCATAGCAATCACAAACTTTGGATCAGCCATCTGCTCCCATGTTATTCTAGCTACTCTAGCCATTTTTCTGGTTAAAGTACCCTCAATAATGATCAGATTAGTCTGACGAGGCGAGACGAAAGGAAGAGATCCATATCTCTCAAGATCATATCTAGGAGAATATCCGCCTGCAAGCTCAACTCCACAACAGCTGGTCATCAAATGAACAGGCCAGAGAGAATATGCCACAGCCCAGTCTATCAAATCTCTAATAGGTTTCTTCTCAACAAGAGATCTCACCAGTCTTCTGATAAAGATGTTTATGTCTCCCACAAAGACTACTCCTCTCTCCATAGATCTATATCACCTGCCTGTTTATACACATAATATAACACAGGCATGAGAAGAATAAAAGAAGAAACTAAAAAATATGTTACAAGCCATATATTAGGTGTAAAAAATATGAAGACGAGAAGAACTACAAAAGGCTCTAGAGAAGAGAACATCAGAAGATAAGGATAATACTGCATCACAAAGAAACCTCTGGCTCTTCCAATAGGAGGATTCCCACTCTCAAAACGGCTTCTCTTGAATCTATAATCAATATCTGGAGAGACGCCTCTAGTTATTAAGAGAGCTAACACAGGAATTAAGAGAGAGACAATTATCAATAGAGTCATCATAGCTATCGCGTATATGTCCACCTGATCAACACCAGCTGAAAGCTCTGTGATTATATTAAGATTTCAGATATATAAACTTTTTCAGAAGAATTTATAGACCATTTAAAGATGATAAACGCCTATAAAATCTTCTAACTATATACTTATTTAGAGATACGAGAATGGTGCTCATATATTGAGGAAGGCGTTTAGAAACATATATGTGATAGACTACTCTGCAGTTGTAGAAAGCAGCGAGCCATTAACAGATTTTGTCATTAAAAACATTAGAGAAGGAGAGATACATATACTGAAGCAAGTGATCGATAAATTAGATGAGAAAATTAGAGAGGGAGATCCTCAGGCTGTAAGAGGTTTGGAGGAGATTAATAAGTTAAAAAATCTTAATAACGAGAACATAGAGATCAGAATAATAAATTATTCACAAGATAAGATGCTAACATATAAAACTCTTGAACAATTGATCAGAGATTACGCTTATGAGATAGGAGGAGTGTTGATAACAGCAGACAGATATCAAGAACAGGTGGCATCCACATTAGGTGTAGAGGTGATGAGAATAGGAAGAGAATTAGAGAGACTTACATTTGAGAAATATTTTGATGAAAACACTATGTCTATACATCTTAAGGCTGGGGCGCCGCCTAGAGCTAAGAAGGGCAGTCCGTTGAAATGGTATTTTGAGTATCTAGATAATAAACCGCTCACAGATAGAGAAATAGATCAGATGATCAATGAGATTTTAGATGAAGTGAAGCTTAGAAGAAAAGGCTTCATAGAGTCTGAGAGACCATATTCATATATCATACAGCTAGGCCTGTATAGAATAATAATTGTGAAGCCTCCTCTAAGCGATACTACAGAGATAACCATCACAAGACCTCTGGCAATGCCTAGCCTGGAAAGTTATAATCTTAAAGAGCCTCTTATAAAAAGATTTATTGAGAAGGCTGAAGGCATACTTATAGCAGGAGCTCCTGGAATGGGAAAGACAACTTTCGCACAGGCGTTGGCAAGATTTTATATGGAGAGAGGAAAAATTGTTAAGACCATAGAGAGTCCCAGAGACATGCATCTGCCAGACGAGATCTCTCAATACTCAAAAAACAAAGGCTCATCAGAAGAGCTTCATGACATTCTTCTTCTAAGCAGACCTGATTACACAGTTTTTGATGAGATGAGAGATGACAGAGATTTTGAGCTTTACGTGGATCTGAGACTGGCAGGGATCGGGATGATAGGAGTTTTACACGCCACAAGTCCTATAGATGCGATCCAGAGATTTCTCAGAAGAATAGATCTTGGCATGATACCCAGCATAATAGACACGGTGATATTCATAAACAGAGGCAGAGTAGAGAAGATATATGAGTTGAGACTTACAGTAAAACTTCCGACAGGATTAAAAGAGATCGAGCTTGCAAGACCTGTCGTAGAGGTTAGAGACGTAGAGACAGGAGAATTAGAATATGAGATATACACGTTTGGCGAGCAGACAGTGGTCGTCCCAGTCAAAAGACTGAGATATGAAGAGGAGTCGTCAGAAGATAAAAAGATTTTCTCAGAAATAAAAAGACAACTGCCTGATGCAGATATAGAGAGAGAAGGAGAGATCATATGGATCTCACTGCCAAGAGAAAGAGTCTCTAGCATAGGAAGAAATTTTATAAAACTAAAGAAGAAGCTTGAGAGGAAATATAACGTGGTGTTAAGGCTCAAATTAAGCGGAGGAGAAAATGAGAGATAATGAGAAGATCCTTATAAAAAGAAGAGCTTTTCAGAGAGAAAGAGATCTGGCGAGAAAATTATGGTCGCTAGGCTTTGCAGTGATCAGAGGGCCTGCAAGCGGCGCAAAAACTAAAAGAGTCTTTTACCCAGATCTTGTGGCTATAAAAAATGGCAAAATATATATATTTGAGATAAAGACTCGAGAGAAAGAAGAAAACATATACGTAGAACCTTTTCAAATAGAGAAGCTGAAAGAATTCTCAAGAAGATCTGGAGGAAGATCTTTTGTAGCAATAAAAATCGTTAAAGAGACAGAATGGAGATTTATTCCTATAGAGCTTTTAGAGAAGACTGAGAAAGGCAGATATAAAATCGATAAAAAATATTTCAGAGAAGGAGGATTAACTATTGAAGACATATATAGAGACGCCTCAGGAGACAGACCTCTCACAGAATACATAAGAAAAGTCTCAGAAAAATCCTGAGAAGAATCCTCGGGAGACTAGTTAATTTATATAATCAGTAAACAATTCTTATTATAGAGAGTGGCCTGATATGGATGGTCTTCTCATACTTTTAATAGTGATACTTTTAATAGTAGTCCCGTTTCTGGCATCAGCCATAAAAATAGTGAGAGAATATGAGAGAGCAGTAATATTTAGATTAGGAAGATTAAAAGGAGCTGCCGGGCCAGGCATATTCTTTATAATACCAATGGTAGACCAGTTTTTCAAACTAGATCTTAGGGTAAATACCGTGGATGTCCCCAGACAGGCGGTGATTACAAAAGACAACGTCTCGGTATCAGTAGATGCTGTAGTATATTACAGAGTAGAGGATCCTATAAAAGCTGTCGTCAAAGTATCAAATTATAACTATGCAGTCACACAGCTGGCAATGACAACACTTAGAGACGTGATAGGCACTATAGAGCTAGATCAGCTGTTGTCACATAGAGAAGAAGTGAGCAAAAGAATTCAACAGATCCTTGATGAAATGACTGAGGCATGGGGAGTGAAAGTTGTGGCAGTGACGATAAGAGATATACTGCTCCCAGAGGAGCTTATAAAAGCAATGTCTCTACAGGCTCAGGCAGAGAGAATTAGAAGAGCTAGAATAATAGAGGCTGAGGGAGAGAGACAGGCAGCCTCGATAATAAGTGAGGCTGCACAATTTTATCAGAAATATCCTATAGGAATAAGACTTAGAGAGCTACAGACATTTGTTGAGATAGCTAAAGAGAGAGCATTAATAGTGATCACAGACACATCTAGAGGAGACTCTTCATCACTAGCTGCAGCATTAACTACAGCATTTAACCAGCTTCTCGCCACAAGAACCTCAGAGAAGACTTCTGAAGAAGGTTCAAAGAAATGAGAATATCAGGAAAAGAACATCTTTTTCTCACAATATTATTAACAATATTCCTCTTACATGGGATAACATTTATATACATAGGATCTTTCTTATCACATGAGAAAAACATCTTTTTAAAACCTTCGACAATAGAGATCCATAAAGCATATGTGTTATATGTCAGAGGAACAATAGACCAAGGATTGAAAGAACATATTAAAATAGCTTTAGATCTTGCTGAGAAAGATAATGCTGCATTGATACTTGATGTAAACTCTCCAGGAGGCTTCTTAGGAGACACTATGGATATAACAGATATGATACTTAGATCAGACGTTCCTGTGATAGGATTTGCATCAGGAGACAGCTATAGTGGAGCAACATTAATACTTATACCAACACATGTTCTCGCAGTGTCGCCTACAGCAAATATAGGTGATGCCCAGCCGATCACTATAGGACCTACAGGACAGATCCAGCCTGTTACAGAGCCTAAGATAATTAATCCACTTATAAAGAAATATACTGATATAGCAGAGATGAGAGAAAGAAACGCTACATTAGTAAAAGAATTTATATTAAACGCTACAGTAATTAATGGCGTTGAAGCTGTCAAATATAAGATTGCAGATCTTAATGCTAACTCGCTACAAGATCTTATTAAAAAGATATATGATAGAGAAGTTAAGATAGGAGACAATATATTTATCTTGAAAATTGATACTTTAGTTAATGCTCCTGAGTGTATATCATGCACATTATTAAGCTTCTTATCAGATCCTACAGTCAGCGGGATCCTTATTACGATAGCTGTTTTCTCGATAATATTTGCAATATCCTCAGGACATTTAATAGGTATTCCTATAGCATTGATATTCCTCTTCTTAGGATTAATAGGGTCAGGCTTCAGTCTGAATCTCATATCATTATTCATGATCATACTGGGACTGGGATTTCTAGCAGGAGGAATCGCTTTAGGAGGAAGCGAAGGAGGAATACTGATAATCTCAGGACTTATATTAACGGGACTTGGAGGAATGTTTCTCCCAGTAGTAGGTAGAGAGATCATGATCTCAGGATCAGAAAATATTATCACCACATTATATTATGCATCAGTAGGAATAGGAATTGGAGCAGGATCTATAGGAGCTTTCATTGCAGTACAGATCATTAGAATCATGAAGACCAGACATAGATTTTTTGATATGATAGGTAAAGAAGGTGTTGCCAAAGACGAGATAGGACCAGATAAAGAGGGCTATGTGATGATCGAAGGAGAGCTTTGGAGAGCTGTCTCAGATAAGGATCTTATAAAACCAGGAGAAAAGATAATTGTGATAGATAAGAGAGATTTTCTATTGATAGTAAGAAAAGTGTAGAAGATAATAAAACAATATATTTATAAGTTAGATAAACACGGTTAAAATGGTGTGGCTATGGTACCAAGACCTTTGAGATTTGAGGAAGAGGAAGAGGAGCCCTGGGAAGAAGAGGAAGAGTGGGAGGAAGAAGAGGAGGAGGAAGAGGAAGAGGAGTGGGGAGAAGAAGAGTTAGAATGGGAAGAAGAAGAGGAAGAGGAGCCCTGGGAAGAAGAGGAAGAGTGGGAGGAAGAAGAGGAGGAGGAAGAGGAAGAAGAGTAGTTTTTTAGAAAATAATTATTTCATCAAGATCATTAGCTAAATAACTTTCTTTAAAAACCTTCTTAGCCTCGCCTAGAATCTTTTTTTCATCATTATATCTCGAGCTTATATGTGTCAGATAAAGTTTTTTAACATTTGCCTCTAAAGCTGTTTTTGCAGCATCTTCAACAGTGCTGTGACCAGATGCTGAGGCTTCGTCTCTATGTTCTGATAAAAACGTTGCATCATGGATCAATATGTCAACATCTTTACAATTCATCACAACATTTTCACAAGGTCCTGTGTCTCCTGTAAAACATATTTTAAAAAGATCTTTTTTATATTTAATCTCTATAAGATATCCATAGCTTTCTATTGTGTGACAAGTCTCGAAACCTTTTATAAATATCTTATCATTATAAGAGATCTTTTCCAAAGGATCTTTATATATAATATTGAAAGATGTTTTGTGTCTAGAGATCTTCATAAACAGCTCAACAAGATCCTTAAGATCTTTTGGACCAATGATCTCTAACATGTCTTTTCTATTGAACAAGGTCATAGTCTGTAGAAGAGGTAGAAGACCTATCACATGATCTCCGTGAAGATGAGTTACTGCTACAAATCTTATCTTAAGAGGAGATATACCTCTCTGTTGAAGTCTTATTTGACAGCCTTCTCCACAATCTAACAACCCGATCAAGCTATCATAGACGATAGCTGTTGAAAGAGCCCATCTACTGAGAGAAGGAGATCCTGCGCCTGTTCCTAGAAACACAATTCTTATCATAATCTGATCATCTCAAGATCTTTCTCACGAGCTTTCTCTTCTAAAAGATGATACTGCTCAGAGGTGAGAGATTTTCTCTCAACAACAACAGAATCTATCTTCTCAAGAGTTTTTCTATAAGCCTCATCAAAGACATAAGAAAGATCATTATTATCCAACTCTTTCAACACATATCTAGGTATTATATGAGTGAAACAATATCTCTTCTCAATAGCAAGTCTAGTAAATCTATCAGAATAGTGAGGACCTCCAAAACCTAAAACAATTTTTGAACAACCAACCTCCTCTCCTGAGAGAGTCTTTATAACAGCATGACTCCAAAGATCATGAAGCAGAGGATTTCTCCACTCGATCTCTGAAGATCCTATCTCAAGAAAAACTATTGGAACTCTATTTCTCGTAGGACCGTGATGAGTAGCCTCATAAGATATTGAATATGATGAGAGATTATTCTCTTGAGCCGCTCTAAATATGTTTCTTAAAAAAGCTGTTGATATAGAAGGTTTTGTAAATGATAGAGACATAGGATCCCCTCCGAAAGAAGCTTCTCTCCTAGGATTCCCAGTATAATGAATAGTGAGGCTGGGAATATGAGATGCTGAAGAGTGTCTCGACAAGATCGCAACAAGATCATGATCTTTGAAATAATCATCTAGATATTCTAAATATATCACGTCATCTGAGAAGCCGATCATAACTATATTATTCTTTAAGACACATCTTACGACAGCCCTTGGATCATTTGTGTTGACACATACGCCATCTAATCTCTCAGCCAGTTTATAAGCCATGCCTCTGCCAGCAGGATCATTAATACTATATGCAAATCCAATCATTTTTAAACATACTCTCTCAACGAATTATTAAATCTCAGATATATAGTTTTAGAAACGAAATATTTTTATGAAAATGATGAATAGCCGTGAGTCTGAGCTTTGATGAAGCCTCGCATCACTGATGACATCAAAAAAGATCTTAGGAGAACTATTGAAGAGATCATAAGAAGATTAAATAGAAGAGATCTTAGGAGAGAAGAGATCATAAGAAGATCTAGAGAGATCATAAGATGCTCAGGTAGACTCACAGCTCAGATAGTCTCTGAAGAATATTCTGATGTTAACGATATGTTAAATAGATTAAGAGAGTGCGAGAAAAATGTTATAGAGCTACTAAACTATTATGAGGAGGATCCTGATCTTGTTCGAGGAGGAGTTTCGCTACAGGCTTTCATAGAGTTTTGCGAAGCCTCATATCTAGCCCATATATTGTATGGATCAGAATCTTTGTGTAATTTAAATAAAAAGATGCCTGAGGAGGCAATCATTCTAGGAATACTTGATGCGACAGGCGAGTTGAAGAGAATGGCTATCAACGCGTTGGGGAGATTCGATATAGATAATGCTGAAGATATGCTTAACCTGATGAGAGAAATATATAATATCTTAAGCGGAACTGATTATCCAGATCCTCTGGTCCCAGGATATAAACATAAGATTGATGTTCTAAGAAGAAATATTGAGGATCTAGAGGCTTTATTAAGTGACATGAAGACTAGAAAAAGGATCATAGATCTTTTCTATGAAAAATCTGATCTAGACAACTTTTCAAACACGTGACCCCAAAGATCTTTTCTATGAAAAAAGCCACATTATTTATAAAAGCTTCTCTACCAAGATCCTCATTTATGATCATATGATCAGCCAGCGCAATAACAGATCCTAATCCTCTCGATAGTTCTATCATGTCTCTAGAAACAAAATCATCCCAATCCCTAGGATCATCACTTCTTCCTCTCGAGACCAATCTCATGAATCTTCTCATAGGACTTGAATGGATCGCAACAATGATCGTTTTTCTAAAAACTTTTCTGAAACATTCGACTTCGTCAAGAGATCTTGCCCCATCAATAATAATATGATCTTTGGAAGGATTCTCGGAGGCTATTTTTCTGATAGTTAATATTGCAATAACATTAGATCCGTATCTTTCGCGAAGCTCAGCAGCTATTCTAGCATTATTCTCTTGAGTAGGCTCAAGACCTCTTTTAACAACCTCCTCTCTAATTATGTCGCCCATGACGTATACTGGAATACCGCAACATTCTTTTGCAACTGTTGAGAAGAGACTTTTACCTGAGCCTGGCATCCCAGCTAGTATAATAGCTATATATCTCCTCAGATCATATTCTTCACATGACATGCTCAATATAATATCTCTGAAAACTTATATATCATTTGGCAGGCGGATTATATTGAGTGAGGATCTTAAGAGCATAGTGAGAAGATCTGTTGAGCTTTCAATGATCAAAATTGATGAGAGAGAATTTGAAGAATTTGTTGAAGAAGTGAGCAAATTAATGAATCTTGTTAAAAAACTTGATGAAATAGATCTTGGGGAGATAGAGCCTCTATTCTATGTGTGGGAGCGTGGAGATATTCTGAGAGAGGACGAGCCAAAGGATCATGGTGATGAGATGATTAAATGGCTTGAGAAAAACAGTAGAGTAGAGAATAGATATGTAAAAGCTCCTAGAACTGTTGAGGAGAGATGATATGAGAAGAGGAGCATCTATATATAGACAAGCACAGATCTTTCGAGAGAATCCTTCGGAAGCCTTAGAAGAAGTTTATAAAGTATATGAGAATATTGAGAAAAAAGAAAATATTTTAAAAGCATATATAACTCTCAGACCTCTTGAAGATGTTTTAAAAGATGTCAGAAAATCTCTAGAGAGTAAAAAGCCTCTCTCAGGAATTCTCATAGCGGTTAAAGATAATATATCTACTGAGGGGATCAGAACAACTTGTGCATCAAAGATCTTAGAGAACTACGTGCCACCATATGACGCGACTATAATAAACAGAATAAAAAGCTCTGGAGGAGTGATCATTGGAAAAACTAATTTAGATGAGTTTGCAATGGGATCTACAACAGAGACAAGCTTCTTCGGCATAACAAGAAATCCCTGGAACATAGATCATGTTCCAGGTGGAAGCTCAGGAGGATCTGCCGTGGCAGTATCAGCCTACATGGCTCACATGGCTCTGGGAACTGACACAGGAGGATCTATAAGAAATCCTGCTTCATACACAGGAATAGTAGGGTATAAACCGACATATGGATTTGTAAGTAGATACGGCATAATAGCATATGCATCATCATTAGATCAGGCGGGTCCTATGACTAGAGATGTTCTTGATGCAGCATTTTTAATGGACATCATATCAGGAAAAGATCCTATGGATCCTACCACAATAGATCATGGTATTGAAAGTTTTTCTAGAGAGATCGAGAGAATAGACCCTGGCTATCTCAGAGGAAGAAGAATAGTTTTGATAAGAGAGCTCTGGGAGGGTGCTGATAGAGATGTCGTCTCAACAGTCTCAGGCTACATAGATAAGCTGATGTCTGAAGGTCTCGAGGTAATAGAAAGATCTTTTCCAGAGATCATATATTCATTATCAGCTTATTACGTCATAGCAACTGCAGAAGCAAGCTCTAATTTGGCTAGATACCAAGGGATCTTATATGGATTATCAGAGGATCCTTCTAACAAGTCGTGGACAGAATATATGGCTAAAATAAGAGGAGAAGGATTTGGAAGAGAAGTTAAAAAAAGAATAGTGTTAGGATCACATGTTTTAAGCGCAGCATATTACGACCAGTATTATCTAAAGGCTCTTAAGATGAGAAGAATTCTTAGAAGAGGATTAGAAGAGATTTTAAAAGATGCTGACGCCATAGCCACTCCTACTACTCCCACTACAGCACCTAGAATAGGTGAGATTAGAAAAGATCCTTATATAATGTATCTTGCTGATATGGAGACTGTGACAGCAAACTTGATAGGAGGACCTGCGATAAGTATTCCAGCAGGATTTATAAACGGTCTTCCAATAGGGATCCAATTCTTCTCACTTCCAGGAAAAGATCTTGAGATCCTTAGAATAGCAAGAGCATCAGAGCTTAAGACAGGACTACACGACATTCTCTCTACATAAGATCTTTCGAAGATTTATATCTATGATTATAATGATAAATCTAGGCTGGAAGTGAAGATATGATATGAGCGTGATAATAGGTTTAGAGATACATCTACAAGTCACATCATCAAAAACAAAACTGTTCTGCTCATGCTCAGCTGATTATAGAAACTCTCCACCAAACAGAAATGTGTGTCCTATATGTCTAGGTCTTCCAGGAGTTCTTCCAAAGCCTAATAGATATGTTATTGAGAAAGCTGTTCAGTTGGCTCTTGCCTTAGGCTCTAAAATAAGTGATAGACTTGTTTTTATGAGAAAACATTATTTCTACCCAGATCTTCCGAAGGGATATCAGATCTCACAATATACTATGGGAAGATACTCTGCAGTAGCATACGGAGGATCTCTAGAGATCTTTGTTAAAGGACGTAGAAAGATCGTGAGGATCAGAAGAATAAATATTGAGGAGGATCCTGCGAAGATAATTTATCCTGAGAAAGATCCTTGGAAAAGTCCTTATACACTCATAGATTACAACAGATCTGGGATACCTCTTCTCGAGATAGCCACTGAGCCAGATCTCTCAGATGCTGAGGAGGCCGTGTCTTTTGTCGAGAAACTTCTTGAGCTGGCGGATCATCTTAATATAACAGATCCTTCTTTAGAAGGATCTTTCAGAATAGATGCTAACATATCTATAGAAGGTGGCGAGAGAGTCGAGGTGAAAAACATAGGCTCTTTAAAAGATCTTGAGAAAGCAATTAATTATGAGATAATTAGACAAAAAAGGATCCTTGAGACAGGAGGGAAGGTTGTTAGAGAGACAAGACATTGGGATGATATAAGAGGAGTGACAGTATCAGCTAGACATAAAGAGTTTGAAGAGGAGTACAAGTATATGCCTGAGCCAGATATACCTCCTCTAGAAATTGATCATTCGTATATCGAGAAGATAAGATCTTTGATGCCAGAGCTTCCATGGGTTATGAGAGAGAGATTTATAAAACAATATGGTCTCACAGATTATGAGGCTGGGGTTCTCGTATCTAGAAAATGGCTTGCAAAATATTTTGAAGATATCGCCAGAATATATAACAAGCCTGATAAAATAGCTGATCTTCTTATAAATGATTTTCTAGGAAAAATTAATGAGAGAGGAGGAAGATTTGATCTTGTTAGAGCAAGACCAGAACAAATAGCTGAGCTACTGGATCTTTTGGATAAAAAAGTTATCAGCATAAAGATTCTGAAAGAGATACTGGATAAAATAGTTTTTGATGGAGAAGATCCTAAGAAGATCATCAGTGAGAAAGGTCTGACGGTGATATCAGAAGATGAATATCTTGAAGAGCTTGCTGAGAAAGTTATTAGAGAGAATCCTAAGGCTGTTGAAGATGTTAAAAAGAATCCTAAGGCGATAAATTATTTAGTTGGACAAGTCATGAAGCTTACAAGAGGAAGAGCTGATCCTGAGAAGATCAATGTTATAATAAGAAGAAAACTAGGTTTATTGAGATGATCTTATGTGTCGTGTTATAGGGATCTCTGGGACCCCTGGCGTTGGAAAAACATATGTTGCAAGAAGAATTTCTGAGATTATAAATGGGCTGTACATAGATCTTTCTAAAGAAGTTGTTGATAAAAAACTTTATAGCAGTTATGATATGGAGAGAGGATCTTATGTTGCAGATCCTGACAAGATAAATGATTTCATAAGAGAATTATGTGAGAAGAATCCCGACAAGATCATTGTTGTAGACAGTCATTATCCAGAGATAATAGATCCTTCTTATATAGAGAAGATATTTGTGTTAAGAGCAAATCCTGAGAAGATTGCTGAGAGATTATGTGAGAGAGAATGGCCTAGAGAGAAGGTTATTGAGAATATTGAGGCTGAAATACTCGGGGTGTGTCTATATAATGCTGTGGAGGAGCAGGATCCTTTTAAAATATGTGAGATCTATGAGAAAGATCTTGAGCAAGCCGTTGAGAAGATCCTTAGGATCCTTCGTGGAGAAGATGAGTGTAGAATAACGTATATAGACTGGATCTCTGTTTTAGAGACTTCTACGCCTGAAGAGATCTATGAGAAGATATGTGTGAGAAGAGATATCTCAAGACAGTCTTAACAAAATCTCTAAACCATTTTGATAAGATATATAGAGATATTATATAGATTATTGCTGAAACTCCTAGATGAAACAACAATATAGAAAGATCTTTCCAGACAGATCTTACGATGAGATTGTTTGCTCCAGACATTACTAGGTATAACGAGGAGATTATTGAAGAAAGAGTTATGTCAAAAAGATCTTTTCTAGAGATCTCTATAGACCTCTTCTCAACAGCCTCTCTAAATGTGAATATGAGATATGATATTGAAGGGATGAGAAGAAGAAGAGATATTATCAAGACAGCCTCCTCAGGAGATCCTGACAAGACTTTTTTATATATGAGAAGAGAGTAGATGAGACTTGATATTGAGAAGACGCCTGCTCGAGTGAGATTTGCAAGATATATTCTTCCAATAGATGTTTTGAAAAGATCTTTAGCGCTCTCTATATAAAGATCTCTTCTCTCAACTCCTAAAGCTATCGACACGAAGACTCCTGCGATACCGCTTATAAAGCCGTCTAACAATGAGATCGAGATTATATCTGATATCGACATGTAATAAGGATTTAATATTGATATGAAAGATTTTGACATAACGATCATTATGAATAATGATGGTATTGAGAATGAGAATGTTATCATAAGAAGATCTTTTGTAGGAGACTTTGACTCTTCAAGAAGCTTAGCATAGATCACTGATGAAGGTGTTGAAGTTATCTGTGAAAGGATCCCTCTGAGAGAATATGATATGCCTAAGAATGACACAGCCTCTTCAGCTCTAGAGATTATTGTAAGAAAGATCCTGTCGCTGTTCCATAGAAAACTTCCTATGCTATTCACAAGACCTGCCAGAGACATCTTGAGAAGAATAGATGTTTCTCTCAGAAGATCTTGTCTGGAGAAGATTAGAAGACCAGATCTTTTGAGCATATAGAGAGAATATGTTGAGGATATTACTGAGGCAATCGCTGGAGAAATAATTGCGCCGCCAAGACCTGTGTTTAAGACACGAATCATGATGTAAGCAATTAAAACTCTCGCGATCTCAAAGACCATAGAGGACGAGGCTGATATATCAGGTCTGAGAACAGATGTAATATAAGAGGCGTATGAGGACAGCGCATTTGTGGAGACATTGACGACGAAAAATATCAGAGAGAGATATTGAGAGCCTAGATACATTGATATGAATATGGTCAGAATAAACATTATAACTGAGGAGATGATTGCATAGAAAATGTTTAGAATAGCACCAGAGAATAAAGAGGATCTTACGCCGAGAACATGTCTACGAGCATAAGCCCATCCCCAAAGATCATAACCGATAGATAATATAGG